>NZ_ATXJ01000001.1:0-300000 GCF_000421625.1 Thermus islandicus DSM 21543 | reverse complement strand
GGCCAAGGCTCGGATCGGGGGGCTGGACCCCCAGGCCCAGGTAGGCCAGGGCCGCCTCGGCCAGGAGGGCGGCGGCGAAGGCCAGGCTCGCCTGGACCAAAAGGGGCCCCAGGAGGTTGGGGAGGAGGTGGTGGAGGAGGACCCGGGTGGGGGTGGCCCCAAGGGCCAGGGCCGCCTCCACGAAGGGGGCCGCCTTGAGGCTCAGGGCCCCCGCCCGGGCCACCCGGAAGAAGGCGGGGACCATGGCGAGGCCCACGGCCAGCATGCTGCTCCCCGCGCCCGGCCCCATAAGCGCGGCGAAGAGGAGGGCCAGGAGGAGGGCGGGAAGGGCGTAGAGGGTCTCGGTGAGGAGGTTCAGGGCGCCGTCCCACCCCTTTCCCAGGTACCCCGCCAAAAGCCCCAGGGGCACCCCCAGGAAGAACCCCACGCTCACCGCGATCCCGCCCACCAGGAGGGCGTTTTTGGCCCCGTGAAGGAGGCGGGCGAGGAGGTCGCGGCCGAAGGGGTCGGTGCCCAGGGGGTGGCTGGGGGAGGGGGGGCTTAGGCGCCGGAGGAAGTCCGGGGCGTTGGGGTCCACGGGGTAGAGGAAGGAGGCGAGGGCCAGGGCCAGGAAGAGGCCCACGAGGGCCGTGCCCAGGAAGAGGCTTGGGCTACGCATACTCCACCCTGGGGTCCAGAAGGCCGTAGAGGAGGTCCACCGCCAGGTTGAAGAGGACGATGAGGCCCGCCAGGACCAGGACAAGCCCCTGCAGGAGGGGGTAGTCGCGGGCCTCGAGGGCGGTGAGGGCGAGGCTGCCGAGCCCAGGCAGGGCGAAGACCGCCTCCACCACCACCGCCCCCGTGAGGAGAAACCCCCCCTCGAGGCCCAAGACGGTGACCAGGGGGAGGCTTGCGGGCCTCAGGGCGTGCTTGAGGAGGACCCACCCCTCCGGTACCCCCTTGGCCCGGGCGGTGCGGATGTAGTCCTGGGAGAGGACCTCGAGGAGGCTTCCCCGGGCCATGCGGAAGAGGATCGCCGCCCGGGCCAGGGCCAGGGTGAGGCCAGGGAGGAGGAGGTGACGGAAGGCCTCCCCGGGGTCCTCCCACCCCGGGAACCCGCCCGCCGGAAGGAGGGGGAGGTGGACGGCGAGGGCGTAGAGGAGGACCACCCCCAGGAAAAAGGTGGGGAGGGACTGGAGGAGGCCCATGAAGCCGCTCAGGGCGAGATCTAAGGTCTGGGAGCGCACGGCGAGGAGGGCGAGGGGGAGGGCGAGGAGGAGCGCCCCCCCAAGCCCGAGGAGGACGAGGGCGAGGGTGAGGGGGAGCCGCTCCGCCGCAAGCGCCCGCACCGGCCTCCCGTAGCGGATGGACTCGCCGAGGTCCAGGCGCAGGAGGCCCGAAAGCCAGAGCCCGTAGCGCTCCAGGGGCGGCCGGTCCAGGCCCAGGGAGCGCTCGAGGGCGGCGCGGGCCTCAGGGGAGGCCTCGAGGCCCAGGATGGCCTGCACCGGGTCGCCCGGCAGGAGGAGGAGCAGGGCGAAGGCCAGGGTGCCCGCAAGCCACCACGTGGCCAGGGCCAGGAGGAGGCGCCTAAAGGCGTAGGCCGCCATCTACCGCGCCAGGTAGACCCGGGTCACGTTGAGGCTCGGGGTGGGCTGGTTGGGCCACCAGCCCATGACCTCCTTGCGCATGGCCGCCAGGTAGGGGGCGTTCATCACCCAGAGGTTGACGGCGTCCTGGGCTAAAAGCCTTTGCATCTCCTTCATCAGCTCGCAGGCCTTGTCGGGATCGGGGGTGCGGAGGTAGCGGGCGTAGAGCTCCCGGAAGCGGGGGGAGTCGTAGCGGAAGTAGTAGCCCGGGTTGGCGTAGATGCCGATGTCGTGGGGTTCCGAGTGGCCGATGATGGTCATCTGGTAGTCCGCGCCCCTAAAGACCCGGGAGAGCCAGGTGGCCCACTCCACCACCTCCAGCCGGGCCTGCACCCCGATCTGGGCGAGCTGGGCGGCGATGGCCTCCCCAAGCCGCCTCTCGTAGGGGTAGGGAGCGGCCAGGGTGAAGGTGAAGCGCAAGGGGTTACCCGGCCCGTAGCCCGCCTCCTGGAGGAGGGCTTTGGCCTTGGCCGGGTCGTAGGGGTAAAGCCCCGAGAGGTCCACGTAGCAGCGCTCCCCGGGGGAGCGGTGGCTGCCGATGGGGGTGCCGTAGCCCAGCATCACCCCCTCCACCAGGGCCTTCTTGTCCACGGCGTGCTGGATGGCCCGGCGCACCCTTAGGTCGTTGAAGGGGGGCCGGCTGTTGTTCATCCCGGCGGTGATCTCCGTGGTGGTGAACCCGGAGACCACCTTGAAGTTGGGGTCCTTTTGCAGGACCAGGGCGTTCTCCGGGCTCACCCCGAGGCCGATGACCTGGATGTCCCCGGCCCTTAGGGCGGCGAGCTGGGCGTTCTGGTCGGGGAGGAAGCGGAAGAAGACCCGGTCCAGGTAGGGGAGGCCGGGCTCGTAGTAGCCGTCAAAGCGCTCCAGCCGCACCCCCACCCCCCGCTCCCAGGCGGCGAAGCGGAAAGGCCCGGTGCCGATGGGCTGGGTCTTCTGCTCCTCCACCCGACCTTTAGGCCCGATCACCGAGTCCGGGCGGGCCAGGTTGAAGAGGAAGTCCTGGTCGGGCTGGCGGAGGCGGAAGACCACGGTATAGGGGTCCTTGGCCTCCACGGCGGCGATGTCCCGGTAGTACTCCGGGTGGGTGTGGCCGGACCTGGGGTCCTTGGCCCGCTGGAACTTGAAGAGGACGTCCTCGGCGGTGAAGGGGCTCCCGTTGTGGAAGCGCACGCCCTTGCGGAGGTAAAAGGTCCAGGTAAGGCTGGAGGGGCTCCCCTGCCACCGCTCGGCCAGGGCGGGGACGATCTCCCCCTTCTCGTTGAACTTCACCAGGCCCTGGAGGACGTTGTCGTAGAGCATCCGGGCGATCTCCTGGCTGGTGGAGGCCGTGGGGTCCAGCACCGGGGGCTCGGCCAAGACGGCCACCTTAAGCTCCCCGCCCCGGGTCTGGGCCAGGGCCAGGCCCAAAAGCCACACGAAACCGATCCAGTGCCGCATCTGCCCCTCCTCTTCCGTGCACCCTACCACGCCGTGGAAGCGTGGAAAGGCCCTAGCTCACAAAAAGGACCGCCAGGGCCGCGTAGACCCGGGCGGCCTGGACCACCTCCTCCAGGTCCACCCACTCGTCCACCTGGTGGGGCAGGGTCTTCTGCCCCGGCCCCAGGACCACCACGGGAAGCCCCGCCCAGGCCCGGAGGAAGGTGCCGTCCGTGGCCCCGGGCACCCCCCCGTGCCGCACGGGAAGGCCGAGGAGCCTTAGGGCCTCCTCCGCCGCCCGGACCAGGGGGTCCTCCTTGGGGGTCTCCACGGGGGGGCGGTCCTCCAGGACCTCCACCCCTACCCCGGCGAGGGCGGCGAGCTCCTCCACCAGATGGGCGTGGTCCACCCCCGGGGTGGTGCGCACGTCCAGGGCCACCTCGGCTTCGGCGGGGATGACGTTGAGCTGACCCTCCCCCGCCGTGGCCAGGAGGCGGGTGGGGGTGAGGTAGGGGGGGCCCAGGTAGGGGTGGGGGAAGCGCTCCTGCAGGCGCCTTTCCACCTCCTTTAGCTCCAGGACGAAGCGGGCCGCCTTGGGGATGGGGTTCTCCCCGGCGTAGGGCATGGCCCCATGGGCCATCCGCCCGGGGAAGCGAAGGCGGAGGCGGAGGGCCCCCTTCTGGACGAGGCAGACCTCCATCTCCTCGGGCTCGGCCACCACAGCCCCCTGGAAGCCCCGGGCGAGGCCCGCCTTCACGAAGGCCTTCACCCCAAGCATCAGGCCTTCCTCGTCGGCGAGGGCGGCAAGGCGCAAGGGGCGGGGGAGCTTTCCCAGGGCCCGCTTTACCGCGAGCAAAGCCCCCACCAGGGCGGCGAGGCCCCCCTTCATGTCGCAGGCCCCCCGGCCGAAAAGCCTTCCCCCCTCCACCACCCCGGCGTAGGGCGGGTAGCGCCAGAGGGCCTCGTCCCCCGGGGTGACCACGTCCGTGTGCCCCTCGAGGAGGAGGCCTCCCTCCCCCTCGCCCAGGTCCACCACCAGGTTGGGCCGCCCCGGGGCCGCCTCCTGGCGGAAGGGCCTGAGGCCGCGCTCCTTGAGGAAGGCCTCGAGGAAGGCCACCACCCCCTCCTCTCCGGGCCCCGGGTGGTGGCTCGGGATCCGCACCAGGGCCTTAAGGAGGTCCACCACCTCCTTCTCCTCCACCGCCTCTGCCGCCAGAAGGGCCCGTTCCACGGGGTTCAAAGGGGCGGGGTGAAGCGGCCGTCCACCGCCGTCCAGCCGCCGTCCACCAGGAAGAGGGTCCCGGTGATGTAGCTTGCGGCGGGGGAGGCCAGGAAGACCACGGCCATGGCCACCTCCTCGGGCCTGCCCCAGCGCAGGAGGGCGGTCTTCTCCGCGTAGGCCCGGTACCAGGCTGGGTGGGCCCGGATGGGGGCGGTGAGGGGGGTCTCTATGGGCCCGGGGGCCACGGCGTTCGCCCGCACCCCGTGGGGCCCAAGCTCTGCGGCCAGGGCGCGGACGATCTGGAGGATCCCCGCCTTGGTGGCGGCGTAGACCCCCTGGCCGGGCTCCACCACCAGGGCCCGGATGGAGGCCAGGGCGATGAGGCTCCCCCCACCCCCCTCCCGCATGGCCCTCCCCCCCGCCCGGAGGAGGCGGAAGGTGGCCTTGAGGTTCAGGTCCACCACCCGGTCCACCTCCTCGTCGGTGTAGTCCAGGAGGGGCTTGCGGACGTTGATGGCCGGGGTGACCACCAGGACGTCCAACCGGCCCAAGCGTTCCAGGGCAAAGCCCACCGCCCGCTCCCCGGCGTCGGGCTTGGCCACGTCCAGCGCAAGGGCCTCCGCCTCCCCCCCCGCCTCGCGGAGGGCCTTGAGGGCGGCCTCGAGGCCCCCCTCGTCCCGGTCGGCCAGGAGGACCCTGGCCCCGAAGGCGGCGAGGGCCTCCGCCGAGGCCCGGCCGATCCCCGAGGCCGCCCCCACCACCAAAGCTCCCCGGCCCGAGAGGTCCAGCATCGCGCGGTAGTTTGCCATCTGCCCCCACCTTACCGGAAGCCTCCGGCGGCCGCAAGGGGCGTCCGGGTCCTATCCGGGGTTTGCCCGGGCCCAGGCCAGGACCTCGGGGAGGGGGAGGCGGTCCGCCCCGTGGGCCCGGACCACCCGGAGCTCCTCATCCAGGAGAAACTCTGCGGGCATGCGGAAGAGCTCCCCGTCCACCGCGCCCAGGATCCGCCAGTCCAGGGGGAGGAGGGTTCTGAGCCTCTCTCCCACCTCCCCCAGCCGCTCAGGGATGGACCAGACGGCCAGGGGATCCGGCCCCTCCCCCAGCTCGTCCAGCCGCTCCCCAGCCCTACGCCCGGGAGGGTCCCCTTGGATGCGGGACGCCCTCCTGGTTTGTACCCCAGCCCACATTGTCCCGCCCGGCCTTGACCGCAGGGGCGAAACCAGGGTTAGAATCGGAGGCAAGGGCGAAGGCCATGCATCTGCAAGGGGAGAAGACCCTACCGTTCGGGCGCGAGGCCCTCTTCCAGGCCCTGGAGGACCCCGAGGTCCTCGTGAGGGCGGTGCCCGGGGCCAAGGAGCTGGTCCCCGAGGGGGAGGGGCGGTACCGGGCCGTGTTGGAGCTCGCCCTGGGGCCCCTGCGGGGCCGCTTCCAGGGTTGGGTGCGGGTCAAGGACCGCAGGCCTCCCGAGGGGCTCACCCTGGGCCTGGAGGTGCAGAGCCCCCTGGGCCGGGCCGAGGGGGAGGGGCGGGTGGAGCTCCTCCCCGAGGGGGAGGCCACCCGGGTGCGCTACGAGGGGGAGGCCCGGCTCATGGGCACCCTGGCGGGGCTTGGGGGGCGGCTCCTCCAGGGGGCGGCCCAGGGTCTGGCCGAGCAGTTCTTCCGCAACCTGGAGGCGGAGCTAGGGAGGCGGTATGGAAAGGGTGCCGATCCAAGTCAGGGTGAACGGGGTTGAGTACCGGCACGAGGTGGAGCCCAGGACCCTCCTGGTCCACTACCTCCGGGAGACGCTGGGCCTCACCGGGACCCACGTGGGCTGCGACACCTCCCAGTGCGGGGCCTGCACCGTCCTTTTGGACGGGAAGGCGGTGAAGAGCTGCACCGTCTTCGCCGTCCAGGCGGACGGCCTCGAGGTCCTCACCGTGGAGGGCCTGTCCCACAACGGCCTCCACCCCATCCAGGAGGGGTTCCGGGAGAAGCACGGCCTCCAGTGCGGCTTCTGCACCCCGGGGATGGTCATGGCGGCCTACGCCCTCCTCCAGGAGCACCCGAACCCCACGGAGGAGGAGATCCGCCACTACCTCGAGGGCAACCTCTGCCGCTGCACGGGCTACCAGGGCATCGTGGAGGCCATCCGCTGGGCCGCGGAGCGGATGGCGGCCCAGGCGGCGGACTAGGGGAGGTGAGGGCCTATGGCCTATATCGGTCAGGCGGTGAAGCGGAAGGAGGACTACCGGTTCCTCACCGGACGGGGTACCTACACGGACGACCTCGTCCTCCCGGGGATGGTGCACGCGGCCTTTGTGCGCTCCCCTTACGCCCACGCCCGCATCCGGGCCGTCCGCACCGAGGCCGCCCTTAAGGCCCCCGGGGTCCTGGCCGTCCTCACGGGGGAGGACCTGGCCCAGGAAGGGGTCAGGCCCATGCCCGTGGGCTGGCTCCTCCCCACCCTCAAGATCCCCCCTCGGCCCGTGGTGGCCAAGGACGAGGTCCACCACGTGGGGGAGGTGGTGGCGGTGGTGGTGGCGGAGACCCGGGCCCAGGCCGAGGACGCCGCCCTCCTGGTGGAGGTGGACTACGAGCCCCTGCCTGCGGTGGCGGACATGCGGAAGGCCCTGGCCCCCGGGGCCCCCGAGCTCCACCCCGGGGCTCCGGGAAACGTGGCCTTCACCTGGGAGATCGGGGACGAGAAGGCGGTGGAGGAGGCCTTCGCCAAGGCCCACCGGGTGGTGCGCCTGGAGCTTCGGAACCAGCGCCTCATCGCCAACGCCATTGAGCCCCGGGCCTCCCTCGCCGACTACCACCCGGGCACGGGGGAGTACACCCTCTACACCACGAGCCAGAACCCTCACGTCCACCGCCTCATGCACGCGGCCTTCATCCTGGGCATCCCCGAGCACAAGCTCCGGGTGGTGGCCCCCGACGTGGGCGGGGGGTTCGGCAGCAAGATCTACCCTTATCCCGAGGAGGCGGCCCTCCTGGTGGCGGCGAGGCGCCTGGGGCGCCCGGTGAAGTGGGCGGCCCGGCGCTCCGAGAGCTTCCAGATGGACGCCCAAGGCCGGGACCACGAGACCGAGGCCGAGATGGCCCTGGACGCCGAAGGCCGCGTCCTCGGGCTCAGGGTGAGGACCCTCGCCAACATGGGGGCCTACCTCTCCCTCTTCGCCCCGGCGGTGCCCACCTACCTCTACGGCACCCTCCTCTCCGGCCAGTACAGGATCCCGGCCATCCACTGCCGCGTCACGGGGGTCTTCACCAACACCACCCCCGTGGACGCCTACCGGGGGGCGGGCCGGCCCGAGGCCTGCTACCTGATTGAGCGCCTCATGGACGTGGCCGCGGCCGAGCTCGGGATGGACCCGGCCGAGCTCCGCCGCCGGAACTTCATCCCCAAGGACGCCTTCCCCTACCCCACCCCCGTCGCCCTGGTCTACGACTCGGGCGACTACGAGCGGGCCCTGGACCGGGCCTTAGAGCTCGTGGGCTATAGGGCCTTGCGCCAGGAGCAGGAGGCCCTGCGGAAAGAG
Organism: Thermus islandicus DSM 21543; assembly: GCF_000421625.1. Classification (NCBI taxonomy): domain Bacteria; kingdom Thermotogati; phylum Deinococcota; class Deinococci; order Thermales; family Thermaceae; genus Thermus; species Thermus islandicus. The sequence continues at coordinate 292,210 of NZ_ATXJ01000001.1, read as the reverse complement.
GGGCGCTACATCGGCATCGGCCTCGCCTGCTACATTGAGGCCTGCGGCATCGCCCCCTCCAAGGTGGTGGGGCAGCTTGGGGCCCAGGCGGGGCTTTGGGAGAGCGCCCTGGTGCGGGTGGCCCCCACGGGCAAGGTGGAGGTCTACACCGGCACCCACAGCCACGGCCAGGGCCACGAGACCGCCTTCAGCCAGGTGGTGGCCGACCTTCTGGGCCTTCCCCTGGAGGATGTGGAGATCATCCATGGGGACACCGCCCGCATCCCCTTCGGCATGGGCACCTATGGCTCCAGGAGCGCCCCCGTGGGGGCCTCGGCCATCGTCAGGGCGGTGGAGAAGGTGCTGGACAAGGCGAGGCGCATCGCCGCCCACCTCCTGGAGGTGGCCCCCGAGGACCTGGAGTACCAGGAGGGGCGCTTCCAGGTCAAGGGGGTGCCGGGGAAGGCCAAGAGCTTCCAGGAGATCGCCCTTCAGGCCTACCTGGCCCACAACCTCCCCGAGGGGATGGAGCCCGGCCTCGAGGCCACCGCCTTCTTTGACCCCCAGAACTTCGTCTTCCCCTTTGGGACCCATGTGGCCGTGGTGGAGGTCTTCCCCGAGACCGGGGAGGTCAAGCTCCTCCGCTACGTGGCCGTGGACGACTGCGGCCACCAGATCAACCCCCTCCTGGTGAAGGGCCAGGTGGAGGGGGGCGTGGTCCAGGGCATCGGCCAGGCCCTCTTTGAGGAGGCCGTCTACGACGAAAACGGCCAGCTTCTCACCTCCAGCTACATGGAGTACGCCATGCCCAAGGCCCCGTACCTCCCCGCCATTGAGCACGACGCCACCGTGACCCCCTCCCCGGTGAACCCCCTGGGGGTCAAGGGGGTGGGGGAGGCGGGCACCATCGCCGCCACCCCGGCGGTGGCCAACGCGGTGATGGACGCCCTTAGGCCCTTCGGCATCCGCCACCTGGACCTCCCCCTCACCCCAGAGAAGATCTGGCGCGCCCTCCGGGACAAGGCTCCCGTGGCCGCCGACTAGGAGGCCAGCCATGTATCCCGCAAGCTTCCGCTACGCCCGTCCCCGGAACCTGGACGAGGCCCTCAGGCTTTTGGAGGAGAACCCCGAGGCCAAGCTCCTCGCGGGGGGGCACTCCCTCATCCCGGCCATGAAGCTCCGCCTCGCCACCCCCGCCCTCCTCGTGGACATCGGCCGCCTTGCCGAGCTCAAGGGGATCCGCGAGGAGGGGGAGGTCTACTTCGTGGGGGCCCTCACCACCCACGCCGAGATCGCCCGCTCCTCCCTTCCCCTCCTCCCCCTGGTGGCCCGGGTGATCGGCGACCCCATGGTGCGCAACCTGGGCACCATCGGGGGGAGCCTGGCCCATGCCGACCCCGCGGCAGACTACCCCGCCGCCATCCTGGCCCTGGAGGCCGAGCTCCGGGCCCGGGGGCCCCAGGGCGAGCGCCGGATCCCCGCCCGGGACTTCTTCCAGGGTATGTTCCAGACCGCCCTCGGCCCCACGGAGATCCTCCTCGGCCTCGAGGTGCCGAGGCTTCCCGGCTACCGCTTCGCCTACGAGAAGTTCCCCCACCCCGCCTCGGGCTACGCGGTGGTGGGGGTGGCGGCCGCGGTCCTCAAGGAGGGGGAGGCCCTCAAGGACGTGCGCCTTGCGGCCACCGGGGCCGCCTACGCCCCTTTCCGCCTCGAGGGAGTGGAGGCGGCCCTGAGGCAGGGGATGGGCCCCAAGGAGGCCACCCAGGGCTACACGCCCCCCGTCCCCTTGGCCGAGGACCGCTTCGCCAGCGCCGAGTACCGCCTCCACCTCCTCCGGGTCCTGGCCCGGCGGGCCCTGGAGCGCGCCTTAGGCGGGTGAGGGCGCTTTTCCTAGGCTTGGGGTGCTACCCTTAACCCCATGGACCCCAAGCCCGCCTTCTCCCCCGAAAGCCCGGCGGCGGTGGCCGCCCTCCTGGAGAGGGGGCGGTACATCGCCGAGGAGGGCCTGAGCGTCGCCCTCTTTCTGGCCCTCCGCCTGGGGCGTCCCCTCCTCCTCGAGGGGGAGCCCGGGGTGGGGAAGACGGAGGTGGCCCGGGTCCTGGCGGAGGGCCTGGGCGTGCCCCTGGTCCGCCTCCAGTGCTACGAGGGCCTGGAGCTGGAGCAGGCCCTCTACGAGTGGGACCACGCCCGGCAGCTTCTGGAGATCCGCCTCCTGGAGTCCATCGGGGAAAAGGACCCGGCCCGCCTCCGGGCCAGCGTCTACCGGGAGGAGTTCCTCCTGAAAAGGCCCGTGCTGGAGGCCCTGGAGCTCGGGGAGGCCGTCCTCCTCATTGACGAGGTGGACCGCACGGACGAGGCCTTTGAGGCCTTCCTCCTGGAGGTCCTCTCCGACTTTCAGGTCACGGTGCCCGAGCTCGGCACCCTAAAGGCCAGGGCCCGGCCCTTCGTCCTCCTCACCTCCAACCGCACCCGGGAGCTCCACGACGCCCTGAGGCGGCGGTGCGTCTACTACTGGATTGACTACCCCTCCCTGGAGAAGGAGCTCAGGATCGTGCGGGCCCGCCTCCCCGAGCTCCCCGAGGCCCTGGCCCGCAGGGTGGTGGCCCTGGTGCAGCGGGTGCGGGGCCTGGGCCTCCTCAAGCCCCCGGGGGTGGCGGAGACCCTGGACCTCGCCGCCGCCCTCCTCGCCCTGGGGGCGGAGGACCTGACGCCCGGGGTCCTGGAGCCCGCCCTCGGGGCTCTCCTCAAGGCCAGGGAGGACGTGGAGCGGGTGCGGGGGGCCCTGGCGGAGCTTCTCCCTCTCCTCTGATCCCACCCCATGCGGGCCTTGGTGGAAAGTCCCCGCGAGGTTTTTGCCAGGAGTGCAGGAACCAAAAGCAAAGGCTAGGGAGGCGATGATGGAAGAGGCTCTCCTCCGGGGACTTCTCGGCTTCCTGGAGGCCCTGCGGGCCGAGGGGGTCCGGCCGGGCCAGGGCCAGATCCAGGCCTGGCTCCAGGGCCTCCTCCTCGTTCCCTGGGAAGGGGAGGCCTTCTACCTAGCCTCCCGGGCCTTGCTCCTGGGGCGCAAGGAGGACTACCCCGCCTTTGACCGGGCCTTCCGCCGCTACTTCGGCCTCCTTAGGCCCAAGGCCCTCCCCCACCAGGTGGCCCAGGGGAGCCTCCCCGTCCTGGGCCCGGGGGAGGCGGAGGGGGAAGGGGTCCTGAGGGGGGCCTACAGCCCTCTGGAGCGCCTCCTCAGGCGCCCCCTCGAGGCCCTCGCCCCGGGGGAGGCCCTCCTCCTCTCCCGCTTCCTCCTGGCCCTGGCCTTTCCCCCGCCCCGGCGGCCCGTGCGAAGGCGGCGCCGGGGCGGGGCGGGGGAAAGGCTCTCCCTCCCCGCTACCCTGCGCCGGGCCCTGAGGACGGGAGGGGAGGTCCTGGACCCCCGCTTCCTGAAGCCCCGGCGTCAGCCCTACCGCTACTACGTCCTCCTGGACGTCTCGGGCTCCATGGCCCCCTACGCCCGGGCCCTCTTCCTCCTCCTGCAGGCCCTGAAAGGCCGGGGCTTCCCCCTCGAGGCCTTCGCCTTCGGCACCCGCCTCACCCGCATCTCCCCCCTCCTTCCCCTCCCCCCGGGCGAGGCCCTGCCGGGGCTTGGCCGCCTGGCCGAGGACTTCGCCGGGGGGACGCGGCTTGGCGAGAGCCTCAGGGCCTTCCTCGAGGCCGAGGGCCGAAGGCTTGGCCGGCGGAGCCTCCTCTTTGTCCTGAGCGACGGCCTGGACCAAGGGGACCCCGAGGAGGTGGCCCGGGCCCTGAGGGCGTTGCGGCGGAGGGTGCGCCGGATCTACTGGCTCAACCCCCTGGCGGGCCTCCCCGGCTACGCCCCCCTGGCCCGGGGGATGCAGGCCGCCCTGCCCTACCTGGACGCCCTGCTCCCCGCGGGCACGGGGGAGGAGCTGTTGGCCTTCCTCCGCCGCCTCAGAGGCCTTCCCTGAGGAGGGTGGCCGCTCCCCGGGCCAGGAGGCGGAGGGCCTCCCGCTCCGCCAGCAGGGGACCGGCGTAGGCCCCGGGGCGGCCGTAGAGGAGGAGGGCGGGCCCCAGGCGAAAGAGGGGGGGCCGCCGGAGGAGGGCGGGGTAGGGGGGGCCCTTGGGGGGAAGGGGAGGGTAGGGGAGGGACCAGCCCAGGGCCTCCACGAGCCGCCGGTAGTCGGCCCAGGTGTCCACGTCCAGGCTCCAAGGGCCCGGCCCCAGCTCCACCACCCGGGCCCCCAGGGCCAGGAGGAGGCCCTTGGCCCCCCGGTCCCCCTCGAGCCCGAGCGCCTCCCGCCGGGCCCTCGTCCCCAGGATGGCGGGGCTTAGGGCCTCCCCCTTGAGCCCCGAAAGCACCCCGGGCTCGCGGAAGGCCTCGAGGAGGGCCCCGAGCTCCGCCGCTCCCACCCCCGCTTGGTCCCCGGGGAGGACGAGGACCGGTCCCTCGGGGAGGGCCTTGAGCCCGGCCTTAAGGCTTTCGGCCAGGCCAAGGTGCCACCGCCGGGCCCGGACGAGGCGCACCCCTCTGAGCCCCGAGAGGGCCCGGCGGTGGAGGAGGGCCTCCCGCCCCAGGACCACCGCCACCTCCCCGGGCAGGTTCTGCCTCAGGAGGCGGGCCAGGCGCAGGAGGAGGGTGCCCTCCGGGGCAGGGAGGAGGAGCTTGGGGGCCCCCATGCGGCTTGCCCCCCCGGCGGCGAGGAGGAGGCCGTGCACTACTTGTGCACCTTCCCCGGCCGGGCCCTCAGGAAGCCCCCCTCGTACCCGCGGGAAACGGCCAGGACCTCGCCCAGGATGGAAAGGGCCACCTCCTCCGGCCCCTCGGCCCCCAGGTCCAGGCCCACGGGGTTGTGGATGCGGGCCATGGCCTCCGGCCCGAAGCGGAAGCCCTCGGCCTCCAGGGCGTCTTTGAGCTTGGCGAAGCGCTCCCGCGGCCCCAGGACGCCGATGTAGGGGGCCTGGGAGCGCAGGGCGTAGGCCAGGGTCTTGCGGTCCCGCTCCAGGTGGTGGTTCATGATGACGGCGTAGCTCCTCGGGCCCAGAAGCCCCTCGGGAAGGCCCTCGGGGTGGGCCAGGACCAGGCGGCAACCGGGGAAGTTTCCCTCGTGGACGTAAGCCGACCGGGGGTCCACCACGGTGACCTTGAGGCCATAGCGCCGGGCCAGCTCGGCTAGGGGGATGGCGTCGTGCCCGCCCCCGAAGAGGACGAGCTCCAGGGGCGGGGCGTGGGGGTCCAGGAAGACCTCGGCCCCTGCCACCTCCAGGAGCCAGGCCCGGGGGGTTTGGGCCTGAAGGAGGGCTTCCCCGTGGGCCCTCACCTGGGCCTCCAGCGCCTCCGGCTCCACCCTCCCCTCCCAGCGCCCCTCGCGGTAGAGGAGGCGCCCTTTCCCGCCGGAGAGGACGGTGGCCAGGAGGCTGGGGGACTCCTCCTCTAGGCCCTCCAGGAAGGCCTTCAGGAGGGGGTCGGAGAGGGGCTCCAGGTAGACCTCCACGCTCCCCCCGCACCCGAGGCCGAGCCCCCAGACGGTGTCCTCCTCCAGGTCGTAGGCCACCCGGAGGGGTTCACCCGTCCTCAGGACCTCCAGGGCCCGCTGGGCCACGTCGGGCTCGAGGCAGCCGCCGGAGAGGCTGCAGACCGTGGTGGCGTCGGGGAGGACGAGCATCTTGGCCCCCTCCCGCCGGTAGGCCGAGCCCCTGACCCGGATGAGGGTAGCCAGGACGGCTTGGCCCTGGGCCTGGGAGAGGGCCTGGAGCAGGCGTTGCACCTCGGCTGGGCTCATGGGCGCTCACCGTCCAGTATACCCCAGTGGCCGGGCCCGCCCCCCACCTTTCCGGGCGGGGTTCCTACCCTTGGCTTTTGGTTCCTGTGCTCCTAGCGAAAACCTCGCGGGGAGTTTCTACCGGGGCCCCCATGGGGTGGGATCAGAGGGCCTGGGCCACCTCGAGGAGGGTGCGCACGCCGAAGCCCGTCCCCCCCTCCGGGCCCAGGGCGTGGGCCTTCTTGGCGAAGGCGGGGCCGGCGATGTCCAGGTGGACGAGGGGCACCTTCACGAACTCCGAAAGGAAGAGGGCGGCGGTGATGGCCCCGCCGTTTCGGTCCCCCACGTTCTTCAGGTCGGCCACGGGGCTTTTCAGCTTCTCCCGGTAGGCCCTCTCCAGGGGCATGGGCCAGACCTTCTCCCCCGCCCTCTGCGCCGCCTCCCGCACCGTCTCCCCCCAGGCCCCGTCCGTGGCGAAGAGGGCGGCCACCTCCTCCCCCAGGGCCACCACGGCCGCTCCCGTGAGGGTGGAGAGCTCCAGGATGCGCTCGGCCCCCTCCCGTTGAGCGTAGGCCAGGGCGTCCGCTAGGGTGAGGCGCCCCTCGGCGTCGGTGTTCATCACCTCCACGGTCTTGCCGGAAAGGGTCTTGAGCACGTCCCCCACCCGGTAGGCCCGCCCGGAGATCAGGTTCTCACAGGCGGCGATGTAGCCCCTTAGCTCCACGGGAAGGCCCAGGAGGGCCGCGGCCTTGAAGGCCCCCAGGACGGCCGCCGCCCCCGCCATGTCCCCCTTCATGGTGGCCATGCCCTCCGTGGGCTTCAAGGAGTAGCCCCCGGAGTCAAAGGTGAGGCCCTTGCCCACCAGGTCCAGCCGGGCCCTCGCCCCTTCTTGGGCGTAGCGGAGCTTGAGGAAGCGGGGCGGGTTCTCCGAGCCCTGGGCCACGGCGAGGAAGGCCCCCATGCCGAGCTCCTTGATGGCCTTCTCGTCCAGCACCTCCACCTCCACGCCCAAGGCGCGAAGCTCCAGGGCCCGCTCCGCCAGGGCCTCCGGGGTGAGGAGGTTTGGGGGCTCGTTCACCAGGTCCCGGGCAAAATAGACCCCTTCCGCCACCTTCCCCGCCCGCGCAAGAAGCTCCTCGGGGACGCCCGGGAGGTGGAGGGTGAGGGCCTTCGCCTCCTTCTCCGTCTTGTGCCGGTCAAAGCGGTAGGCCCCGAGGAGGAGCCCCTCGGCCAGGGGGTAGGCCTCCTCCAGGGGCTCCACCAGGGCCTCGGGGAAGGCGAGCCGGAGGAGGGCCTGGGCGAGCTTCCCCCCGCTTTCGCGGGCGTCCTCCAGGAGGCCGAAGAGGAGGACAGCGCCCTCCTCCGTGTGGAGGAGGAGGCTCTCCCCCGCCTTAAGCCCCACCCCGGCCAGGGCCCGCCGCAAAAGCCCCCCGAGGCGGGCGTCCAGGGCCTCGCCCTGGGGGAGGAGGGCACCTTCCTTGACCCAGGCTACCTTGAGGGGGGCCTGTCCGTCGGCCAGGCCGGTCGTGGCGCGCTTCAGGGTAATCACGTCCCACGTTTTACCACGGGGGCGTGGCAGAATGGGAGGGATGTGGCTTCTCTTTCTCGCCCAGAAGGCCACCCTCGGGGGGGCGGCGGCCCTCGAGGGGGTGATGATGAAGGCCCCCTGGGCCTGGGCCTTGGCCGTGCGCCTGCCCGAGGGCCAGATCCACGTGGAGCGCCACGAGGAGAAGGCCCTGGCTGAGCGCTACCCCTGGGCGAGGCTCCCCCTCCTCCGGGGCGTGGTGGCCCTTTGGGACGCCCTTAGCGTGAGCTACCGGGCCCTGGCCCGGAGCGCCGAGCTTGCGGGGGAGGAGCTTCCCAAGGGGGCGCTTTGGGGGACGGTGGCGGTGAGCCTCCTCCTCGGCCTTGCCCTTTTCATCGTCTTCCCCGGCTTCCTTTCCGGGCTCCTCGTAGATCCCGCCCGGCACCCCGTGCTCTACAACCTCCTGGCCGGCCTCCTCAAGGTGGGGCTCCTCGTGGGCTACCTCCTTTTCATCGGCCGCCTGCCGGAGATCCAGCGCTTCTTCATGTACCATGGGGCGGAGCACAAGGCCATCCACGCCTACGAGAAGGGCCTCCCCCTCACCGTGGAGAACGTACTGGCCCAGCCCCGCTTCCACCCCCGGTGCGGCACCACCTTCCTCGCCTTCGTGGTGGGGGTCTCGGTCCTGGTCTACAGCCTGATCCCGGCCCCTGAGGTCCTCTGGTGGCGGCTTCTCGCGAGGGTCCTCTTCCTGCCCCTGGTGGCGGCCCTGGCCTTTGAGCTCCTCTACTTCTCCGCGCGGCACGAGAACCCCCTTTCCCGGTTCCTCAGGGAGCTCGGCTTCCGCTTCCAGGCCCTCACCGTGGCCGAGCCCACCCCGGAGATGGTGGAGGTGGCCATAAGGAGCACCGAGGCCGCTTTGGGCGAGCGGGTGGCGGCATGAGGCGGGTTCTCGTGGCCATGTCCGGGGGGGTGGACTCCTCCGTGGCCGCCCTCCTCCTCAAGGAGGCGGGCTACGAGGTGGTGGGGGCCATGATGCGCTTTTGGCCCGACCTGCCCCCCCTGAGCCTGGAGGCGAAGGCGCCCCGGGCCTGGGAGAGCTGCTGCACCCCGGACGCCGCCTATGAGGCCAGGCGGGTGGCGGACCTCCTCGGCATCCCCTTTTACCTCCTGGACTACCGGGAGGTCTTTGAGGAGGCGATCATCCGGCCCTTCCTCGAGGACTACGCCCGGGGGCGCACCCCAAACCCCTGCGCCCGGTGCAACACCTTTGTCAAGTTCGGGGCCCTGCTCAAGCAGGCCCGGAGGCTCGGGCTGGACTATGTGGCCACCGGCCACTACGTGCGGAAGGAGGGGGAGGCCCTTTTTCGGGGCCTTGACCCAAGGAAGGACCAGAGCTACTTCCTCTGGGGCACCCCCAAGGAGGCCCTTCCCCACCTCCTCTTCCCCGTGGGGGGGCTCACCAAGCCCGAGGTGCGGGCCCTCGCCGAGAGGGCGGGCCTCCCCACGGCCAAAAAGCCCGAGAGCCAGAACCTCTGCTTCGTGGCCGGGGACGTGAAGGGCTTTCTCCAGGAGCGCCTGAAGCCCAGGCCCGGCCCCCTCGTGGACGCCTTGACGGGGGAGGTGGTGGGGGAGCACCAGGGGGCAAGCCTTTACACGGTGGGCCAGAAGAAGGGCCTCGGGCTTTCCAAGCCCCACCTGGAGCGGTACGTGGTGGGGGTGGACCCGGAGAGGAACGTGGTCTACGTGGGGCCCAAGGAGGCCTGTTACTGGGGTGGCCTCGAGGGGGAAGGGGTGAACCTCCTCGCCGAGCTCGGCGAGGAGGTGGAGGTCCAGGTGCGCTACCGCACGCCCCCGGTAAGGGCCCGGGTGGAGTCCCTAAACCCCTTGCGCCTCCGCCTGGCTAGCCCTGTTTTCGCCGTGACCCCGGGGCAGAGCGCCGTCTTCTACCAGGGGGAGAGGCTCCTTGGGGGCGCGGTGATCCGCAGGGGGCTTTACAACCTGGCAGGTCTCGAGGGCCCTGACCTTCTCCTGACAGAGGGGGGTCAGAGTACGGGTGGGAGGTTGGAGCGATGCGAGCAAGAGGAGTCCTACTGGCGTGGGTGGCCCTGGCGGGCCTAGGCTTGGCGCAGCAGACCCTCACCCTGGTGGGGGCGGGGGCCACCTTCCCCTACCCCCTGATGGCCAAGTACGCCGACGAGTACACGAGGCTCACCGGGGGCAAGGTGCGCGTCAACTACCAGTCCATCGGCTCCGGAGGCGGGATCCGCCAGTTCCTGGAGCAGACCGTCCACTTCGGCGCCTCCGATGCCCCCCTGGATGACGGGCGCCTCAAGGAGGTTCGGGAGCGGTTCAAGACCCAGGCCCTCAACCTCGCCTACGCCCTGGGGGCGGTGGTCCCCGTCTACAACCTGCCCGGGGTCAAGGAACCCCTGCGCTTCACCGGACCTGTCCTGGCCGACATCTACCTGGGCAAGGTCAAGACCTGGAACGACCCCGCCCTGCAAGAGCTGAACCCCGGCGTGAAGCTTCCCCCCCTCCCCATCACCGTGGTCCACCGCTCCGATGGCTCGGGCACGAGCTATGTCTTTACCGATTACCTGGCCAAGGTTTCCCGAGAGTGGGCCCAAAAGGTGGGCCGGGGCACCAGCGTGGAGTGGCCCGTGGGCGTGGGCGGCAAGGGCAACGAGGGCGTGGCCGGGGTGGTGCGGCAGACCCCGGGGGCCATCGGCTACGTGGAGCTCACCTACGCCAAGCAGAACAGCCTGGCCTACGGGGCGGTGCGGAACAAGGCGGGGCGCTTCGTTCTGGCCGACCTGGCCTCCATGAAGGCGGCGGCCAACGTGCCCCTTCCCGGGGACATGCGGGTCTCCCTCACCGATACCGCCGCTCCTGACGGCTACCCCATCGCCAGCTTCACCTACCTCCTCCTCTACGAGAACCTCTCCGTCAACAAGGCGGTGAAGTCCGAGGCCGAGGCCCGGGCCTTGGTGGAGTTCGTGAGGTGGATCCTCACCGAGGGGCAGAAGTACAACGAGCCCCTCACCTACGGGGCCCTTTCCCCGGTGGCCCAGCAGCGGGCCTTGGCCCTCCTCGCCCGTGTGACCTACGAGGGCAAGCCCCTGGGCAAGGAGATCGTGGGCCGGTAGAGCCCCTTTCCTAGAGGGTGGCCTTTCCCGGGGCCACCCCTTATCTTGTAGAGGGGTTGCCCATGAAGCGGCTCTACACCCACTTCGGCGACCGGGTCTTCGCCCTGGTCCTCCTGCTTCTGGCCCTCGGGGTGGTGGCCCTGGCCCTCCTCATGGCCTACGAGCTCTACCGGGGGGGGAGCCTGGCCCTAGGCCGGTTCGGCCTCCTGGGCTTCGCCTTAGGGAAGGAGTGGGACCCGGCCCTGGAGAAGACCTTCGGGGCCTGGCCCTACATCCTGGGCACCCTGATCGTGAGCCTCTCCGCCCTTTTCCTTTCCTTCTTCCCCGCCCTGGCGGCGGCCATCTTCGCCGCGGAGTACGCCCCGAGGTGGCTCGCCCAGATCCTGAACTTCCTCCTGGACCTCATGGCCGCGGTGCCCAGCGTGGTCTACGGCCTTTGGGGCATCTTTGTCCTGGCCCCCTGGCTCAGGGACAAGCTCCAGCTTCCCCTTTACCTCTGGGCGGCGGAGCACGCCCCAGGCCTTCTCCCCCTCCTGGGCGTCCCCACGGGCTACGGCCTGATGACCGCCGTCCTGATCCTGGCCTCCATGATCGTTCCCTACACCGCCGCCCTGGCCCGGGACGCCATCGCCTTGGTGCCCAGGGAGCACCGGGAGGCCGCTTACGCCTTGGGGGCTACCCGCTGGGAGGTGATGCGCCTGGCCATCCTGCCCCTGGCCCGGGGCGGCATCCTCGCCGGGGCCTTCCTGGCCCTGGCCCGGGCCGTGGGGGAGACCATGGCGGTGACCATGGTGATCGGCAACTCCCACAAGCTCCCCTACACCCTCTTCGGCGGGGCGGCCACCATGCCTAGCGTCATTGCCAACGAGTTCACCGAGGCGGTGGAAGACCTGCACCTCTCCGCCCTGATCGGGGTGGGCTTCCTCCTCTTCCTGGTGTCCATGGCGGTCAACTTCACCGCCGCCTACGTGCTCCGGCGCCAGGAGCGCCTGGTGAAGGGGGTCCTATGAGCCGGGAGAGGGACCTGGCCTTAAGGCGGCGCTACCGGGTGGAGCGTCTCATGCTGGCCCTCGTGGCCCTGGGCACCCTTCTCGCCTTTTTGGTCCTCTTCCTGGTCCTGGTCTACGCCCTCTTCCAGGGGCTAGGGGCCTTAAACCTGGACTTCTTCCTCAAGGACATGCGCCCCCCGGGGGAGGCGGGAGGGGGCCTCAGGCAGGCCATCGTGGGTACCCTCATCGTGGACGGCCTGGGCCTCCTCCTCGCCTTACCTTTTGGGCTTGCGGCGGGGATCCTCCTCGCCGAGTACCCCGACCACCCCCTGAACCCCTACCTGAGGCTCCTCTCGGACACCCTGAACGGGATGCCCGCCATCCTCTTTGGCCTTCTGGCCTTTATCCTCGTGGTGAAGCCCATGGGGGGCTTCTCCGGCCTCTCCGGGGCCTTCGCCCTGGGTTTCCTCATGATCCCCATCCTGGCCCGGAGCACCGAGGGGGTGCTCTCCTTGGTGCCCAAGGAGGTTCGGGAGGCCGGGCTCGCCCTGGGGCTTCCCCGCTGGCGGGTCATCCTCTCCCTGGTGCTGCCCACGGCCCGGGCCGGGCTCATCACCGGCATCCTCCTGGCCTTCGCCCGGGCGGCCGGGGAGGCCGCTCCCCTCCTCTTCACCGCCTTCGGCAGCCCCCTCCTGGAGCTCAACCCCCTGAAGCCCATGGACACCCTGCCCCTGAGGCTCTTCGCCTTCGCCATTAGCCCCTACGAGGACTGGCACCAGAAGGCTTGGGCCGCTGGCCTCGTGCTCTTCGGGTTCATCACCCTGACGAGCCTGCTCGCCCGCTGGGCCTCGAGGAGGAGGTTCTAGATGGTCAAGGAAGCCCTGGACGTGCACATGGAGTCCCGGAAGCTCGTGGTCCGCTACGGCACCCGCCTGGGCGTGGGGGTGGGTGGGGGGGTGAGCCTGCCCCTCTACCGGCACCGGATCACCGCCCTCATCGGCCCCTCGGGTTGCGGAAAAACCACCTTTCTCCGGGCCCTAAACCGGATGCACGACCTGACCCCTTCGGCCAAGGTGGAGGGGGAGGTGCTCCTGGACGGGGAGAACATCTATGCCCCTGGGGTGGACCCCGTCCTGGTGCGCCGCCGGGTGGGCATGGTTTTCCAGAAGCCCACCGCCTTCCCCACCATGTCCATCTACGACAACGTGGCCGCGGGGCTCAAGCTCGTAGGCGTGCGCGACCGCAAGCGGCTAGACGAGGCCGTGGAGCGGGCCCTCAAGGGGGCTGCCCTTTGGGAGGAGGTCAAGGACCGCCTCAGGGCCCCGGCGAGCGGCCTCTCCGGGGGACAGCAGCAGCGCCTCACCATCGCCCGCGCCCTGGCGGTGGGGCCGGAGGTGCTCCTCATGGATGAGCCCACCGCCAGCCTGGACCCCATCTCCACCCAGGCCATCGAGGACCTCCTGCTGACCTTAAAAGAGCAGGTCACCATCGTCATCGTCACCCACAACATGCAACAGGCGGCCCGGGTCTCGGACTATACCGCCTTTTTCCTCAACGGGGAGATGGTGGAGTTTGGGCCCACGGAGACCCTTTTCACCAAGCCCAAAGACCCCCGGACCGAAGCCTACATCACAGGGCGCTTCGGCTAAAATCGGCCCATGTCGCCCCTTGCCCTCCTCTTCCTCACCCTGTTCAACAGCGTCCTGGGGCTTTCCATCCTCTTTCCTATCCTTGGGCCTTTGGCCCGGGAGCTTGGCCTAAGCGAGGTCCAGGTGGGCCTCTTCTCCACGGGCTACGCCCTGATGCAGTTCCTCCTCTCCCCCTACTGGGGCAGGCGGAGCGAAAGGGGCAGGAAGCCCGTGCTCCTCTTGGGCATCCTGGGCTTCGCCTTCAGCTTTTTCCTCTTCGGGTTCTTTGCCCTTCTGGGGCAGAAAGGCCTTTTGCCCCAGGGCCTCCTCTTCCCCCTCCTCCTCCTCTCGCGGCTCCTCGGGGGGGCCTTCAGCTCCGCCACCCTGCCCACGGCCCAGGCCTATGTGGCCGACGTGACCGGGCGGGAGGGCCGTACCGCAGGCATGGCCCTCCTGGGAGCGGCCTTCGGCTTAGCGGTGATCCTCGGGCCCGCCCTGGGGGCGGGGCTTGCCGCCCTTTTGGGCCTTCTGGCACCGGTGTTCTTCTCGGCGGGGATCGCCCTATTGAACGCCCTCTTCGTGCGCCTCGCCCTTCCTGAATCCCGGCCCCGGGGGAGCGGGGAGGGGGGGAGGCTTTCCCCCTTGGACCCCAGGGTCTTCCCCCTGCTCCTCGTGGGGTTTGCCCTGAACACTTCCAGCGTGGCCCTGGAGCAGACGGTGGCCTTCTACTTCCAAGACCGCCTGGGGCTTTCCGGGGTGGCCACGGCCCGGGCCGTGGGGGAGGCCTTGGTCCTCTACGGGCTGGTGGCGGTCTTCATCCAAGGGTTCGTGGTGCGGAGGCTTTCCTGGCCTCCGCGGACCCTCCTGCTCCTGGGCCTTCCCTTAGGGATTGCGGGCTTTCTGGTCCTGATCCTGGCCCGCAGCTTTCCCGTCCTGACCCTGGGCCTGGCCCTCCAGGGGGCGGGCGCGGCCCTGGCGGGGCCGGGGGTGACGGCGGCCCTCTCCCTAGCGGTGGGGGAAGGGGAGCAGGGCCTGGTGGCCGGGCTCAACAGCTCGGCCCAGGCCCTGGGGCGGATGCTGGGGCCCGTTCTGGGCACAGGGCTTTACCGCCTGGCCCCCGAGGCGCCCTACCTCCTTGGGGCCGGGCTCCTCCTTCTGGTCCTCCTGGGCCTACCCACCCTTTTCCGAAGGGTTCGGCTCTGATGCGGCTTCTCTCCTTCCGGCAAAAGCACTTCCGCAACCTGGCCTTTTCGGAGTTTCTCCCCCCGGGAGGCCTCTTCGCCGTGGTGGGGGGGAACGCCCAGGGGAAGACGAGCCTCCTCCTCGCCTTCCACCTGGTCCTCGGTGGGGAGGTGCGGGGGGCGTTGGGGGACCTGGTGCGTTTTGGGGCCCAGGAGGCCTGGCTCCAGGCGGAGGTGGAGACGGAGTTCGGGGTTTACCGGGCGGAGCAGAGGATCACCCCGGAGGGCCGGGAAGTGCGCCTCAACGAGAGGCCTGTGGGCCTAAGGGCCCTCTTTGAGCTTCCGGGTTCGGTGCTGGTCCTTCCCGAGGACGTGGAGGTGGTCCTGGGGGCCAAGGAGGAAAGGCGGGGCTTCTTGGACCGGCTGCTCTCCCGTTTTTCCAGGCGCTACGCCGCCCTCCTCTCCGCCTACGAGAAGGCCCTCCGCCAACGGAACGCCCTCCTGAAGGCGGGGGGAGAGGGGCTGGAGGTGTGGGACCGGGAGCTGGCCCGTTACGGGGAGGAGATCATGGCCTTCAGGCGGCGCTTCCTTAGGCGCTTCCTTCCCCTTTTCCAGGAGGTCTACCGCGCCCTTTCCCCCGGGGAGGCGGGGCTTAGGCTGGAGGAAAGCGTCCAGGGGGAGTTCCTTCGGGCCCTTCAGGAAAGCCGGGAAGAGGAGCGCCTCAAGGGGCAGACCCTCCTTGGCCCCCACCGGGACGACCTGGTCTTCCTCCTCTCGGGGCGTCCGGCCCACCGCTTCGCCAGCCGGGGGGAGGCCAAGGCCCTGGCCCTGGCCCTGCGCCTGGCGGAGCACCGCCTTCTGGCCGAGCACTATGGGGAGCCCCCCCTTCTCCTCGTGGACGAGTGGAGCGAGGAGCTGGACGAGGCCCGGCGGAAGGCGGTCCTGGCCTACGCCCAAACCCTACCCCAGGCGGTCCTGGCGGGGCTTTTAGCCCCGGAGGGGGTGCGGGTATGCTCCATGCAAAGGGGGGTGGTCCTGTGCCCTGGCGGCTGAAGCAGGTCATCCCAGAGGCCTTGAGGCAGGCAGGGGGAGAAGAGCGGCTCAAGCGGGGACGGGTGCTCGCCGCTTGGCGGGAGGTGGTGGGGCGGGAGCTCGCCCAGCTCACGGAGGCGGTGGCCCTGGAAAAGGGGGTTCTCCTGGTCCAAGTCTCCGATCCCGTGGTGGCCCACCACCTCACCTACAGCCGCCTGGCCTTGCTCAGGCGCTATGGGGAGCGCTTCCCGGGGATGGTTAGGGAGATCCGCTTCCAGGTGGGCCGCCTCGAGGCCAGGGAAGGGGAGAGGGCCCAGGCTCCCAACCCAGGGCCTCCCCTCGAGCTTAGCCGTAAGGCCCTGGCCCTGGCCCAGGAGGCCCCTCCCGGGCTCAGGGAGCCCGTGGCCCGGGCCGCCTTGGCCCTCCTGAAGGGGCGTAGGGGGGATCCCTGCCCCATCTGCGAGGCCCCCAGTGAGGACCACCCCTGCCCTACCTGCCGCCGCCTTCTGCACGATCCGGCGGTGCGCAAGGAGGCGGAGCGCCTAAAGCGGGGGAAACCGGCCACCTTAGCGGGGGAAGGCCTCCTGGTGGCCCGCCACCTGGCCCGGGAGAGCCTGCTCCAGGAGATGCGGGACCTCTATCCTCAGGCCCTGCGGGAAGAGGGCCTAAGGCCTCTCCTTCAGGACCTGGCCGGGCGCTTCCGGGCCCTCTTTCCCCAAGAGCCCCTCCCCGAGGGCGTGAGAAGCCTTTTGGGGGGGGGCGGCCCGTAAGGCTGCCCACCCCAGCAGGAAGGCTTTGGCCTCCTTTCTGTCTCTTTACCACGGGTTGCAGAAAGCTGCCCCTCGGTAGCCTCCCAGGGGAGACCTTTTCCCTGCGCTCTGGGGCGCAAGGCCTTAGAATGTCCCCATGGCGCTCATCGGTACCCCCCTGCGCCGCCTCGAGGACGAGAAGCTTCTTAGGGGCCAGGGCCGCTTTCTGGACGACCTGGCCTATCCCGGCACCCTTCACCTGGCCCTCCTCCGCTCCCCCGTGGCCTCGGCGAGGATCCTGGGCCTCCGCCGGGCCCAGGCCCTGGCCCTTCCTGGAGTGGTGGCGGTCTATACCGGGGAGGAGGTCCCCTTAAAGGTCCCCGTCCGTGCCCCCCAGGGGGCCAAGGCCGCTTTCCACCCGGCCCTGGCCCAAGGGGTGGTGCGTTACGTGGGCGAGCCCATCGCCGCGGTCTTGGCCGAGACCCGGGCCCAGGCGGAGGACGCCCTCCAGGCCCTGGCGGAGGGCCTGGACCTGGAGCCTTTGCCCCAGGTGGCCTCCCTGGAGGAGGCCCTCGAGGACCGGGTCCTGGTCCATCCTGAGCTCGGCACCAACCTGGCCCACCGCCGCTACCTCCGGGCGGGGGAGGTGGAGGAGGCCTTCCGCCGGGCCCACCGGGTGGTCCGGGCCCGGATCCGCATCCCCCGCCTCGCCCCAACCCCCCTGGAAGGGCGAGGGGTGCTGGCGGTGCCGGAAGGCGGGGGGCTTTTGGTCTACACCAGCACCCAGGTGCCCCACCGGGTGCGGGACCTCCTGGCCGAGGCCCTGGGCCTGCCCCAGGAGGCGGTGCGGGTGGTGGCCCCCGACGTGGGGGGCGGGTTCGGGGCCAAGCTCAACCTCTACCCCGAGGAGATGCTGGCCGCCCACCTGGCCCTGAGGACCGGGCGGCCGGTGAAGTGGGTGGAGGGTCGGCGGGAGGCCTTTCTGGCTACGACCCATGGCCGCGGCCAGGTGGGGGAGGTGGCCCTGGCCCTCTCCGAGGAGGGGGAGGTCCTGGGGCTTCGGGCGAGGATCCTGGCCGACGCCGGGGCCTACCTCCTGGACACCACCCTACCTCCCCACGGGGGGACGGTGCTGATGCTCCAGGGGCCCTACGCCCTGCCCGCTCTGGAGGTGGAGCTCCTCGCCCTCTACACCCACGCCACCCCCACCGGGGCCTACCGAGGGGCGGGCCGGCCGGAGGCCACCTTTTACCTGGAACGAATCTTTGAAATTGCCGCCAAGGATCTGGGGGAGGACCCCGTGCGCTTCCGCCGCCGGCACCTCCTCCGGGGCCCCTTCCCCTACCGGACCCTCACCGGGGCGGTCTACGACAGCGGGGACTACCCCAAGGCCCTGGAGGCCCTCCTGGAGGCCGCCCGCTACGAGGAGCTGAGGCGCTTCCAGGAGGAGGCCAGGCGGACGGGGCGGCTTGTGGGCCTGGGCCTCGCCCTCTACGTGGAGGTCACGGGCTTCGGCTACGAGGTGGGGGTGGTCCGGGTCCACCCCGATGGGAGCGCCACCCTCTTCACCGGCACCTCCCCCCACGGCCAGGGGGCGGCCACCGCCTTCGCCCAGATCGCCGCGGATACCCTGGGGATTCCCCCGGAGCGGATCCGGGTGGTCCACGGGGACACCCAGGCCGTGCCCCTGGGCCAGGGCACGGGGGGAAGCCGCACCCTCCAGGTGGGGGGGTCGGCCATCCTCCTGGCCGCGGAGCGGGTGCGGGAGAAGATGCGCCGCATCGCCGCCCATCTCCTGGAGGCGGCCCCCGAGGACCTGGAGCTTTCAGAGGGGGCCTTCCGCGTGCGGGGGACCCCCCTGGCCCTCCCCGTGGCCGAGGTGGCCCGGGCCGCCCACGACCCCAGGCGGCTACCCCCGGGCCTCGAGCCCGGCCTGGAGGAGAAGGCGACCTTTTCCCTCCAGGGGGCAAGCTACCCCTTCGGGGCGCACCTGGCCCTGGTGGAGGTGGACCCAGACACCTATGCCGTCCGCCTCCTCGGCTACTGGGCCGTGGACGACGTGGGCCGGGTGGTGAACCCCCTCCTGGTGGAAGGCCAGGTCCAGGGGGGGGTGGTCCAGGGCCTGGGCCAGGCCCTCCTGGAGGAGGTGGCCCTGGACCCTTACGGCCAGAACCTCACGGCGAGCCTTCTGGAGTACGCCCTTCCCCGGGCGCAGCAGGCCCCAAAGGTGGCGGCCCTGCGCACGGAAACCCCTTCCCCTACGAACCCCTTGGGGGCCAAGGGGATCGGGGAGGCGGGGGCCATCGCCGCCCCGCCCGCCATCGCCAACGCTGTTCTGGACGCTCTGGGCCTGGTCCACCTGGACATCCCCCTCACGCCGGAAAGGCTCTTTCGGGCGGTCCGGGGCCGCGCGGAAGCGGCCCCCGAAGGGGCTTCCCGGAACCTTGAATAGGTCCCAAGGGGCGGTCTGGTCCTGGCTCTTCCGCCTCTACTGGCGGCTCGCCCTGGTCCCCGCGGTCTGGCTCCCCGTGGTCCTCTGGTCCGGGGGCCCGGCCATGGTCTGGGCCACCCTCCTCTACTGGGGCGCCCTGGCGTTGGCCCGCCTGCTCGCTTGGCGCTTCCCGGAACGGGAAGGGGCCGCGATAGCCTTCCACCTGGGAACAGCGGTCTTCACCGCCACCTACACCCTGGTGAGCCCTCCCCAGGCCGTGGCCCCCGGGCTTGCCCCCTCGGAGTGGCGGCTGGCGATCGGGGCCTTCCAGACCATGGGGATCTACGTTCTGGCCGCCTTCGCCGGATGGCCGGGCCTGGCGGCGGGGCTCGGGATCCTCCTCCTCGCTCCTTGGCCCAGCCTGGAGAGCCGGCTCCTCCTCGCCGCCAGCAGCGTGCCGGCCCTGGTGGCGGGCCTCAGCGTCCACTGGCTCATCCGCCGCTTCCAAAGCCTGCAAGCCATCGTCCAGGGCGAGGCCCTCACCGACGCCCTCACAGGGCTTGCCAACCGCCGCGCCCTGGAGCGGGATTTTCCGAGCTACCAGGCCCTGGCCCAGCGGGAAGGCCTGTGCTTGGCCCTTTCCCTTTGGGACCTGGACGGCCTGAAGGCCGTCAACGACCGCGAGGGGCACGCCGCCGGGGACGCCTACCTCAAGCGCTTCGCCCGCACCCTTAGGGAGGAGTCCCGGGAGGGGGACGCCCTCTACCGCCTGGGAGGGGATGAGTTCGTGGGCCTTCACCTGGGGCTTAGGGACGGGGCCTCCCTCGAGGAGCGCGTCAAGCGCCGCTTTCCCGGGGTTTCCGTGGGCTTCTCCCCCGTAGGCACGTCCTCCCTGGAGGAGGCCCTTTCCGCCGCCGACCGGGCCATGTACCAAAAGAAGCGCTCCTCCTAGCCGGGGTACCCGCCCCCAGGCCACGGCCCGCCTCACCGCCGCCTCGCCTCCCAAAGGGCAGGCAGGAGGGAGACGAGGACCACCAGGCCCACCACCAGGAGGAGGTAGCGGTCTAGGCCCGGCAGGGCCCGCCCGAGGAGGTAGCCCAAGAGGGTCACCCCCTGCGTCCAGAGCAGGGTCCCCAGGAAGGAGAGAGGGAGGAAGCGGCGGTAGGGGTAGGCGAAGGCCCCCGCCACGAAGGGCATGCCCGTGCGCACCACGGGGATCAGGGGGGCGAGGAGGAGGGCCAGCGCTCCCCGGCGCCTGAGAAAGGCCTCGGTCTTTTCCCAGTGCTCGGGCCGCATCCGGGCCTTGAGCCCTCTCCCGAGCCGCCGTCCCCAGAAGTAGCCCAGCTGATGGCCCAGGAAAGAGCCCAGGAAAAGGAGGAGGAGGCTTGGGCCCAGGGCCAGGTGCCCCGCGGCGGCGAAGAGGCCCACTGTGACGAGGAAGCTATCCCCGGGCAGGAAGAAGCCGAACAGAAGGCCCGTCTCCACCAGGGGAAGGGCGAAAAGGCCGGGGTAGGAGAGGGTTTCTAGAAGTGACTTGGCGTCCAGCGCCACACCCATAGCGTCCAGGCTACCGCAAGGGCCCAGCCCCCGAGGACGTCCGAGGGGTAGTGGACCTGGAGGTAGAGGCGGGAGAGGCCCACCAGAAAGGCCCAGGGGAGGCCCAGGGCCAGAACCCAGAAGGCCGGCCGAAAGCGGTTCCCCCGGGGTTGGGGGACCCCGGAGAAGAGGAGGTAAAGGGAGAGGACCAGGGCCAGGCTGATCTCGGCATGGCCCGAGGGAAAGCCGTACCCCGCCTCCCGGATCGGGGAGGGGAAGAGGTGGGGGCGTTCCCGGGCGAAGGCCCACTTGGCGACCTCGGTCCAGAAGGCACCCCCGGCTATGGCCAGCACCCAAGGGGCCCAGGCCCTCCGCCCCAGGTAGGCCCGGGTCAGCCCCAGAGGGATAAGGGGAACAAGGAGTAGGAGAGGAAGGAGGGCCTTAAAGGAGGCGGATTGGGAAAGGAGGAGGGCCAGCCTGTCCAGAAAGGGGGTGCGGTGGGCGTGGAGAAAGGCCAGGAGGAGAAGGTCCGGGGGCAGGGCGTCGCGGTGCCGGGTCAGCGCCCCCAGGAGCAGGAAAAGGAGAAAAGCCCAAAGGGGTAGGGCAGAAGGGAGCGGCGGAACTAGGGTGCGGGCAGGGCGCGGCATGGGGGGAAGCCTAGCCGCTATGCCTGAGGCCCAGGTGAAATCCCCTCTGGGGGAACGAGGAGGAGGGTCTGGGGGAGGCGGCCTGGCCTTGGGGCCGCGGGAATGCCCTGGCGCGAGCGGTGCCGCACCCCTCCTCAGCGAGCGGGAGATCCTGAGGCTCATCGCTCGCGGACTTTCCAACAAAGAGATCGCCAAGGCCCTGGGCATCCGCCCTAGCACGGTTAAGACCCATGTGGAAAGCCTTCTGGAGAAGCTTGGGGCCAGCGACCGGACCGAGGCCGCAGTCAAGGCCTTGCGGGGACTTCAGCTTCGGTTCAGGTTGGCCCCTAACAATGAAACCGCCATGATTGACAGTCCGGCCCAGCTCATCGCCATCCTGGTGGTAGCTCTCCTCCTCTTCGGCCCCCGGAAGCTCCCCGAGCTCGCCCGGGGCCTTGGCCAGTCCGTACGGGAGTTCAAGCGGAGCATGGAGGGGGTGGTGGAGGAGGTCAAGGAGGAGGCCAAGCCCCCCGAGGCCCCCAAACCCCCGGAGGCCAAGGCGGAAGAGCCCAAAAAAGGGTAGGCCCTAGACCAGGGGAATGGGGGCTGGGCCCGGGCCCAGGATGGAGGCGGGCTCGAGGCCCAAAAAGCGCAGCGCAGCCGCGTAGACGGCGCGGAAGTCCAGCTGAAAGCGGAGGTCCCCCTCGTCCAGGTCCTCGAGGTCGGGCTCGGGGCCCAAGACCCCGCCCCTCACCGGCCCGAGGGCGAACATCAGCCCTCCCTTGCCGTGGTCGGTGCCGTAGGAGGCGTTCTCCTGAGCCCGTCTCCCGAACTCGGAGAAGCCCAGGACCAGCACCTCCCGCTCCCTTCCCAGAAGGCGCATCTCCTGGTGGAAGGCGGCAAGCCCCTGGGCCAGGAGGCCGAGGAGCTCCTCGTGCCGCTTGGGCTGGTCGGCGTGGGTGTCAAAGCTCCCTAAGGAGACGTAGAAGACCCGGGTGGGCAGCTCGGCGGCGATCATGCGGGCCACGTCGGCCAGGGCCCTGCCAAAGGGGTGGTTGGGGTAGTCCACCCGGTTCTTCACCCCCCGGGCCCGCCCCACCTGGGCCAAGGTGGCCTTGAGCCTTAGGAAGGCCTGGCGCACCGCCTCCGCCTCCCCCTGCCTGGGGCGGAGGAGGGCCTCCTCCCAGCGGGTGCGCAAGGGAGGAGGGAGCCTCAGCTCAAAGCCCTCCAGGCTCTCCACGCTGGGGGCCAGGGCCTGGCTCCCGGTGAGGGCCAAGGGGGTGCTGGCCCCCAGGTAGGTCTCGCACAGGGGGTCCGCTCCCTGGTCCAAAAGCCGCCCGAGCCAGCCCGAGGCCGCCTTTCGCTCGGGGTCCGCAGTGTGCCAGACCGCCATGGAGACGAAGTGGCTCCGGCTGGGATTGGGGTAGCCCACCTGGGGGAGGAGGGCCAAGGCCCCTGCCTCGTAGAGGGGCATGAGGGGCCGGAGGGCGGGGTGCAGGCCCAGGCGCCCGTTCAGGTCCAGCACCTCCCGGGCAGGCACCGCGAGCCTCGGCCTCAGGCGGTAGTAGAGCTCCTGCCGGTAGGGCACCAGGGTGTTGAGCTGGTCGTTCCCCCCGGAAAGCTGGACCACCACCAGGATCTTCTCCCCGGCCTCCGCCGCCAGGGCGGTGCGCCAAAAAAGGGTCGGGGCCTGGCTCAGGGCAAGGCCCAAGAGGCCGCTTTTGACGAACTCGCGCCGATCCACACTCACCTCCTAAAGGAGCTGGGCCTCGGGGCGGACGAGGGCCTCGAGGCCTTCCCCGTCCGCGAAGACAAAAAGGTCCAAGGGCCCTTTCAGGCCCGCCGCCAAATTGAGCCGGACGAGGAGGGCGGTGTCCCCAAGCCAGGCCCGGCCCCCCTCCCAGCCCTTGACGTTCGGGGGGTTGAAGGGGGCCTGCCCCATGGCGGGAAGGGCCCGGATCCAGGCCCTGGGCACCTCCCGCAAGGAGGCGGCGTAGGCCAGGCCCACCACGTGCTCCACGGGGCTCCGCACCAAGAGGCCCCGTGCTCGGTAGAAGGCCTCCTGCTGGAAGAGGTAGGCGAGGGCCTCCCGGAAGCCCATCTCCTTGAGGATCCGCGCCACCTCGGCCTCGAGGGCGGGCTCGGGGTTGGGGGCAAAGTAGAAGGCGAGGAGCTTGCGGGCGAGGCGCCCGTAGGTGGCGGGGTGGTCGGCCAGGATCTCCAGGACCTCGTCCCCGCCCTCCACCTCCCTCCCCAGGAAGCGCTTCTTGCCCGGGTCGTGCCAGGCCCGGCGGAAGAGGAAGCGGGGCTTCCCCGCTTTGAGGGCCTTCTCGTCCACGGAATAGCCGGTGAAGGCGCGGGCGGCGGCCATCACGTCCTCCTCGCCGTAGTGGCCCACCCCCAGGGTGAAGAGCTCCAGAAGCTCCCGAGCCCAGTTCTCGTTGGGGTGCTCCTTGCGGCTTTGAGCGTTGTCCAGGTAGAGGAGCATGGCGGGGTCGCGGGCCACGGCGAAGAGGAGGTCCCGGAAGGAGCCGTAGGCGAGGGTGCGGAAGGTTTGGTTCTGCAGGCTCATGGCCTGGGGGGAGCGCACCTTCCTCAGCTCGCTGGTGAAGTGGCCGTGGAGGAAGAGGACGAGCCTTTCTGCGGCCGGGGTGGGGGTGGTGAGCCAGTGGTTCAGCCACCAGGCGGTGAGGGGCTCCCAGGCCTCCCCGGGCTTCTCCGGGAGCTCGGGGTCGGGGGGGAGGGCAGGCGGGGCGAGAAGCCGCTCCACCGCCCCCTTGAGCCCCAGCTCGGCCAAGGCCTCCGCCTCCTCCTTCCGGCCCCGGGCGGCGGCCCGGCGCAGGAGGTGGGCGGCCTCGAGGGGGGTGAAGTCCATGCTCGCCTCCTCGCCCGGGGAGCCTAAGCCCGGAGGCTAAAGGGAGCAAGGGGCGTTTCCTTAAGCCGAGCTTAAGGGCCCCCCCTGGGGTAGGATGGGGGTATGCGGCGGATCGGCTTCGTGGGGCTTGGGAGCATGGGCCTCCCCATGGCCAAGAACCTGGCCAAAGCGGGGTACGAGGTTCTGGCCTGGAACCGCACGCCCAAGGAGGCGGAGGGCCTCATCCCGGTGGGAAGCCCCAAGGAGGCGGCGGAAACGGGAGTGGTCATCACCATGCTGGCGGACGACGCCGCCACCGAGGCCGTCCTCCCCGAGATCCTGGAGGGGCTTCCCCCGGGGGGCCTCCACATCGCCATGAGCACCCTGGGGGTGCCCTACTCCCGCGCCCTCTGGGAAAGGCATAGGCAGGCGGGGAAGCGCTACCTGGCGGCCCCCGTCTTCGGCCGGCCCGAGGCGGCGGCCAAGGGGGAGCTCAGGATCGTGGTGGCGGGGGCGCCCGCGGACGTGGAGGAGGCGAGGCCCCTCCTCAAGGCCCTGGGGGTGGAGGTCTACGAGGTGGGGGAGGCCCCCCACCTGGCCCACGCGGTGAAGCTCGGGGGGAACTTCCTCATCGCCAGCATGCTGGAGGCCCTTTCCGAGGCCTACGTGCTGGTGGAGAGGAACGGGGTGAGGCGGGAGGCCTTTTACGAGGTGGTGCGGGGCTTTTTCCGCTCCCCGATCTACGAGGCCTACGGGCGGATCCTTCTGGAAAGGCGCTTCAGCCCCCCCGGGTTCAAGCTCCGGCTGGGGCTCAAGGACGTACGCCTCATTCACCAGGCGGCGGACACCACCCACACGCCCCTGCCCCTCGGGCACCTTCTACTGGACCGGTTTCTGGAAGGGGTGGCGAGGGGGATGGGGGAGGAGGACTGGACCGCAGTCCTTCGGCTCGCCGAGGCCCAGGCGGGCCTCGAGGGGTAAGGGCCCCACTCTTGGTCCGCGCTTTCCCTTCGTGCTTGCGCTCTAGACATCGCCCCGGCGCGGGGAGAGAACAGAAGCTCCTGGCCTCCGAGTCAAGCTTCCCTCAAAGTGCACCCCAGGAGATATCTACCTCATACATGTGAGAGTCCCCACCTGAATATGGTCTTGCGAGGGCGAATATTTCGGCGCTACGAGCTGGCCGGAGCGGTACCGGATTTTCCCAGCTCGTCTGCCCTTCAAGCTAAGGAGCTTTTTCTCCCAGCCGGGACCATAGACCTTTTTGAAGCGCTCTAGGGCCTTTTCCATCTCCTCGGGTAAGATCATGCTTTCATCTTAACGCCGGTAGGCCTGCCACAGCTCCCACCCGGCCCAGGCGGCCAGGGCGAAGGGTAGTCCCCACGCACGTGGGGATGGACCGCCATTCTTATAGATGTGGAGCTGCGAGGTGCCTCACGCGTATAGGCGAGGAAGGCCGCTGGCCCCCAAGCTGGGGGCCAGCGGCCTCAGGAAGGGACTTGGGTAAACCGCCCCTACTCCAGGGTTAGGGCTTCTTGGAGGAGGGCTTGGCCGCCTTCAGGGGCATGAGGCTCCCGTCCTTCCCCACGGCCACGTTCCGGTTCTTGAGCAGCGTGCCCAAGGTGTAGACCCGCTTCCCCACCTTGACCTCGAGCTCCTCCAGGGCCATGCCCTTCTTGACCACGGGGTAGCGGTAGGTGGCCTTGGGGAGCTTGAAGACCACGTAGGCTGCCTTCTCTAGCGCCTCGGCCGCCGGAGCCACGCCCTTGCCGCTTTCCCAGAGGGCCATGCCCTTGGCGTCCTCCAGGATAAGAACCGTGCTGGGCGGCAGGACCTTAGGCGGGAAGGCCGCGCTCACCGTGAGCTTCCCCTGGGTGGCCGGGGCGGCCAGGGCCAGGGCCGATGCCATCAAGAGCCACGCCATCCGTTTCATGCTGCACCTCCGGAGCTTGGCGCTCCAGAGAGAAGCCTAGGGAATGAGGCTGAATCTGGTCTGAAGCGGAGGCGGGCCCGGAAAGGGGGACCGGGGACGAGGACGAGGGAACCCCCTAGGGCCAGGGCCACCTGGCGCGCCACCCTCAGGCCCAGACCTTCCCGGGCCCTCGAGGAGGGCCCGGGTCCCTGGTCCTCCACCTCCAGGTAGGCCCCTTCCGCGTCCTGGCCCACCCGAAGCCGCACCGTGCCCTGGCCGTGGAGGAGGGCGTTCTGCACAAGGTTATTGAGGGCCCGTTCCAGGAGCCTGGCGTCCGCCGCCACCCTGGCGGAGACCCCTTCCAGGACGAGCTCCCGCCCCAGGGCCACGGCGAGGGGCTGGAAGCGGTCAAAGGCCTCCGAGACGAGGGCGTAAAGGTCCACCTCGGCCAGCCTCAGGTCCTGGGCCCCGGCCCGGGAGAGGGCGAGGAGGTTTTCCGCCAGGGCCTCGAGGCGCTCCGCCTGCACCTTGAGCCGCTTCAGGGCCTCCCGGTCCACCCTTTCTTGGGCCAGGAGGCTTTCCAGGCCCACCCGAAAGGCGGCGATGGGGGTCTTGAGCTCGTGGCTGGCCAGGGCCAGGAAGGCCTGTTCCCGGGCCCGCTCCTCCTTCAGGGTCCTGAGCAACTGGGCGAAGGCCTGGGCAAGGCTTGCCACCTCATCCCGGCCCGGCAAGGGGGGTATGGGCTCAAAGCGAAGGGCGGCCTCGGCCAGGCGCTTCAGGGGACTCAGGACCGGGCGGAGGAGGAGGTAGGCCAGGGCCCCAGACAAAAGCCCCACCAGGAGGAGGAGGGGGAGGCCCAGGCGCAGGTAGAGGAGGGCGAGCCGCTCCACCAGGCCCAGGGGCTGGGCCACCACCACCCTGAGCCCCCCCCGCTCCAGGGCCAGGGCCCGCCAGCCCGCCAGGGAAACGGGCCTTTCGTGGACCAGGCCCTTGAGGAGGTTCGGGGCGGAGGGCAGGCCCCCCTGCCAGACCAGCCGTCCCCCCTCGTAGATCCAGGCGGCGGCGGGGAAGTCCCCGAAGAGCAGGTCGGCCTCCTCTTCGGGGGGCACCTGCCGGTCCGGGGTGGCCAGGGCCTCCTGCAGGAGGGTGCGGGCCTGGAGGCGCAGGGTGCGGTCCACCTCCAGGAGGGCCAGGCGGGAGAGGAGGAGGCTGGAGAGGAAAAGGCCCAGGGCCAGGCCCAGGAAGGCCACGAGCCCCGTGAGCAGCGCAATGCGGGACCTGAGGCTCATCCGGGGACGCGGTAGCCCAGGCCCCGGACCGTTTCTATGAGGCCCTCCCCCAGCTTTTTCCGCAGGTTCTTGATGTAGACCTCCACCAGGTTGGACTCCCCCTCGTACCCCGGTCCCCATACCCGCTCCAGAATTTCCTCCTTGCTGAAAAGCCGCCCCGGGTTCAGGAGAAGGAGCTCCAGGACCTGGTACTCCTTGGCCGTGAGGGGGACGGGAACCCCCTTCCTCAGCACCCTCCGGCTCTCCACCTCCAGGGCCACCTCCCCTACCTCCACCCGCTTGGGCCGGATCTCCCCCCGGCGGAGGAGGGCCCGGACCCGGGCGATGAGCTCGGGCAGGTGGAAGGGCTTGGTGAGGTAGTCCTCCCCCACCTCCAGGCCCAGGAGGCGGTCCTCGAGGGCGTCCCGGGCAGTGAGGAAGAGGATGGGCTTCTGGAGGCCCATCTCCCTCACGGCCCGGGCGAAGCGGAAGCCCGCCTCCTCGCCTTCGGGCAGGCGTACGTCCAGGATCAGGGCGTCCAGGGGGTGGGCGAGGAGGAGGGACCAGGCCTCCTCCTCCCCCTTGGCCCAGTGGACCTGGAAGCCGTGCCGCGCCAAGGCCTCCGCCACCGTCTGGCCCAGGGCCTCCTCGTCCTCCAGGAGGAGCAGGGCGGCCATCTAGAGCTTCAGGCTCTTTCTGAGGGCGTAGACCTTGTCCGGGGTGAGCTTCTTGGCCCGCTCCTTGGCGATCTCGGCGGCGGTGTAGGCCTTGAAGCCCTTGGGGGGCTTGTTGCCCAGGTTGGTGCTGATGTAGTTCAGGATCGCGGCGATCTCCCCGTCCTTAAGCTGGGGCCCCCAGGCGGACATCTGCCCGTTGTAGGTCTGGCCCTTCACCTGGATGCTGCCCTGCAGGCCGAAGAGGAGGACGTCCATGAGGTAGGTCCTCCCCCCGGGCTTGGCCAGGATCTCCTGGACGTGGCCTGCCAGGGGCGGGAAGGCCCCCGGGAGGCCCTGGCCGCTCGGCTGGTGGCAGCCCGAGCAGTACTGGCTGTAAAGGCCCTGCCCGCTCTGTCCCCAGGCGAGGCCCAGGGCCAAGAGCGCCCACGCGTACGCTCGCTTGCCCATGCTGCACCTCCAGGGTTCAGTTTAGCCCAAGGGCTGAAGCCAGGCTGAAGGTGGGCGGCGCCCTGGCCCAGGGTGTATAGTGGGGGCATGACGGGATTAGGCCTGCCTAAAAGGCGGCCTTGGTGGTGGTATCTAGGTCCTGCCTTCCTGGTCTCCGTGGGCTACATGGACCCCGGCAACTGGGCCACCAGCCTCGAGGCGGGAAGCCGCTACGGGTACGGCCTCCTCTTCGTGGTCACCCTGTCCAGCGCCATGGCCATGCTCTTCCAGGCCCTGGCGGCCAAGCTGGGGGTGGCCACGGGCCTGGATCTGGCCGAGCACCTGCGGGCCCGGTACCCCGGCTCCTTCGGGCGCTTCCTCTTCCTCACCGCCTTTCTGGCCATGGTGGCCACGGACCTGGCGGAGTTCATGGGCATGGCCGTGGCCCTGAACCTCCTCCTGGGCCTCCCCCTGGTGCTGGCCGCCTGGCTTACGGTCCTGGACGTCTTCCTCCTCCTTTACCTGGAGCGCTTCGGGGTGCGGGCGGTGGAGGGGGCCATCGTGGCCCTGGTGGGGGTGGTGGGCCTGGCCTACATGGTGGAGCTCTACCTGGCCCATCCTCCCCTCACCGCCCTCCTGCGCCACGCGTTCCTTCCGGATTCCACCCTCCTGGACCCCGGGGGGCTTTACGTGGCCCTGGGCATCCTGGGGGCCACGGTCATGCCCCACAACCTCTTCCTGCACTCGGCCCAGGTGAAAACCCGGCTTGGGGAGGAGCGAAAGAGGGTCTACCGCCTCCTCCTCGTGGACACGGCCCTGGCCCTGACGGGGGCCTGGCTGGTGAACGCGGCCATCTTGGTGGTGGCGGCCGCCGTCTTTCACGAAAGGGGGCTGGCCATCGCCGACCTGGCCGAGGCCTACCGCACCCTGGCCCCCCTCCTGGGCCCCCTGGCGGCCCTGGCCTTCGGGGTGGGCCTCCTGGCCAGTGGCCTCTCCAGCACCGCCACCGGCACCCTGGCCGCCCAGGTGGTGGTGGAGGGGTTCCTGCGGGCCCGGGCCAGGCCCGCCCGGCTCCGCCTGGTCACCCGGCTCCTGGCGGTGCTCCCCGCCACCCTGGCCCTTACCTTCGGGGCCTCGCCCATGGCCCTCATCGTCCTTTCCCAGGTGGTCCTTTCCTTCCAGCTCCCCTTCACCCTCTTCCCCCTGGTCCGCCTCACCGAGGACCCCGGCGTCATGGGCCCCATGGCCAACCCTCCGGCCGTCCGCCTCCTGGCCTGGGCCGCCGCCCTCCTCGTCCTCGCCCTCAACCTCTTCCTCCTCTTCCGCGGCCTCGGGGGCTGAGGGGCTCAAGGGGCCCGGACCGGGTCGGCTTCAGGCGCCCTTCAGGTTTCCTGCCCACCCTGAGCGGGGAGACGGGCGGTCCCCTTAAACTTAGGCCATGTTGCCTTTCCTCCTAATGCTGGCGCCTTTGCCCTACGTGGAGGGCCCGGGGGCGGCCAAGCCCCTGCCCAAGGAGCCCCTCCCCACCCTGTCCCTTTCCCTGCCGGGGCTGGTGCGGGCCAACTACCTCTCCAACGGCCACCTCGAGGCCGCCCATCTGGTCCTGGAGGTCCCCAAGGACAAGGCCTCCCCGCCCTCCCTCCTCAGGCTCGCCCAGGAGGCCCTGAGCCTGGCCCTGGCGGCCAGGCCCGGCCTGGGAGAGGTGGACCTCTCCCTCTACCCGAGCCCCTACCCGGGCCCGGCGGGATTCCCCCTCTTCACCGCCAGCGTCCCCCGGGAGCGGGTCAGGGACTTCCTCGCCCTGAAGGCCCCTTCGGGGTACGACCGGCTCTGGCTGAACCCGGGCCTCGTCCCCAGGCGCCCCCCCGAGCCCGTCCTGGAGGACCGTCCCCGCCTGGAGGGCCCCGAGGCTTACCGGGCCAAGGAGAAGGCCGAGCAGGTGCGGGCGAGCCGCTTGGGCTTCCGGGGAGGAGTCCTGTACCACGGGAACCCCGGGGCGCCCTACGCCGCCCTCACCTTTGACGACGCCCCCCACCCCCTCTTTACCCCTCTTCTCCTGGACACCCTGAGGCGGCTGGACCTCAAGGCCACCTTCTTCGTCATCGGCCGCAACGCGGAGGCCTACCCCTACTTCGTGCGGGACCTGGTGGCCCAGGGCCACGAGCTTGGCAACCACACCTACCACCACGTGCGCCTCCCGGGCCTCCCCGAGGAGGCGATCCGGGAGGAGATCCTGGCCTGCAGCGAGGTCCTCCTCCGCCTCACGGGCCAAAGCCCGCGCTACTTCCGCCCACCCGGGGGGCGGTACGACCGCACTGTGCTCGCCGTGGCCCGGGAGCTCGGCCTCACCACGGTCTTCTGGACCGACGACCCCGGGGACTACGCGGGCCTGCCCCCTCAGGTCCTGGAGGCCCGCCTCGCGGCCCACCTGCGCCCCGGGGGCATCGTCCTCCTGCACGACAACGTGCGGGCCACCCTCGAGGTCCTGCCGGCCTTTGCCCGGCTGGCCCAGGGCCGGGGGCTCGCCCTGGGCCCCGTTTCGGGGCTCCTTCTGGCCCGGCGATGAGAAACCCCGCTTTGGACGCCTTCCGGGGCCTCACCGTCTTCCTCATGCTCCTCGTGAACAACCTGCCCCCCGGGGCCCCCGCCTGGATGGCCCATGGGCCCTTCGGCCGGAGCTACTACCTGGCGGACTGGGTCTTTCCCTGGTTTCTCCTGGCCATGGGGGCGGCCATCCCCTTCAGCCGCAGGGGCTTCCTCCGGCGCGGCCTGCCCCCTTGGCGCTACGAGGTGCGCGTCCTCCGCAGGGCCTTCGGCCTCTTTCTTTTGGGCCTGGGCCTCACCAGCCTGCGGGCGGGCCGGCCGGTCTTCGCCCTGGATGTGCTCCAACTCTTGGCCCTGGCCTACCTGGTGGGGGCCTGGCTCTACGACCTTCCCCCCCTAAGGCGCCTCTTCCTGGCCCTCCTGCTCCTCCTGGGGTACGGGGCGGCCCTCCTCCTGGTCCCCATCCCCGGGGTGGGGGCGGGGGTCTTCCGGGAGGAGGCCAACCTCCCCCTGCACCTGAACCGCACCTACCTGGCCCCCTTGGGCCTTAGGGGCCTCCTCTCCGCCATCCCTACCGGGGGGTTTGTCCTTCTCGCCACCTTCCTGGGGGAGGCCCTCGTGGAGGGGAGGAGGGCCTGGACCCTGGCCCTAGGCCTCCTGGGCCTGGCCCTGGGCCTGGCGGGGAGCCCCCTTCTCCCCCCCGACAAGACCTACTGGACCCCCACCTACCTCCTCCTCGCCTTAGGGCTGGGCGCCCCTCTCCTCCTCCTCCTGGAGAGGCTTCCGGGCTGGCTCCTCCGGCCCTTCCTCCCCTTGGGGGCGAACCCCCTTCTCGCCTACGCCCTGCCCCTTGCCCTGAAAACCCTCCTCCAGGCCCCCTTGCGGGCCCTCCTTACCGCCCTCACCCTTCGGTTCGGGGCCGCTTTGGGGGGCTGGGCCTGGTCGGCGCTGTATATTCTGGGATGGTGGTTCGTCTTCTTCTGGCTCTATCGCTTGGGCTGGTCCCTGCGGCTCTAGCCTTCCCCCTGCACAGCCCGGCGTTCCAAGCCCTCGTCCAGGACTCCTACCGGGAGGTGCAGGGGGCCCCGCCCTTCCTGCCCTGGCTGGAAGGGGCCTACGCCCGGGCCTTCGGTGAACCCCTGGAGCGGGCGCTCCGCAGGGAGAGGGCGGAGGGGGGCCTCGAGGCGGCCCGCTTCGCCTTCCGCCTGGTGAAGCGCCTCCTCCCCCGCTTCAGCCTCGAGGAGGGGTACGAGTTCGCCTACGCCGCCCTCAAGGGGGAGCGCCAGTGCTTGCTCCAGGGGGTGCTGGTCCAGGGCCTCCTGGAGGAGGCGGGCTACCCTGCGGGGGTCTACATGGTCTGGAAGAACCCCGAGGGCCGGGAGAGCAACCTGGGGCACGCCGTGGCCGTCCTCCGGCTTAAGGGACGGGACTACCTGGTGGACCCCTCGGAGCCCGAGCCCCTGGCCCGCCACCAGGGCCTCTTCCTCCTGGCCGAGGGCGCGTACCGCTTCGCCGAGCCCCTCTACGGGCCCGACGGGGGCATCCAGGCCTACCGGGTGGGGGGCAGGCTCCTCCCCCCGGACCGGGTCGCGCCCCTGCCCTACGCCTTCGTCCGCAGCCAGTTTTACTACTACCGGGGAGAGCAGGCCAAGGGGGGCCTGTGGGACCGCCGCAAGACCCCGGAGGGCCTGGCCCGTTCCGAGGCCATGTTCCGCCAGGCCCTGGCCCTGGACCCCAAGAACCCCTTGGCCCGCTACGCCCTGGGCCTCCTACTCGCCCGCGAGGGGCGGCCCGAGGGGAAGGGGTACCTGCGGGAGGCCTACGCCCTCTACCAGGCCTACGGCCACGTGCCCCAGGGGCCGAGGGAGGCCCTGGGCCGCTAGGTGGCGGCACCTGGGCCCGCCCCGCGTCCGCCCCCTTTAGGGGCCCACCTCGAGGCTGAAGACCATGTAGGGGTGGATCCGGCAGTAGATGGCGTAGGTCCCGGGCTCGGTGAAGGTGCGGCGAAACTCGGCTCCCGGGGCCAGCACGCCGCTGTCAAAGCGGCCCTGGTTGTCGGTCACGGTGTGGGGGGCCTGGCCTTGGTTCACGAAGACCAGGGTGGTTCCCGGGGGGACCTTCAGGGCCTTGGGCTGGAACTCAAAGTCCACGAGGCTTACCCGTACCTCGGCCCCCCCGGGCGCCTTGGGGGCGCTAAGGGGCATGGGGGCGCAGGCGGTGAGGAGGAGGAGAAGCGCGCCGATCCTCATAGGAAGACCACATCCCCCATCAGGGCCGGTCCGAAGACGGAAAGGAAGCTCAAGGTCCCCTGGAACTGATGGATGGCCCCCGCTGGAACCAGGAGGAGGCTCCCCGGGCCCACCCTCTCCCGCTTGAGCTCCACCTGGGCCGTTCCCTCGCCCTCCAGCACGTAGATGGCCTCGTCCCGGGCCCGGTGGTAGTGCCAGGGCTGCCCGGTGCGGGTGGCCACCGCCAGCACCGTGCCCAGGGGGTGGTTGGCCAGGCTTTGGGCGGCGAAGGGCCGGTCCTGGGGCACCGCGGGGGGCTTGGGGGTGAGGAGGAGGGGAACCCCTTCCTGGGGCCCGGGGCCCCGGTCCACGAAGACCACGTCCCCCATGAGCCTGGGGCTGAAGCGGGAAAGGAGGTCCAGCTCCCCGAGGAAGGCGTGGGCGGTCATGGGGGGGATGAGGACCACCTGCCCGGGAGCGATGCGGGTTTCCCGGCCCCCGGCCACCAAAACCCCCTCTCCCTTGAGGACCAGAGCCACCTCCAGCCGCTCCCGGTGGTAGTGGAGGGGCTGCTCCTTGACGGTGCGGATGAGGACCGAGGTGCCAAGGGGCGTCTCCCCCACCCCCTGGGCGGCGAAGGGCCGGCCAGGGGGCACGGAGAACCCGGTGAACTCCGCGGGGTAGCGGCGGAAGATCCCCTCCCCCGTGGCCTGAACCAGGGCCCAGGCCCGGCCGGCCAAGGCCGAAACCAGAACCCCACCTGCGGCCTGCAAAAACGCTCTACGCTCCATACCCTCACCTCCACCCGGTAATACCCCGAAAGGGGGTGAAGCGGATCCCCCTTTGGCCTCGGGTTTCGCCCCCCTTCCTTCCCGCTACTCTGCCCCGGGGCGGCCTCAGCGCACCACGACCTCCACCCGGTGGAGCCCCGTGGCCCCATCCGGGAGGGGGTCCCTCGGGGTAGGGTCCTGGGGACCCTCCCGGGTCCAGGCCCGCACCAGGAGGGCCTGGCGCCCCGGGACCTCCGGGCGCCAGGCGTAGCGCCAAAGCCGCCAGGCGTAGGGTCCCAGGGAGGGGAGGAGCTCGGCCCTTTCCCAGCGCTTCCCCCCGTCCACCGAGACCTCCACCGCCAGCACCGGCTTCCCTCCGGCAAAGGCGATGCCCCGGACCTCGAGGGCCTCCCCCACCCTTAGGGAGGCCCCGGGACGGGGCCAGTCTATCCGGCTCATGGGCCGCACCCGGGCCTCCTCGCTCCATCCCCGCTCGGCCCAGTACCCGAGGGTCTTTTCCGCCTCCAGGCGGATCCTCGTAAGCCACTTGGGCTGCTTCATCCCGTACCGGCCCGGAAGCAGGAGGCGCACGGGGTAGCCGTGGCTGGGCCACAAGGGCTCGTACCGCCCCCTTTCGGGGTCAAAGGCGGCGTAGGCCAGGAGGGCGTCTTGGGGGAGCTCGGCCAGGGGCAGGGACTCCACGTACCCGTCCGCGGCCTCAAAGCGGAGGTAGCGGGCCTCCCGCTTAGGCCCGGCCCGTTCCAAAAGGGCGGGGAGGGAAACCCCCTTCCAGCGCAGGCACCCCACCAGGTCCCCGCCCACGGGGTTGGAGATGCAGATGAGGGTGTGGACGAGCTCCCGGGCGGGCAGGGCCATGAGGTCCTCCAGGGAGAGGGCCAAGGGGTTCCACCTCCAGACGGTAGGGGCGGCCCCGGAGGTCGGGGTCCAGGAAGGGGGGGTTCTTGGAAACCTGGTAGAGGCCTTCCTGGCCCAGGAGGGGCAGAGCGCTTTCTTTACGAGAGCTTCCCCGCCTCCGCCCCAAGAGAAGGGTGGCCAGGGCCAGAAGCCCGAGCCCCAGGACCCGCCGCCTGCCCGCAGGCCAGCCCCGGGGGAGCAGCAGCCAAAGCCCCGAAAGGAGGCCCCAAGGCCCCGCTAGGGCCAGGTAGAGGGCTAAAAGCAGGTAGGGCAGGCCCCAAAGGAGCCGGTGCAGGAGGAGGAAGAGGCCCAAGGCCGCCAAGAAGGCCAAGGCCTTGGCCGCCTCCCCGTAGCCCAAGAGGCGGTGGAGGAGGTTGAAGGCCTCGGGGGTGCCGAGGAAGTGGGTCAGGGCCCCGTAGAGGCCGGTGAGGGGGTTATTCCGCCCCAGGGCTTCCAGGAGCAGGCTTAGGCCTGAGGCGATCAGTCCCGCTTCCCATCCCCTTGTGGCTTCCTCTCCCTTCATGGCTCCCTCTCCTTCCCTTGGGCCTAAGGGCCCGCAACCCGGTTGCGCAACGTGGAGGGCCCCCGCTCTGGCGAAAGCCAGAGCGGGGTGCTTAGATCCGCGCCCGGCCCACCGAGGGGGTGGTGGGGGCGGGGCTGCCCTCCGGGGGCTCCACCGAGACCCCCACCAGGCTCTCCTCGGGCAGAGGGCCCAGCTCCAGGAGGGGGGTGGGGGAGAGGCCGAGGCTCTTCCGGCGCCCCTCCTGGATGAGCCAGGCCTGGTAGACCCGGCCCGGGGGCGGGGGGGACTTGAGGAGGAGCAGAACCTCTCCTTGGGCAGTGCGCAGGGCCCAGCCCGTCTGGCGGCCTGAGGGGGAGAGGAGGGGCATGAGCCGGGCCCCGGGCTCGGCCGCCAGGGCGAAAAAGCGCCTCTCGGCGAGCGCCCTCTGCCAGGTCCGGAGCCCAAAGGACCCCAGGAAGGTGAGGAGAAGTGCGGCAAGCCCCAGGGCCAGAACCCGCCTGCGGGCCCAATGGGGCCTCGGGCGGAGGCGCTCCCTTAGCTCCGCCTCCCAGGAGGGGGGCACGGGGGCCTCGAGGATGAGGGCGCTCAGGGCCTCTAGGTGGCCGCGGTAGGCGGCGCGGCAGGAGGGACAACGCTTCAGGTGGGCCAAAAGCCCCCTCCTCTCCCCCTCAGGCAGGAGGTCCAGGGCCAGGCGCACCAGGTCGTCGGGGTCTGGGTGGGTCATTTGAGCTTCCCCTCCAGCTTGGCCAAAGCGCGGCGGAGCCGGCTCTTCACGGTGCCGAGAGGCCAGCCCAAGAGCAGGGCCAGCTCGCTGTGGGCGTAGCCCTGGAAGTAGGCGAGCTCCACGAGCTTCCGCTCCTCGGGCGAAAGGGCCTTCAGGGCCTGGGCTACCCGGATCCGGTCCAGGTGGTCGTCCCCGCCCACGCGCTCCTCCGCCCCGTCCTCCTCGAGGAGGGCGAGGGGCTCCAGGGCCTTGAGGCGCTTCAGGGCCAGCCTGTGGGCGATGGTGAGGATCCAGGTGGCGGGCCGGCCCAGGGCGGGGTCAAAGCGCTCCGCCTTGTTCCAGATGCGCAAGAAGGTTTCCTGCACCACATCCTTGGCCTCGTGCCCGTCCCGGAGGATGCGCCGGGCGAGCCCGTGAACCCTCGGGGCGTAGCGGCGGTAGAGGGCAAGGAGGGCTTCCTCGTCCCCCAGGGCCACCCGGCGCAGCAGGCGGATCTCCTCTTCTTCCTCGCCCATCCCTCTAGGCTATACCTCCGGACGGGGCCTTGCGGATCCCGCCACCCCCTTAGCGCCCGGGCTCCGGCAGGGGGTGGCGGGGGAGGGGAAGGGGGCTATAAAGCTCGTTGCGGCGTACAAAGGCCATGAGGAAACGGGAGAGGAGGCGCTGCTGGCTTTGGTGGGCCAGGAGGGCCTGGCGCTTGGCCTCCTCGGCGGAGGGCGGCAGGTCCAGCCGCCGCCAGCTTAGGCTGCGCCCTCGAGGCGGGGGTTCCAGGGGAAGGCCCGGGTGGTACCCCTTGGGCAGGGGCCACTCCCACCCCCCGTGGACGATCCAGAAGAGGGCCCGCACCCCGGGTCTCAGGGCCCGTAGGGCCAGGTAGGCGGTCGCCTGGTGGTCAGGGTGGGCGTCCAGGGGCGAGGGGGCGAGGAGGAGGGTAGGGCGCACCCGGTCCAGAACCCCCTCCAGGTCCTTCTCCAGGGCCTCGCCGGTGTAGGGGGCTCCTGGGGAGAAGCAGCCCGGGTAGGTCACGGCGCCAAGCCCCGTGTAGGGGGAGGTGTAGGGAGCGGCCCGGCGTTCCAGGAAGAGGTGCAGGAGCCCCCGATCGGGGTAGCAGAGGAAGAAGAGGTGGTCCAGGGGAAGGCCTAGGGCTTGGGCGGCCCTTTGGGCTTCCCCCATCCGCCTCAGGGCCAGGGCCTGGTAGTCCCCATGGCCCGGCCTCAGGGTGCGGTCCAGGAGGGCCGCATCCCACTCAAACCCGTCCCCGCTGGTGAGCCAGACCACGAAGACCTCGGCTCCCTGGGCCAGGGCCTCCCTGATGAGCCCCCCGCAGCACAGGCTTTCGTCGTCGGGATGGGGGGAAAGGACCAGGAGGCGTTCCCCGGCCCCCGGGGGCGGCAATGCGGGGAGCCGCCCCACCGACGCCCGGTAGGCCAGGGCGTAAACCCCCTGCAGGGCCCAGGGGGCGTTGACGGCCAGGGCCAGCCCCAGGGCGAGGAGAAGAACAACCCGCCACCGGACCACACCTCAATCCTAAGGGCTCTTCCGTGAGAAGCTCCATAAAATCCCCTTCAACGCATCGCTTCGCTTTTGGGAAGTGAAAAGAAGGCCCATTCCCATCGTGTCAAGTGGCGCTCGCGGGGTAGCATGGTGTCATGCGCAACAGGAGCGCTGCCTGGGGTCGGTATCCAGGGCCTGGGCCACGAGCCGCACCCCCTCGGCCAGGGTTAGGTAAGGGTGGAAGGCATCTATGAGGTCCCGGTAGCTGAGGCCGTACTTCACCGCCAGGACCCCCTCCTGCACTACGTCCCCCGCCTCGTGGGCCAGGACGTGGAGGCCGAGGACCGTGCCCTCTTCGTCCACCACGATCTTGAAACCCCCCCGGGTGTCGCGGGCGGTGAGGGCCTTGGGCAGGAGGGAGAGGGGGAGAAAGGCCGCCCGCGCCCTCAGGCCCCTCGCCCTCGCCTCTTCCTCGGTGAGGCCCACCGCGGCCAGGGCGGGGTCGGTGAAGGTCACCCGGGGGAGGGCGGCGAGGTCCAGGGGCGTCTCCACCCCCAAGGCGTTCCGCGCCGCCACCCGGCCCGACTGGGCGGCCATGTAGACGAACTGGGGAAGCCCCGCCGCATCCCCGGCGGCGTAGACCCGGGGGTTGGTGGTGCGCAAGGTGGGGTCTACCTGGAGGAAGCCCCCCTCGTCCCGCGCGATGCCCGCCCGCTCCAGGCCAAGCCCCTCCAGGTCCGGCCTCCTCCCCGCGGCCACGAGGAGCCTTTCCGCCTCAAAAACCCCCCGGTCGGTCTGGACGCGGAAGGACCCTTCCCGGGCCACGGCCTCCACCCGGACCCCGGTGTGGACCCTAAGGCCCTCCTCCTCCAGGTAGCCCCGAAGGAGCCGGGCAAGCTCCCGGTCCTCCTTTGGCAGGACCTCGGGCAGGGCCTCGAGGACCACCACCCGGCTCCCAAGCCGGGCGAAGGCCTGGGCGAGCTCAAGGCCGATGGGCCCTCCCCCCACCACCAGGAGGCTTTCGGGGAGGGTGGGGGCGGAGAGGGCCTCGAGGTAGGTCCAGGGGGCACTCTCCCGGAGGCCCGGGATGGGGGGAAGGAAGGGCTTCGCCCCGGTGGCGAGAAGGTACCGCCCGGCGAGGACTTCCCGCCCCTCTACCTCCATCCTTTCCCCGTCCAGGAAGCGGGCCCTCCCCCGGAGCACGGGGACCCCGGCCGCCTCCAGGACCTCCTGGTACTTCTCCTTCCTGAGGGCCGAGATCAGGGCCTCCTTGCCCAAAAGGAGAGCCCTCCAGTCCACCCCAAGGGCCCCCGTGGCGAGGCCGGGGAAGGCGGGGTGGCCCGCCCGGTGGAAGGCGTCGGCCGCCCGGAGGAGGTACTTGGAGGGCACGCACCCCACGTTGACGCAGGTCCCCCCAAAACCCCCGCCTCCACCACGGCCGCCTTGGCCCCGAGGGCGCTCGCCTCCAGGGCCGCCGCCACCCCGGCGGAACCCGAGCCCACGATGAGGAGGTCGTAGGTCACAGGGCCTCCCCCGGGTAGCCCACCCGCTCCAGGGCGGCGAGGAGGTCCCCCAGGGAAGCCTCCCCCAGCACGTGGACCTCCTTCCTCGGGTAGTCCACCCGCGCCTTCTCCACCCCCGCCACCTGGCCCAGGGCACGCTCCACCGTGCGGATGCACCCCGCGCAGTGGATCCCGGGCACCTTGATGCGGTACCGGTTCTTCTCCACGCCCCCAGGCTAGACCCTGGAGCTTGCTCCAGGGTCAAGGGGGTCCAGGTAGACGCAGTGGTCCTTCCCGTCGCAGGCGGGGTCGGGGTGGGCCTGGGCGTAGGCCAGGCGGCGGGCCAGGGCCTCCTCCAGGGCCTCGAGCTCCCGAAGGCGCCGCCTCACCTCCTCCAGGCGGGCCCGCAGCATCTCCTGCACGTGGCAGCAGGGGGGCTGGCCCTCCTCCATGGCGCGGAGGATCCCGGCGATGTCCTCCAGCCTAAGCCCCGCCGCCTGGGCCTCCTTGATGAAGCGGAGGCGCCTGAGGGCCTCCTCCCCGTAAAGGCGGTACCCCCCTTCCGTCCGCCCCTCGGGGGCGAGGAGGCCGAGCCTTTCGTAGTAGCGGAGGGCGTCCGGGGAGAGGCCAAACGCCCGGGCGAGCTCGCCGATGGTGTAGGGCATCTACGCCGCCTCCAGGGCCTCCTCAAAGAGGGCGAGGAGGTCTTTGGGGTCCTCCAGGCCCACGGAGACCCGCACCAGCCCCGGGGTGACCCCGGCCTGAAGCCTCGCCTCCTCCTTGAGGCGGCTGTGGGTGGTGGTCCAGGGGTGCACCAAGAGGGTGCGGGCGTCCCCTAGGTTGGGTGCCTTGAGCAGGCGGAGGGCCGCAAGGAAGCGGCTTGCCCCCTCTTGGCTTCCCAGGTCCAGGGTGAGCATGGGCCCTCCAGAGGCCAGGTACTTCTTGGCGTTCGGGTACGCCGGGTCCTCGGGGAGGCCCGGGTAGCGGAGGGCCTTCACCTTGGGGTGGCCCTTGAGGTGTTCGGCAAGGAAGCGGGCGTTCTCCCCCATCCGCTTCACCCGGAGGGCCACGGTCTCCAGGCCCTGGAAGAGGAGGTAGGCGTGGAAGGGGGAAAGGCTCATGCCCATAAGGGAGAGTCCCAGGGTGCGGACCCGCTCGGGATAGCACCTAGGCCCCAGGGCCTCCCAGGGGACCTGCCCCTTGGGATCGGGCTCCAGGAACTGGGGATAGCGTTCCCAGAGGGGGGTTTCCCGGGAAAGCACGGCCCCGCCCAGCACCGAGCCGTGCCCCGAGGCCCACTT
This sequence comes from Thermus islandicus DSM 21543, assembly GCF_000421625.1. Classification (NCBI taxonomy): domain Bacteria; kingdom Thermotogati; phylum Deinococcota; class Deinococci; order Thermales; family Thermaceae; genus Thermus; species Thermus islandicus. The sequence continues at coordinate 252,488 of NZ_ATXJ01000001.1, read as the reverse complement.
GGTGAGGCTTTGCACCACCACGTGGGCCCCCCACTTTAGGGGCCGGCACAGCGCCCCCGCCGCCCCGAAGGTGTTGTCCACCACGAAGGCCACGCCTTGCTCCTCGCACAGGGAGGCCAGGGCCTCGAGGTCGGGCACGAAGAGGGCGGGGTTCGCCAGGGTCTCCACGAAGACCGCCCGGGTCCTCTCGGTGAGGGCCTCCCGCACGCTGTCGGGCTCGGGGTCCACGTAGCGCACCCTCACCCCCATGAGGCCGAAGACCTGCTGAAAAAGCCCGATGGTCTGGCCGAAGAGCCCCTTGGCCGCCACCACCTCGTCCCCCTGGCGGAGGAGGGAGAGCAAGGCGGCGAAGGTGGCCGCCTGTCCCGAGGCCAGGGCCACGGCCTCGAGGGCCCCCTCCAGGGCCTTGAGCCTTTCTTCCAGGGCCTTGGCGGTGGGGTCCTTCTGCCGGGCGTAGACGTAGCCCTCCCCGGTGGCGAAGCGCCGCGCCCCCTCCTCCAGGGTGGGAAAACCGTAGGCCGCCACCGCATAGATGGGAAGCCCCACCGCCCCGTGGGGGTCCTGGGGCAACCCCGAGAGCACCGCCAGGGTCTCGTACTCCATCCCTAACCCCTAGGGTACCAGGTGGGGCGGGCGGGGTCCACGGGAGGGTGAGGGCAACGAGGCGCAAGGGCGGAAGCTCGCCGCGGCGCCCTAGAGGCCAAGCTCCTGGAGCGCAGCCCGGCGCAGCCCTTCCGCCTCGGCGGCGAGGGGGCTGGCCCTCAGCCGGGCGAAGGCCTCCTCGTCCAGGGGGTCCAGCCGGAGGAGGGCGAGCCACCCCTCGGGGTCCGGGCTTTGCAGGAGGGCCCTCCGCCGCTTTTGGAGGTATTCCCAGCGGCGCTCTTCCAGGACCGGGTGGTCCAGGTCGGCGAAGGGCAGGGCGAGGGGGGCCTTGGGGTCCAGGAGGTCCAGGTAGAGCTCGGGGGCCTCGAGGTGGAGGCCGTAGGGGCGGGTCCTCAGGAAGTAGGGGGGGGCCCCTTTAGGCCTTCCGGGCTCCAGGGCGTTCACCACCTCCCACCAGAGGACGCGGAACTCCCCCGGGGAGGCCTCCAGGGCCTCCAGGAGGTCCTCCTTCTCAAAGTCCCGGGCAGCGAGGAGGGCGAGGAGGAGCCTCGCCTTCTCCCGGCGGAACCGGACGGGCCTGCCGTCCACCAGGACCCGGAACGCCCCCAGGGCCCGGACCTCCAGGCGCACCCCGGGGTGGTAGGCCAAGGGGAGCCGGCCCAGCCGCCAAAGGGCCCGGCGCAGGCGGGGGAGGGGCGGGGCGAAGAGGGTGGGGGCAGCGAGGAAGGGGTAGCGGAGGAGGAGCCCTTCCCAGCCGTCGGCGAAGGGGTAGGCCTCGGCCACCTCCCGGAGGAAGGGGTCCAGGAGCTCCAGGGGAGGGAGGGGGAAGGCCTCCCCCCGCCGCAGCCAGGCCAGGGCCACGGCCAGGGTCAAGAACTCCTCCACCCAAAGGTCCCCCGAGGCCCGGGCCAGGCGGACCATCTCCCCGTAGGCTTCCCGGCTCCCCAGGGCGGCGAGCCCCCCCAAGGCCTCCACCTTGAGCCGGGAAGGGCCGCCCTCGGCCAGGGCCAAGGCGGCCTCGTAGGCGGCCCTGGCCTCCTCGAGGCGGGAGAGGGCGAGGAGGGCGTGCCCCTTGCGGGCCTCGGCCAGGCTCATCCCGAAGGGGCTCCCCAGGACCTCGGCCTCAAACCGGCCCCGCTCGGCGAAGCGCAGGCCCTCCTCCGCATCCCCCGCCACGCACTCCAGAAGGGCCCTGAGGAGGCTTCCCTCCCGGTGGTTCTGGGGGGGGCGGTGCAGGCCCGGGTCCTTGGCCTCCCGGAGGAGGGAGAGGGCCTCCCAGGGGCGGCCCTGGCGCAGGAGGACCCGGGGACCCGCGAGCCCCAGGGCGCAGGCCTCCTCGGGCCGGCCCTCGTTCAGGAGGTTCTCCGCCAGGAGGGGCCTGGCCTCCTCGGGAAAGCGCCTCAGGGCCTCCTCCAGGTAGGGCCTGGCCCGGGCGGGCTCCACGGTGTCCAGGAAGAGGCGGACCAGGCCGAGGTGGGCCTGGTCCTCTCCCGCCTCGAGGGCCCTCAGGTAGGCGGCCTCCGCCTCCCGGTACCGCCCCGCCTGGCGCAGGGCCTCGGCCTCGAGGAGGAGAAGCCCCGTCCGCCCCCGCCTGACCCCCTCGGGGAGGTGGGCCAGGAGGCGGAGGACGGTGTAGGTGAGGCCCCGCTCCAGCCAGGTCCGCCCCTCCCGGAGGAGGAGGTCGGCCGCGTGGCCAAAGCGCCCGGCCTCCAGGAGGAACTCCGCTGCCCGCACCCCTTCCCCTTGGGCCAGGGCCTCCTGGGCCGCCTGGGACAGGAGATCCCGGGCCTCGGCCTCGGGCAGGAGGGCCTTGAGGGCGCTCCGCACGAGGGGGTGAAAGGCGAGCCGCCCTGCCCGCCTCTCCAGGAGCAGGTCCTCGGCGTAGGGCAGGAGGTCCCTGGCCCCCTCCTCGGGCACCTCGCCCAGGAGGGCCAGCCGGGCCGCCCGCAGGAGGAGGTCCTGGGGAAGGCCGTAGGCCAGGTAGGCCAGGAGGCCCTCCCCGCTCTCCAGGGCCAGCTCCGGCTTAAGCCCCCGCCGCATGGCCAGGAGGACCACCCGGAGGCCCAGGGGCCAGCCCCGTACCAGGGAGAGGGCCCGCTCCACCTCAAAGGCCGGGAGCTCCGGGGCCAGGGCCTTGGCCAGGGCGCAGGCCTCCTCGGGGTCAAAGGCCAGCTCCTGCTCGGAGAGCACCGTGAGGAAGGCGAAGGGGGCGGCCTTCCGGGAGAGGAGAACCAGGCGCAGGGAGGGCAGGCGCAAAAGCCCCTCCAGGGCCCGGAGGACCCCGGGGCTTTCCGCCCGGTGGGCCTCGTCCAGGATCAGAAGCTGGGGCCCGAGGGCTTCCAGGGCCTCCAGGAAGGCCTCCAGGGCCCGCGGCCAGGCCCCGCTTTCCAGGAGGGCGGTGGCCTCGCCCACCTCCGCCCGGTCGCGGTAGGCGGCGAGGAGGTGCCAGAGGAAGACCGCCGGGTCCTTGGCCTCCTCCGCCAGGGCCACGTAGAGCCCGGGCAGCTCCGCCGCCAGGCTGGTCTTGCCGTAGCCGGGCCCCGCCGCCAGGACCACCCCCGGGCTCCTCTGGAAGGCCTCCTCCACCCGGCGCAGGGGGCGGGGGCGCCGCACCTCACGGGCGGTGCGGGGCGGGCGGAGCCTCGAGGGGGGCACGGGGTAGGGCATGGCCTTATTCTGCCCCAGGCCTTGGGGGAAGGGTGTGTAACAGGCGTGTAACGCCCTCCCGCTAGTCTGGGGGTAGATGTACCTGCGAAGCCTTGGGGTTTACCTGCCGAAAGGGCGCATGGGGGCGGAGGAGGTGGCGGCCCTCTCGGGCCTTCCCGCCGAGGTGGTGCGGGAGAAGCTCGGCCTGAGGGCGAAGCCTGTCCCCGGGCCCGAAGACCACCCGGCGGAGATGGCCGCCTGGGCCGCGGAGGAGGCCCTGAAGCTGGCGGGCTTCCCCGCGGAGAAACTGGACTGGATCCTTTCCATGGTGGAGGAGCACAAGGACTACCCCGTCTGGGCCACGGCTCCCTACCTGGCCAAGCGGGTGGGGGCCCGGGGGGCGCGGGGCCTGGACCTCAACCAGAAGTGCGCCACCTTCCTGGGGGCTTTGGAGGTGGCCCGCGGCCTCTTCGCCACCCGGAAGGAGGTGGGGGCGGTCCTGGTGGCCGGAGGGTACCGCAACGGGGACCTGGTGGACTACCGGGACCCCCACACCCGCTTCCTCTACGACCTGGCCGCAGGTGGGGCCGCCGCCCTCCTCACCCGGGAGGGGCCGGGACTGAAGCTTTTGGGCCTCGCCCACCGCATGGACCCCGAGCTGGCCCTGGCGGTGAAGGTGCCCGTGGGGGGAACCCGGGCTCCCCTCACCCCGGGTAACCTGGGGGAGTTCCGCCTCCAAGTGGAGGACCCCGAGGGGATGAAGGCCAGGCTGGACGCCACCTCCATCCCCACCTTCCTGGCGGTGATCCGCGAGGCCCTGGAGGAGGCGGGGTACGGGGAGACGGACCTGGACTACCTGGCCCTCCTCCACATGAAGCGCTCCGCCCACCAAAAGGTCCTCCAGGGCCTAGGCCTCGCCGAGGGGCAGTCCATCTACCTCGAGGACTACGGCCACCTGGGCCAGCTGGACCCCATCCTCTCCCTAAAGCTGGCCTGGCGGGAGGGAAGGCTGAAGGAGGGGAGCCTCGTGGCCCTGGCGGCGGCGGGGGTGGGGTACTTCTACGGGGCCGCGGTCCTCAGGCTGGAAGGGGGGCTTTATGCTTGAGCCCAACCGGCTCGCCTGGCTTGCCGCCCACCACCCCGAGCGGGAGGCGGTCTTCTTCCGGGAGCGGTGGCTCACCTACGGGGAGCTCTACGGGCGGGCCCGGCGGGCGGCGGGCCTCCTGCGGGCCCTGGGGGTGGGCAGGGGAGACCGGGTGGGCCTCCTCGCCCAGAACCACCTGGCCTACCTGGACCTCCTCTTCGCCGGGCCCCTTTTAGGCCACGTCCTCACCCCCTTCAACCACCGCTTGAGCCTCCCCGAACTTCGCTCCCTCCACGCCTACACGGAGCCCAGGATCCTCCTCTACGGGGAGGGCTTCCGGGAGACCGCCCTGGCCCTGGACCCCAAGGCCCTCCCCCTCGAGGCCCTGGAGGAAGGGGAGGAGGTTCGGGAGGAGGCCCGCGTGGGCCCCGAGGACCCCGCCCTCCTCCTCTTCACCGGGGGGACCACGGGCCTGCCCAAGGGGGCCCTGATCCCCTACCGGCAGCTTTGGGTGAACGCCCTGGAGACCGCCGCCGCCTGGGGGCTTTCCCGGGAGGACCGCTACATCCTGGCCACCCCCATGTTCCACGCCGCCCTGAACGCCCTGGCCACCCCCCTCCTCTACCTGGGGGGGCGGGTGGTCCTCATGGAGCGGTTCCGCGCCGAGGAGTACCTGGAGCTGGTCCGCCGCTTCCGGCCCACCCTCCTCTTCCTCGTGCCCACCATGTTCCAGATGCTCCTGGAGGCCGAGGCCTGGGAGGGGGTGGACCTCTCCCCGGTCCGCTTCGCTATCTCCGGAGGGGCCCCCTGCCCGGCCCCCGTGCGCGAGGCCTTCCGGAGGAAGGGGGTGCGCTTCAAGCAGGGCTACGGCCTCACCGAGTGCGGGGTGAACTGCTTCGCCTTTGAGCTGGAGGAGGCCGAGGCCTACCCGGAGAGCGTGGGCCGCCCCATGCCCCACCTCAAGGCCCGCCTGGTGCGGGAGGACGGGAAGGAGGCGGGGGTGGGGGAGGCGGGGGAGCTATGGCTTTCGGGAAGCGCGGTGATGAAGGGCTACTTCCGCCGTCCGGAGGAGAACGAGAAGGTCTTCGCCTGGGACGGGGAGAGGCTCTGGCTCAAGACCGGGGACCTGGCCTACCGGGACGAGGGGGGGAGGTTCTACATCGTGGGCCGGAGGAAGGAGATGTTCATCTCCGGCGGGGAGAACGTCTACCCGGTGGAGGTGGAGCGGGCCCTCTACGACCACCCGGCGGTGAAGGAGGCGGCGGTGGTGGGGGTCCCCGACCCCAGGTGGGGGGAGGTGGGGGTGGCCTTCGTGGCCCTGAGGCCTGGGGCGCGCCTCGAGGCCGAGGCCCTGAAGGCCTTCCTCAGGGAGCGCCTCGCCGGGTACAAGGTGCCCAAGGGCTTCCTCTTCCTGGAGGAACTCCCCAAAACCGGTCCGGGAAAGGTCAACAAGGAAGCCCTGAAGCGGCTTTGGGAGGAGGGGCATGGTGCGGCTTAGGTACGAGGTCGTGGGGGAAGGCCCCCCGGTGGTCCTCCTGAACGGGATCTTTCAGCGCCTGGAGAGCTGGGACCCGGTCCTTCCCCACCTCACGGGCTTCGCCCTCCTCCGCTACGATATGCGGGGCCAAGGGGGGAGTGAGGCGCCCGAAGGGGCCTACACGCCCGAGACCCACGCGGAAGACCTCCGCGGCCTCCTGGACCGGCTGGGCTGGAAGGAGGCCGTTTTGGTGGGGCTTTCCAACGGGGGCATCGTGGCCATGACCCTGGCCCTTCGTGCCCCGGAGCGGGTCCGGGCCCTGGTCCTCGCCTGCACCACCCCTTACCTGGACGTCGCCCTCCGGGCCAAGGTGGAAAGCTGGCTCCACGCCCTCCGGGCCGGCGGGGGGGGCCTTCGGCTCCGGGTGGCCCTCCCCTGGGTCTACGGGACCCGCTTCCTGAACGCCCACCCGGAGCTTCTGGCGGAGGAAGGCCTTCGGGCCCTCCTGGTTCAGGCCCCGGGGGAAAGGGCCCAGGAGAGCCTCCTCCTGGGCTTCCTCACCCTGGAGGACCTGAGGCCGGGGCTCAGGGCCTTGGGCCTCCCGGCCTTGGTCCTCTACGGGGAGGAGGACCTCCTCTTCCCCCAGCCCTACGCCCTGGCCCTGGCCCAGGCCCTGGGGGCGAGGCTTTTGGCCCTTCCCACCGGGCACGCCGCCCCCCTCGAGGACCCCCTGGCCTTCGCCCGCGCGGTCCGCGCCTTCCTGGAGGAGGTGTATGCTTAGCTACCTGGAGGCTGGTAAGGGAACCCCCGTGGTCCTCATCCACGGCAACTTCGCCTGCAAGGAGTGGTGGCGGGGCCTCCTCGAGGACCCCCCGCAAGGCGCCCGGCTCCTCGCCCCCGACCTCCCGGGCTTTGGGGAAAGCCCCGCCCCCGAGGGCTTCACCCCCTCCATTCCCGGCTACGCCCTGGCCCTCCGGGCCTTCCTGGAGGAGGTGGGGGCGGAGGAAGCGGTCCTCGTGGGCCACTCCCTGGGCGGGGCGGTGGCCATGGAGGCGGCGGGGGAGAGGACGAGGGGGCTTGTCCTCCTCAACTCCGCCCCCCCTTCGGGCCTTCTTACCCCGGAGGCCTACTACCCCGTCCTGGAGTCCTACCGGCAGGACCGGAAGGCCCTGGAGGTGGCCCTAGAGGCCATGGCCCCCACCTTTAGGCCCCCCTGGTTCGGCGAGCTGGTGGACTGCGCCCAGAGGATGCACCCCGCCCACTACCAGGGGAACGCCCGAGCCCTCTCCCTTTGGCGGGCGGGCCGGGCCTACGGGGGGCCGGTCCTGGTCCTCTACGGTACCTTGGACCCCCTGATCTCCCGGGCCATGGCCGAGGAGACGGCGGCTTTCTTCCCCCGGGGGAGGCTTCTCGTCCTGGAGGGGGTGGGCCACTCCCTGAACCTCGAGGACCCCCCCCGGCTCCGGGCCATCCTGGAGGCGTTCCTGAAGGAGGTGGAGGCATGAGGTTCCAGGTAGGCGACCGGGCGAGCTACACCCAGACCCTCTCCGAGGCCCACGTGGCCCTCTTCGTGGGGGCGGTGGGGGACACCAACCCCCTCCACGTGGACGAGGCCTACGCCAAGCAGAGCCGCTTCGGCCAGCGCATCGCCCAGGGGATCCTGGTGGCGGGGCTCATCTCCACGGTGATCGGCACCCGGCTCCCCGGGGTGGGGGCCATCTACCTCTCCCAGACCCTCCGCTTTCTCAAGCCCACCTACCTGGGGGACACGGTCACCGCCACCGCCATTGTGAAGGCGGTGCGGGAGCGGGCAAAGGGGGGCTACGTTCTAACCTTGGAAACCTTCTGCGAGAACCAGCGGGGGGAGCGGGTGATTGAAGGCGAGGCGGTGGTTCTGTGCGAGGAACCCGAGGGCGAGGTGCCCTAGGGAAGAAAGGAGGAAGGGAATGAAGAAGCTTTTAGCGGGTTTGGTTCTCTTAGCGGGCATGGCCTGGGCCCAGACCCAGGTCAAGGTGGGGGTCCTCCTGCCCCTCTCGGGAGCCTCCAGCGTGGCGGGCAAAGCGGCCTTGAACGGCATCCAGCTCGCCGTGGACGAGGCCAACCGCGGGGGCAAGGTGCGGCTGGAGCTCGCTGTGGCCGACGACGGCACGGATCCGGCCAAGGCCGTCCCCGCCCTCACCAAGCTCCTCACCGTGGATCGGGTGGACATCGTCATCGGGGGGCTGGCGAGCGGGGTGACCTTCGCCCTCTCCGGCCCCGTAAAGCAGTACGGCCCCCTCTTCCTCTGCGTGGGGGCGGCGAGCTCCGTGGTGGAGCAGGCCTTTGAGGGCTACCCCCTCTTCTTCCACTACCACCCCTGGGACTACCACAACGTGGCCGCGGCCCTCCAGTTCTTCCAGTACTTGAACCGGGAGCACGGGGCCAAGAAGGTGGCCATCCTCTACGAGGACGGCCCCTTCGGCTCGGCGGGGATCAAGGTCTACCAGGAGCAGCTCAAAAAGCTGGGGTACGAGGTCCAGGCCGAACCCTACAAGACGGGGAGCGGCCAGTTCACCCCCATCCTCACCCGCTTCCGGGCCTTCGCCCCGGACATCCTCTACTGGATCGGCTACGATGTGGACGCCCTCCCCATCGCCGCGCAGACCCGGCAGGTGGGCCTTAGGCCTAAGCTCATCTACGGGGCCCCGCCCTCCTGGCCCCTGGGCTTTGAGAAGAACCCCCTCTCCGAGGACGTGGTGGGGATGACGGCCTGGCTGCCGAGCCTCAGGAATGCCGAGTCCCGGCGGTTCCTCGAGGCCTACCGGAAGGAGTACGGGGAGGTCACGGAGGAGTACTTCGCCCCCATGGGCTACGTGGTGGCCAAGAGCCTGGCCCTGGCCCTGGAGCGGGCGGGAAGCGCCGACAAGGCGAAGGTGGCCGAGGCCCTGGCCGGCCTCCGGATGAACACCCCCTTCGGTCCCCTGGCCTTTGAGCCCTCGGACACGGGGAAGACCCGCTACCAGGGCTTCGGCCCGGAGATCTGGTTCCAGTTCCAGTACCTCGAGGGGGTCCGCCGCCCCGTCTTCCCCAAGGAAAAGGCCTCGAGGCCCCTCCGCTACCCGGGGAGCTACTACCTGCGCTGATGGAACTCCTGCTGCAAACCCTCCTCAACGGGGTCCTCATGGCCGGGGTCTACGCCCTGGTGGCCACGGGACTGGCCCTCTCCCTGGGGGTGGTGGGCATCGTGAACTTCGCCCACGGGGAGTTCCTCATGGTGGGGGCCTTCCTCTCCTACCTCCTCTTCGCCTCCCGGGGGGTGGACCCCCTCCTTTCCCTTGGCCTCGCTTTCCTGGCCGCCTTCCTGGTGGGGGGCCTCACCTACTACGGCCTCATCCGGCCCGTCCTCAAAGCCCCGGAGCTCAACCAGATGCTCCTCACCTTCGGGCTTTCCATCCTCCTGCAGAACCTGGCCCTTCTCCTCTTCGGGGCGGACACCCGGGTGGTGGCCCCCCCCTACCAGGGGGCGGCCTTTCACCTGGGGCCCTTCTTCGTGGGGGCGGTGCCCCTGGGGGCCTTCCTCCTCTCCCTGGCCCTCCTCCTCGCCCTCCACGCCTTCCTCACCCGGGCCCCCCTGGGGCTGGCCATGCGGGCCGTGGCCCAGAACCGCCTCGCCCCGGGCCTCCTGGGCATTGAGGCCGAGGGGGTCTACCTCCTGGCCTTCGGCCTCTCGGCCGCCTTGGCCGGGGTGGCGGGGGTGATGCTCTCGGTGATGCTCTACGCCAGCCCCACGGTGGGCTTCCTCTTCAACCTGAAGGCCTTCGCCGTGGTGGCCCTGGCGGGGCTCGGGAACCTGAAGGGGGTGATCCCGGCCGCCCTGGCCCTGGCCCTAGCCGAGGCCCTGGTGAGCACCTACGTGCCCGGGGGCGGGGGACTGGTGGAGGCGGTCTTTTTCCTGGTCCTCTTCCTGGCCCTCACCCTACGGGCCTGGAGGCAAGCATGAGGCGGAACCTGCTCCTCCTCTTCCCTTTCCTCTTCGCCCTCCTCCCCCTCCTCCACTTGGGGGTCTGGCGGGCCTTCCTCCTGGATGCAGGGCTCTTCGTCCTCCTCTACACCGCCCTCGCCCTCTCCTGGGACCTGGTCGCCCGCACCGGGCAGCTCTCCCTGGCCCACGGGGCCTTTTTCGGGCTCGGGGCCTACGGGGCCGGGCTCTTGGTCTCCCACCTGGGCACCCTCCCCAGCCTGGTCCTGGGGAGCCTCCTCGCCGGGCTCGGGGCCCTGGCCCTGGGCTCCGTGACCTTGAGGCTCCACGGCCTCTACTTCGCCATCGCCAGCCTTGCCTTCAGCGAGGTGCTCCGCACCCTGGCCCTGAAGCTCCCCTTCACCGGGGGGCCTATCGGCCTCCCCGTGCCCCCGCCCTTCGGGGGAGCCTCCCCCTTGGCGGCCTACTACCTGGCCCTGGCCGTCTTCCTCCTCGCCGTGGCCTTGAGCCTCTGGGCCGAGCGGAGCCCCTTCCGCCTGGCCCAGGCCGCCTGCCGCCAATCGGAGGCCGTGGCCCGGGTGCTGGGCGTGGAGGTGGTGCGGGTGAAGCTCCTCTCCCTCCTCTTGGGGAGCCTGGTGGCGGGGCTTTCCGGAGGGGTCTACGCCATGAAGGCCCTCTTCCTCAACCCCTACGAGGCCTTCAACCTGGGGCGGGCGGTGGAGGCCTTGGTCATCCCCATCTTCGGCGGGCTCTACACCACCCTGGGGCCCCTCCTGGGCGGGGTGGTGCTGGTGGGGCTGGAGCAGGCCCTAAGGCTCTGGATCCGCGAGGGCTACCTGGTGGTCTACGGGGGGCTTCTCGTCCTCGCCATCCTCTTCCTGCCGCGGGGGCTTCTCGGCCTTCTGGGAGGTCGGCGTGGGTAGGGTCCTCGAGGTCCAAGGGGTGGCCAAGCGCTTCCTCGGGCTGGAGGCCCTGAAGGGGGTGAGCCTCCACCTGGAGGAGGGGGAGATCCTGGCGGTCATCGGCCCCAACGGGGCGGGGAAGAGCACCCTCCTCAACCTCATCTCCGGCCTCCTCCGCCCCGACTCCGGAAGGGTTCTCCTCCTGGGGCGGGACGTCACCCTTCTCCCCCCCGAGGCCCGCACCCACCTGGGCCTGGGCCGGGCCTTCCAGATCGTCCAGCCCCTGCCCGAGCTCACGGTGCGGGAGAACCTCCTGGTGGGGGCCCTTTTCGGCAAGCCGGGTACCCCCAAGAGGGAGGCCGAGGCCTGGGTGGAGGAGGTTTTGGCCCTCACCGGCCTGGCCCCCAAGGCCGAGGCCCCGGCCGGGGAACTCTCCCTACTTGAGGACAAGCGTTTGGAGCTCGCCCGCGCCCTGGCCACGAGGCCCAAGGTCCTCCTCCTGGACGAGGTCATGGCGGGCCTCCGCCCCAAGGAGGCGGCGGAGGCGGTGGCCCTCGTTCGGCGGATCCGGGACCGGGGGGTTTCCGTCCTCTTCATAGAGCACCTCATGCCGGTGGTGCGGGCTTTGGCCGACCGGGTGGTGGTCCTGGACTACGGGGAGGTCATCGCCGAGGGCCCCTACGAGCGGGTGGCCCAGGAGGAAAGGGTGCGGGAGGCCTATCTGGGGAGGCGGGCATGAGGCTTCGGGTGGAGCGCTTGGAAGGGGGTTACGGCAAGGCCCAGGTCCTCTTCGGGGTGGACCTCGAGGTGGGGGAGGGGGAGATGGTGGCCCTCCTCGGGGCCAACGGCGCGGGGAAGACCACCCTCCTCCGCCTGGCCTCGGGCCTCCTCAAGCCCTGGCGGGGGCGGGTCCTCTTGGGGGAAGAGGACCTCACCCCCCTCTCCCCCGCCCGCCGGGCCCGGATGGGCCTGGGGCACGTGCCGGAGGGCAGGCAGCTTTTCCCCCTGATGACCGTGGAGGAGAACCTGCGCCTGGGGGCCGCCTTCCTGGCTCCAGGGCGGGAGAAGGAGGGGTACGAGAGGGTCTACGCCCTCTTCCCCCGGCTCGCGGAGCGGAGGCGGCAGCTCGCCGGGACGCTCTCCGGCGGGGAGCAGCAGATGCTGGCCATCGGCCGGGCCCTCATGGGCTTTCCGCGGATCCTTCTCGTGGACGAGCCCTCCCTGGGCCTCTCCCCCAGGCTGGCCGAGGAGGTGCTCCTGGCCCTGAAGGAGGTGGCCCGTGGGGGGGTGGGGGTGCTCCTCGTGGAGCAGAACGTGGCCCTCTCCCTGGAGGTGGCGGCCAGGGCCTACGTCCTCGAGGAGGGCTGGATCGTGCTGGAGGGAAGCGCGGGGAAGCTTCGGGAAGACCCCCGGGTGCGGGCGGCCTACCTCGCCCTCTAGCCTGGAGGGCCGGCGTTCAGGGCCTCGCGCAGCTGCAGGGCGATCTGGAGGAGGCAGAGGTCCTCCACCCGCTCCAGGCTGAGGCCGGTCAGCTCCTCGGCGCGGTGGAGGCGGTACAGCACGGTGTTGGGGTGGAGGCCGAGCCTGCGCGCGGCCGCCTTGAGGGAAAGCCGCGCCCCCAGGTAGGCCTCCAGGGTCTTGAGGAGGTCCGGCTGCCCCTCCAGGGGCTGCACCAGGCGCAAGAGCCGCTCCTGGCCCCGCCGGGACTCCAGGGCCAGGCTCAGGGGCCAGAGGAAGCGCACGGGGTAGAGGCCCGGGGGGAGACGGAGCAGGGGGCCCAGGAGGAGGGCCTCCTCCAGGTCCTTCTGGACCTCCTCCCGGGGCCCTTCCCCTACCCAGAGGACGGCGGCCTGGGACTGGGCCAGCTCCCTTAGCCCCCGCTCCACCTCCTTAAAGGGGGCCTGGAGGAGGAGAAGGGCCCCGCCGGGGGCCTGGGCGAAGGCCATCCCCTCCGGCCCCAGGGGGAGGTGGCGGGGGGCGTAGACCAGGGCCCCGGCGTCCCCCAGGGCCACCCCCACCCCGGTGACCGGCCCCAGGGGCCAGGCGTCCTTCAGGGCGAGCCGGTACCCCAGGGCCGAGGCCTCGCTCACCCGGTCCAGCACCTCGGCCACCCGGGGGGCGGCCTCCACCAAGAGCCCGGGGGCCTCGGCCTTGAGGGCCTCGAGGGCGTCCTTGGCCCAGAGGCGGTAGGCCCTCAGGAGCCCCGGCAGGGAAACCCCCTGGCGCTGGCGCCTTTCCCCCACGGCCAGGGCCAGGGCCTCGAGGCCCTCGTCCTCCTCCTTCCACACCGCCAGGAGGTACTCGTAGGAGACCAGGGCCACGTCCCGCTCCAGGAGGTCGGCGTGGAGCCTGGCGTAGTCCGGGATCTCCCGGGCGTAGTGCCGGGCCATGGTTCGGGCCCAGACCTGGAGGGAACGGGTGGGGCTTCCCATCCTGCGCCTTGGGGCCAGGATACTCCAGGCTACCCCTTGTGGTCCAGCCCAAGGCCCGCCCCCCTTTTCTTGGGAGACCCCCTGATGACGGGGTAGGCTTTCTGGGCTAGGCTAGGGGCAAGCAGCGGAGAGGCCATGCTCAAGAACCTGATCGGGGGCGAGTGGAAGGAGGTGTCCCGTCCGGCCCTGCCGGTGTACAACCCGGCCACGGGGGAGGTGTTGGAGGAGGTGCCCCTCTCGGGGGCGGAGGAGGTGGAGGCGGCGGTCCGGGCGGCGAGCCGGGCCTTTCCCAGCTGGAGCGCTACCTCCCTCCTGGAGCGGGTCCGGCTCATGTTCCGCTTCAAGGAGCTTTTGGAGCGGCACTTTGAGGAGCTTGCCCGCCTGGTCACCCTGCACCACGGCAAGACCCTGGAGGAGGCCCGGGGGGAGGTGCGGAGGGGGATAGAGGTGGTGGACTTCGCCCTCTCCGCGCCCACCCTCCTCCAGGGGCGTACCCTCCGGGAGGTCACGGGGGGCGTGGACCAGAACCTCTTCCACTACCCCCTGGGGGTGGTGGCGGGCCTCCCCCCCTTCAACTTCCCGGTGATGATCCCCCTCTGGATGTTCCCCATCGCCGTGGTGGCGGGGAACACCTTCGTCCTCAAGCCCTCGGAGAGGACGCCTTTGGGGGCGGTCCGCCTGGCGGAGCTCTTTCTGGAGGCGGGTTTTCCCGAGGGGGTCCTGAACCTGGTGCACGGGGGGAAGGAGGCGGCGGAGGCCCTGGTGGCCCACCCCGAGGTGCGGGCGGTGCAGTTCGTGGGGAGCGAGCCCGTGGCCCGGAGGGTCTACGCCCTGGCGGCGCAACACGGCAAGCGGGTCTCGGCGGCGGGGGGAGCCAAGAACCACCTGGTGGTGATGCCCGACGCCGACCTGGACCAGGCCATTCCCGCCATCCTCAACTCCGCCTTCGGGAACGCTGGGGAAAGGTGCCTGGCGGGGAGCGTGGCCGTGGGGGTGGGTGGGGTAGGCCCGGAGCTTCTCGCGCGGGTGGTGGAGGCGGCGAGGAGGCTCAAGGTGGGCCCTGGGTGGGAGGAGGGGGTGCAGGTGGGGCCCCTGATCCGGGAGGAGCACCGAAAGAAGGTGGTGGCCTACATAGAGCGGGGCCTGGCGGAGGGGGCGGGGCTGGCCCTGGACGGGCGCGGGGTGGAGGGGCCTGGGTTTTTCCTGGGGCCCACGGTGTTGGACCGGGTATCCCCGGGGATGGCGGTGGGGCGGGAGGAGATCTTCGGGCCGGTGCTTTCCGTGTCCTACGCTCAGACCCTGGAGGAGGCCATCCGCCAGGCCAACGCCGTGGTCTACGGCAACATGGCCTGCATCTTTACCCAAAGCGGCCGGGCGGCCCGGGAGTTCCGGGAGAGGGTGCAGGCGGGGATGGTGGGGGTGAACGTGGGGGTGGCCCAGCCCTTCGCCTTCTACCCCTTCTCCGGCTGGCGGCACTCCTTCTTCGGCGACCTCCACCCCCACGGGCCCGACGCCTTTCTCTTCTACACCCAAAGGAAGGTGGTGGTGGAAAGGTGGTGATGCGGGCAGCGGTGCTCAACCGGGTGGGGGGGCCCCTCGAGGTGGAGGAGGTCCCCCTTCCCCAGCCCAAGGCCGGGGAGGTCCTGGTGCGGGTGGCCGCCTGCGGGGTCTGCCACACCGACCTCCACGTGATCAAGGGGGAGGTGGCCTTTCCCACCCCGTGCGTCCTGGGCCACGAGGTCTCGGGGGTGGTGGCCCAGGTGGGCCCGGGGGTGGAGGGCCTAACCCCAGGACAGCGGGTGGTGGCGAGCTTCATCATGCCCTGCGGCGGGTGCTACTACTGCGTGCGGGGCGAGGAGGACCTCTGCGAGCGGTTCTTCGCCTTTAACCGCCTGAAGGGGGTGCTCTACGACGGCACCACCCGCCTCTTCCGCCGGGACGGGTCTCCCCTCTGGATGTACTCCATGGGGGGGCTGGCGGAGTACGCCGTGGTTCCCGCCACGGACGTCTTTCCCCTGCCCGAAGGGCTTGCCCTGGAGGAGGCCGCCATCCTGGGCTGCGCCCTCTTCACCGCCCTAGGGGCGGTGCGGACGGCGGGGCTCGAGGGGGGAGAGGCCGTGGCCGTGGTGGCCGCGGGCGGGGTGGGCCTGGGGATCGTCCAGCTGGCCCGCGCCTTCGGCGCCTACCCCGTGGTGGCCGTGGACGTGAGGCCCGAGAAGCTGGCGAAGGCCAAGGCCCTGGGGGCTACCCACGCCTTCACCCCCGAGGAGGCCGCAAAGGGGGTCCGGGACCTCACGGGAGGGCGGGGCGCGGACGTGGCCTTTGAGGCCCTGGGGCGCCCCGAGACCTTCCGCCTGGCCCTGGACCTCCTCCGGGACGGGGGGCGGATGGTGCCCGTGGGCATCGCTCCCCAGGGGGTGGAGGCCGGGGTGGAGATCACCCGGCTGGTGCGGCGGAAGCTCAGGATCCTGGGTTCCTACGGGGCCAGGCCCCGAAGGGACATGCCCCTCCTCCTCAAGCTGGCCCAGGCCGGGGCCATCCAGGTAGGGGCGGAGGTGACGGAGCGGCATCCCTTGGAGGAGGCCGACCTGGCCTACCGGCGCCTGGACCGGGGCGAGGTGGTGGGGCGGGCGTTGGTGACCATGGGAGGTGGACATGCTTAGGTACAGGCTGACGCGCAGGGGTGTCTTGAGGCTGGGCCTGGGCTCGGCGGCCCTGGCCTTCACTGGCCGGGCCCAGGGGGAGACCCTCCGGGTGGGGCTCGTGGACCCCCTCTCCGGGGTCTACGCCGCCCTGGGCCGGAGCGAGCTGGAGGGGGCCCGGATGGCGGTGGACGACGTGAACGTGCGGGGCGGGGTGCTGGGCCGCAGGCTGGAGCTCCTCGCCGAGGACTCCGCCGCCAAGACCGACCTGGGGGTGCAGAAACTGAGGAAGCTCGTGGAGCGGGACCGGATCCAGTTCTCCCTGGGGGAGGTGTCCAGCGGGGTCTCCCTGGCCTTAAGCCAGGCCGCCGCCGAGTACAAGATGCTCCACATCGTCACCGGGGGGCATGCGGACGACATCACCGGAAAGAGCTGCCGCTGGAACACCTTCCGCATCCCCACCAGCGCCACCATGGAGGCCAGGGCCATCGGCCCCCTCCTCGCTGAGCGCTTCGGCAAGAACTGGTACATCATCACCCCGGACTACGCCTACGGCTGGTCCCTGCAGGAGGCCTTCACCCGGGTGGTAGAGCGGCTCGGGGGCAAGGTCTTGGGGGCGGACCGGGTACCCTTGGGGACCTCGGACTACTCTGCGGTCCTCCTCAAGGCGGCCCGGGCCAAGCCCGACGTCCTCCTTACCTTCCAGGCGGGCGACGACGCGGTGGCCATCCTCAAGCAGATCGCCCAGTTCGGCCTGGACAAGCAGATGGCCATCGCCGGGGGGCTCCAGGAGTGGGAGAACATCGCCGCCCTCCCCAGGGAGGCCCGGATGGGCTGGTGGACCTTTGAGTGGTACTGGCTCCAGCCCAATGTCCCGGAGGTCAAGACCTTCGTGGATCGCTACAGGAAGCGGTACCGCAAGGTGCCCACGGCCCGGAGCTGGTTCGGCTACGCCGCCATCTGGAGCCTGGCCCTGGCCATCCAGAAGGCGAAGAGCCTGGACTCGGTCAAGGTGGCCCAGGCCCTGGAGGGGCTGGAGCTCCCCCGGAACGTGGCCCTCCAGCCCGGAAGGGTCTACTACCGCAAGGAGGACCACCAGCTCCTGACCGGGGTCTTCGTGGGCCACGTGCGCCAGGGGCAGGACCCGGACGACCTCTTTGAGGTGGTGCGGGTGGTGCCGGGGGAGGAGGCCGCCCCCGACCCCAAGGACACGGGCTGCCGCCTCGCCTACCCCGGGTAGCATGGACCTCCTCCTCCTCCAGCTCCTGAACGGCCTGGTGAGCGGGGCCTTCTACGCCCTCTTGGCCCTGGGCCTTGCCCTCATCCTCTCCCTTACCCGGATCATCAACCTGGCCCACGGAGGGTTTCTGGTGGTGGGGGCCTACCTGGGCTACGTCCTCGCGGGCCTCCTGGGCTTCTACCCCGCCCTCCTCCTCGCCCCCCTCCTCCTGGCCCTCCTCGGGGTTCTCCTCGAGGCCCTCCTCCTCCGCCCCCTCTACGCCCGCGACCCCCTGGAGAGCCTCCTCCTCACCTTCGGCCTGGCCCTGGTCCTGGAGGAGGCGGTGCGGGCCATCTTCGGCCCGGTGGGGGTGCCCTTCCGCATCCCCGAGGGGCTTTCCGCTCCCCTCTTCCCCGGCACGCCCTTCTTCTTCCTCACCCGCTACCGGGCCTTCGTCCTGGGGATGGCGGCCCTCGCCGGGCTTCTCGTCTTCCTCCTCCTTCGCTTCACCGCCTTAGGCCTCTACCTGCGGGCGGGGGCCCAGGACCGGGAGATGCTCTCCGCCTTGGGAACGGACGTGCGGCGGCTCTACACCCTGGCCTTCGCCCTTGGGGTCTACCTGGCAGGCCTGGCGGGGGTCCTGGCCGCGGGGCAGCTCGGCCTTTCCCCCACCATGGGCACCGGTCTCCTCATGCCGAGCTTTGTGGCCCTGATCCTGGGCGGGGTGGGGAGCCTGGGGGGGAGTTATCTGGGAGGGCTTCTGGTGGGGATGGCCTCGGGCCTCGCCGGACAGTTCGTGGCCCAGGCCAGCGAGTTTGCCCCCTACATCATCCTGGCCCTGGTCCTCCTCCTGAGGCCCAGGGGGCTTTTCGGACAGGAGGGGTTCTTCGAATGAAGGCCAGGTTCGCCCTTTCCCTCCTCTTCCTCCTCCTCTTGCCCTGGCTCCTCAAGGCCCTGGGAAGCTACGCCGCCTTGGGGAGCTACATCCTCATCTGGGGCCTGGCGGCCATGGGGCTCAACCTCCTCATGGGCTACGCCGGCCAGGTCTCCTTCGGCCACGCCGCCTTTTTGGGCCTCGGGGCCTACGGGGCGGGGCTTACCCTGAAGCACCTGGCCCCAAGCACCCCCTTGGCCCTCCTCCTCGGCACCCTCCTCGCCGCCCTCGCCGCCCTTCTCCTCGGGCCCCTGGTGGTGCGGCTCAAGGGGATTTACTTCGCTACCTTCACCATCGTCTTCAGCCAGCTCTTCTACTTCCTCGCCTTCCAGTGGAACGAGGTCACGGGGGGGGACGATGGCCTCCGGGGCTTCGCCCGGCAGGACCTCCACCTCCTGGGCCTTAAGGTGGACCTCACCGCGAGCGAGGCCTACTACTACTTCGTCCTCGCGGTCTTCCTCCTCTTGGCCTACCTCCTTTGGCGCACGGTGGACTCCCCCTTGGGCCGGGCCTTCCTGGCCCTCAGGGAGAACCCCTTGCGGGCCAGGTTCTTGGGCCTGAAGGTGGAGCGCTACCTCCTTGGGGCCTTCGTCCTCTCCGGGGCGGCGGTGGGGGCGGCGGGGGCGCTCCTCGCCATGCTCATCAACTTCGCCCAGCCCTCCATGCTCCACTGGTCCACCTCGGGGGAGCTGGTGATGATGGCCTTCCTGGGGGGGCGGTACCGCTTCTTTGGGCCCCTTCTGGGCGCGGCCCTCTTCCGGGTCATGGAGGAGCTCTTGAGTTCGGTCACCGAAGAGTGGATGCTCTTCCTGGGGACGCTCTTCATCCTCGCCGTCCTCTTCTTCCCCGGGGGGCTTGCGGACTTCCTGAGGAGGTGGGCGTGGAACCGGCGCTGAGGGCGGAAGGGCTTACCAAGGCCTTCGGGCGGCTCCTCGCGGTGAACGGGGTGAGCCTCTTGGTGCCCCAGGGGAGCGTCCACGCGGTGATCGGCCCCAACGGGGCGGGGAAGAGCACCCTCTTCGCCCTCCTCTCCGGGGCCCTAAGGCCCGACCGGGGGCGGGTCTGGCTCTTCGGCCAGGAGGCCACCCCCCTTCCCCCCGAGGCCCGGGTCCGGCTGGGCCTCTCCCGCACCTTCCAGGTCTCCCAGGTCTTCCCAGGCCTTTCGGTGCGGGAGAACCTCTGGATTGCCCTCGAGGCCAGGCGGGGCCTCTCCCCCTTCCCCTGGCTTAGGGCTCGGGACCGGGCGTGGCTTGCGGAGCGCCTGGAGGAGCTTTTGGAAAGGCTCAGGCTGAAGGAGAAGGCGGACCGGCCGGTAGGGGAGCTCGCCCACGGGGACCAGCGGGTGGTGGAGATCGGCCTCGCCCTCTCCCTGGGGGCGAGGCTCCTCCTTTTGGACGAGCCCACCGCCGGGATGAGCGACGAGGAGACCTGGCGCACGGTGGAGCTCCTCCGCCTCTTACGGGAGGCAGAGGGGCTCACCCTGCTCTTCGTGGAGCACGACATGGAGGTGGTCTTCGGCTTGGCGGAGCGGATCACGGTGATGCACCTGGGCGAGGTCCTGGCCGAGGGGACCCCCGAGGCCATCGCCGCCGACGAGCGGGTGCAGCAGGCCTACCTGGGGGAGGTGGTGCCGGGATATGAGGGCGCTTGAGCTCGCAGGTCTGGACGCCTTCTACGGCAAGAGCCACATCCTCCACGGGGTGGAGCTTAAGGTGGAGGCGGGGGAACTCGTGGCCCTCCTCGGCCGCAACGGGGCGGGGAAGACCACCACCTTAAAGGCGGTCATGGGCCTCCTCCCCCGGCGGCGGGGGCGGATCCTCGTCTTCGGCCGGGAGACGGTCCACGAACCGCCCCACCGGGTGGCCCTCCTCGGGGTGGGGTACGTCCCCGAGGGGCGCCGGGTCTTCCCCTACCTCACCGTGGAGGAGAACCTGCGCCTGGTTCAGGGCAAGCGGCCCGGCCCCTTCAGCCTGGAACGGGTTTACGAGATCTTCCCGAGGCTCTGGGAGCGGCGGCGCCACCTGGGCCGACAGCTTTCCGGAGGGGAGCAGGAGATGCTGGCCATCGGCCGCGCCCTGCTCCTGAACCCCAGGCTCCTCCTCCTGGACGAGCCCTCCCAGGGCCTCGCCCCCCTGGTGGTGCGCCTGGTGGCCGAGGTCCTTAGGCACCTGAAAAAAGAGGGGGTTTCCCTCCTCCTGGCCGAGCAAAACGCCCACCTGGCCCTGGACCTGGCCGACCGGGTCTACGTGCTGGACGACGGCCGGGTGGCCTACGAGGGGGAGGCCAGGGCGCTTCGGGAGGACCCGGAGCGGGTGCGGGCCCTCACGGGGGTGAGGCGGCGATGAGCTTTAAGGGCAAAACCGTCCTGGTCACCGGCGCGGGGAGCGGCATCGGCCTCGCCATCGCGAGGGCCTTTGCCCGGGAAGGGGCGAGGGTTTTGGTCCACGACGTGCGGGACGCCTCGAGGCTCGCCGAGGAGCTCGGTGGGGTCTACCTTCAGGCGGACCTCGCGGACCCCGAGGGGGTGGAGGCGCTGGGCCGGCGGGGGGCGGAGATGGGCGTGGACATCCTGGTGAACAACGCTGGCTTCCAGCACATCGCCCCGGTGGAGGAGTTTCCCCTAGCGACCTGGCAAAAGATGCTCCAGGTGATGCTCACCGCCCCCTTCCAGCTCACCCGGGCCCTCCTTCCCGGGATGAAGGGAAGGGGCTGGGGCCGGATCCTGAACATCGCCAGCATCCACGCCCTGGTGGCCAGCCCCTTTAAAAGCGCCTACATCTCGGCCAAGCACGGCCTCGTGGGCCTCACCCGGGCGGTGGCCCTCGAGGCCGGACCCTTCGGGATCACGGTGAACGCCATCGCCCCGGCCTACGTCCGCACCCCCTTGGTGGAGGGCCAGATCCGGGACCAGGCGAAGACCCTGGGGATCCCTCCTGAGGAGGTGGTGGAGAAGGTCTTCCTGGCCCAGGCGGCCGTCCGGCGCCTCATAGAGCCTGAGGAGGTGGCCGAGCTCGCCCTTTTCCTGGCCTCGGAAAAGGCTTCCGCCATCACCGGGGCGGTCTTCCCCATAGACCTGGGCTGGACGGCCCGCTGAGGCCACCCCATGCGGGCCCCCGGCAAGAGGCCTGCCCCAGGGGGTCCCGGCGCCTCGGGGCCTATCCTAGGGAGCATGGAGGCCCGCGCGCTGGTGGAGGTGGACCTGGGGGCCCTGGAGGAGAATTACCGCCTCCTCAAGGCCAGGGCCCGGGGAGAGGTGGTTCCCGTCTTGAAAGCGGACGCCTACGGCCACGGCGCCTTGCCCATCGCCCGCTTCCTGGAGGCCCGGGGGGTCGCCCGCTTCGCCGTGGCCACCCTGGCCGAGGGGCGGGCCCTGAGGGAGGGGGGGGTAAAGGGGGAGGTGCTCCTTTTGGGGAGCCTGCACCCCCTGGAGGCGGAGGAGGCCCTCCGGCTCGGCCTCGTCCCCACCCTCTCCACCCTCGAGGCCGCAAGGGCCCTCGCCCAAAGGGCCCGCGCCCTGGGGCTTACCCCCAGGGCCCACCTCAAGGTGGACACGGGGATGAACCGGGTGGGCTTCCCCTGGGAGGAGGCCCTCCCGGCCCTAAAGGCGGTGGAGGCCCTGGGGGTGCGCGTGGAGGGGGTCTACAGCCACCTGGCCACGGCGGGGGAGGACGCGGCCTTTGTGGAGCTCCAGAGGGCCCGCTTCCTCGAGGTGCGCCGGGCCCTGGGGGAGGGGTACTTCTACCACTTGGAGAACTCCTTGGGCCTCCTCCTCCACGGGGGGGAGAACGTGCGGGTGGGCCTCGCCTTGTATGGCCTCGTCCCAGGCTTTGGCCTGAGGCCCGCCCTCCGGATCCTGGCCCGGCCCACCCTGGTGAAGCGCCTGAGGCCTGGGGACCGGGTGGGGTACGGGGGGGTGTACGTGGCGAGGGGCGGGGAGTGGCTCGCTACCCTGCCGGTGGGCTATGCGGACGGGCTGCCTTGGGGGGCGGTGGGCTTCGTGAAGGGGCCTTCGGGGGAGCTTTGCCCGGTGGCGGGGCGGATCTCCATGGACCAGACCACGGTGGCCCTCCCTGGGCCCGTGGAGCTTTCCGCGGTCTTTGAGGTGGTCTCCGCCGACTTCGGCCCCACGGGGCTCCTCGCCTGGGCCGAGGCCCGGGGCACCCTCCCGTACGAGGTGGCCGTGCACCTGTCCAAGAGGCTTCCCCGCCGCTACCTCCTGGGAGGAGAGGTCTGGGAAGCGGTAGGCTAAAAGGGTGCAGGCGGTGCGGCTCTTCCAGGGCTACCTCTGGCACCCGAAGGGGCTTTCCCTGGACCCAAAGGCCCTCCTCCCGGGGGAGGTCCTGGGAGCCCGGCTCCTCCTGGACGAGGTACCGCCCCCTACCCCTTTCTTTGAGGACGGCACCCCCACCGCCACCCAGACCTTTTACCAGGTCACCGTTCTCCTCCTTACCGAGGAGCCTCCCGAGGCCCTGAAGCCCCGAAGCCAGAGCGTGGCCGCCGAGCTCGTGGCGCGCCTCGAGGCCCTGCCCCCGGGGGTGGGCTGGCTCCTCCTGGAGGACCTGAGGCCCCTTTAATCCCACCCCATGCGGGCCCCGAAGTCCCCGCGAGGTTTTTGAGCGCAGGAACCCCTAACCCCGGCTTCGCCCTAGCGCTTCCCAAGGAGGAAGGCCAAGACCAGGGATACCCCCCCAAGGGCAAAGGCCAGGAGGCTTTCCCGCCGCAAAGAGAGGCCTCGAGGCCTAAGGGGCTGCAGCACCCCGGTCTCGTAGGCCCGCACCTGGTCCAGAGGGCGTTCCGCCAGCAGGTCCACAAGGGGAGGGCTTCCCGGCGGGGCCATGAGGGTCCAAGGGCTGCCCTTTGGGCTGGTGGGGCGGAGGTACCAGGGGGCGAAGGGGTCAAAGAGGCCCGCTCCCCCGTAGAACCCGTACCGCCCCGGGGGAAGCCCGGTGTCCAGGAGCACCCAGTCTCCCTCCCGCCAGGCCCGGACCGGTGCCCTTTCGCCCTTAGGGGTGCGGCGCTCCGCCCCGAAGCCGGTGAGGAGGTAGGCCACCTCCCACCCCTCGCCCTTGGGGGTGTGGAGGCTGGGAAGAAGCTCCTCCTCCCCCCCTTCCCCCGTGTCCAGGAAGAGGGCCACCGTGGCCAGGCTGAAGCCCAAGGGGCCCTCCAGGGGATTGGGGTAGCGGGCCAGGCGCACCTTAAGCACCAGATGCCCTTCCCGGGCCTCCCCGGCGAGGGCGAGGAGGTCGGCGAAGCCCTCCCCTGCCTCACGGTAGAGGGCGGCCTGGGGGTACTGGTAGGCGAGGCCGTGGTCGTCGCCCAGAGGGTCCTGGAAGAGGAAGAACACGCCCACGGTTATACCAGGTTCAGGAGGGCTTCCACTACCTTCCTGGGGTCGTGCTGGGCCAAGGGGCCCTCCTCCCGGAAGTCCCCCTGGACCACCCGTACCCCGTCCAGGGCGAAGGGCCTGGGGTCAAAGGCCACGGGGTGGCGCCCCTCCTCGGCGTAGCGGGCGAGGACCGCCTCGGGAATGGGGGCGGTGTGGACCAGGACCGCATCGGGCCTGCGGCCCAGGTGGTAGGCCACGGCCTTGTAGTGGTCGTAGGCGGTGTAGCCGTCCGTCTCGCCGGGTTCGGTCATGAGGTTCACCGCGTAGACCAGGAGGGCCTTGGTCTCGCGGATCGCCTGCTTTAGGGGCTTGGGAAGGAAGCTCGGGATGACGCTGGTGTAGAGGCTCCCGGGCCCCAGGACCAGAAGGTCCGCCCTGCGGATGGCCTCGAGGGCCTCCGCCATCACCTCCTTTGGCTCGGGGACCAGGCAGACCTCCCGGACCCTTCCCTGATGCCTTCGGATGGCCACCTCCCCCACCACCTCCTCCCCGTCCAAGAAGCGCGCCTTCAGGCGCACGGCCTCGGGGGTGGCGGGCAGGACCTGGCCCCTCAGGTTCAGGATGGCGTTGGCCTCCCGGATGGCCTCGGCGAAGTCCCCGGAGACCTGGTTCAGGGTGACCAGGAAGAGGTTGCCGAAGGTGTGCCCCTGGAGCTCCCCTCGGTCAAAGCGGTAGGCGAGGAGCCGGGGAAGGGCGGGGTGGTCGGAGAGGGCGGAGAGGCAGTCCACCAGGTCCCCCACCGCGGGGAGGCCGAAGGCCAGGCGCAGGCGGCCCGTGGACCCCCCGTCGTCGGTGACGGCCACGATGGCCGCGACGTTGGCCGTGCGCTCCTTGAGGCCCCGGAGGACGCGGGAAAGCCCCGTTCCCCCCCCGAAGGCCACCACCCGGGGACCGGCCTCCAGGCGGCGGCGCACGTAGACCCGCACCGGCACCTCGCGGGGGTCGGTGAAGGCGGAGAGCATGCTGCGGTTCATGGCCCAGATCCCGCCTACCAAAAGCCCCCCCCCAAGGAGGAGGGCCCAGGGCCAGGCCCCGTCCAGGCTTAGGGAAGGGAGGAGGTCCTTTAGGCCAAGGCCGAGGAGGAGGGCCCCGAGGGCGGCGAGGAGGGCGTAGCGCTTGACCCGCATCCCGGGGTAAAGCCAGCGCCACGCAGGGTGGCGCAGGAGGGACCTAGCCTTCCCGGTCCACATCCCGGTGGCTCACCTCCACGCGGAACCGGCCCGAGAGTTCCTCGGCGAGCCTTTCCGCCACGGCCACGCTCCGGTGCCGCCCCCCGGTGCACCCCACGGCCACGGTGTAGAAGGCCCGGCCCTCCCTCTTCGCCCCTTCCGCCGCCAGCCCCGCCACCGCCAGGAGGGCCCGGTAGTAGGCCTCGGTTTCCTCGCGGAAAACGTAGGCCCTCACCTCCGGGTCCAGGCCCGTCTTGGGCTTAAGGTCAGGGTCGTAGTGGGGGTTGGGCAGGGGGCGCACGTCCAGGACGAGATCGGCCTCCTGGGGCGGCCCCCACTTGAAGCCGAAGGAGAGGAGCCTCAGGGTGAAGCCCGCCTCCTCCCCCAAAAACCGGGCCAGGGCCTCTTTAAGGGCCCTCGGGGAGAGCTCGGAGGTGTCCAGGACGAGGTGGGCCCTCTCCCGCAACGGGGCGAGCATCCTCCGCTCCTCGCCGATCTCCCGCATCAGGTTCCCCGCCCCCAGGGGGTGGAGCCTCCGGGTGAGGTTGTAGCGGCGGAGGAGGATCTCGGGGCGGGCCTCGAGGAAGACCACGGTGGGCCGGAGGGCCTCGAGGGCCCCCTCCAGATCGCCGAAGAAGGCCAGGGCCCGGGCGTCCAGCACCACCCCCGCCCGCTCCACCCCCCGGGCGGAAAGCTCTTCCAGAAGGGGTTTCCAGAGGCCCGGGGGAAGGTTGTCCACCATGAAGTAGCCCAGGTCCTCCAGAAACCCCCGGGCCGTGGTCTTGCCCGCTCCCGAAAGTCCGGAAAGCACGAGAAAGCCCATCTCCCTGACTATACCCGCCGCCTGAGCCAAAGGTTGAAGAGGGCGAGGAGGAAGAGGCCGGGAAGCCCCACCACTCCCACGAGGAGATCGTGGGTGCGCTCCACCGCGAGGAGGGAGAGGCCGGCCACGGCGTTCAGGGTGCCGTGGAGGAGGGCGGGGGCCCAGAGGGAGCCCCCCTTCTCTCGGGCGTAGAGGAGGGCGGGAGTGAGGGCCAGGGCGAAGAGGACCATCATGCCCACGCCCAGGAGGCGGTGGTCCGGGTAGTTGTGGCCGAAGAGGAGGATCAGGGGCGCGTGCCAGAGCCCCCAGTAGAGGCCGATCTCTAGGCTCGCGGGCCAGAAGCCCCACTCCCTTAGCCTCTCCCAGAGGTAGCCCCGCCAAAAGAGCTCCTCCCCCAAGGCGGCGAGGAGGTTCACCGTGGCCCCGGCGAAAAGCCCCTGGAGGAGGACGAGGGCCCACAAGGCGGCCTCGGGGGGCCTAGGCAGGCCTTCCGGCAGGGTCCAGGCCAGCCCCTTCCAGGGGGCGAAGGGAAGGCTTAGGGGGAGGGAGAGGAGGGTGAGGGCCACGGGGAAGAGCCAGGCGAAGAGCCAAAAGCGATTTGGGCGGAAGGAAAGGGGAAGAAAAAGTCCTTCCCTCCGGGCGAAGAGGAGGGCCACGAGGCCCGGAGTCCACATGTAGGCCCCTCCCAGGACCAGGTAAGCGGGCGTCTCCGGCCTCACCCCCAGGGCGTAGCCCAGGAGGGCCAGGCCCCAGCAGAGACCGAAGGTGAGGTAGAGGGCCTTCATCCGCCCTCCTTCCAGGCGAGGAGGGGCCGGGGGTCCTCCGGGTTCAGGAGGAGGCCCGTGCCGTCCTTGAGGACCAGGAGGACCCCTTCGCCTCGCTTTGCCCCCACGAAGGCCTCCACGGGAAGCCCTTGGGGGAAGGCGGGGGTCCTGAGGTGGAAGCGCACCCGGTAGTAGCCAGGCATCTCGGCTTTGGGTCCGAAGGCGAAGAGGGGCAGGGCGTAGGCCGTGAGGCCCGCGGCCGCCACCTCCGAGCGGTGGACCTGGCGCTTCCCCAAGGGGTGGTGAACCCCCAAGAAGGGCCCCTGAAGCTCGTAGAAGAGTCTTTCCGGGAAGCCCTTAAGCCAGAGGAAGAGGGCCCCCATGACGAGCCCATCCGCCGCCACCAGGGCAAGGAAGAAGGGTCTCTCGGAGGCCTCGGCCATGGCGGCCACGGCCAAAAGCGCCAGGAGGGAGGCCAGGTAGATGGCCAGAAAGAGCCCCTTAGGGTTCCCGTCCCTCTTCGGGGTTAGCCTCATCCCGCCACCTCCCCGCTCTCCTCGCCGCTTCCTTGAGGAGGTATTCTATCTGGGCGTTCACGCTCCTGAGCTCGTCCTGGGCCCATTTCTCCAGCACCCGGTAAAGCCTCGGGTCCAGCCTCAGCAAAAACGCCTTCTTTCCCTCCGGTTTCCCCTTCACCGCTTGCTCTTTCCTAGCCCAGGACCATGGATTATACCCTTTGCTTTTGGTTCCTGCCCAAAAACCTCGCGGGGACTTTCTACCGGGGCCCCCATCCGGGCCCAAGCCCGCATGGGAGGGTATTAGGCATAAAGGGTGCCCACGTTCACCACCGGCTGGGCCTGGGCCTCGGAGACCAGGGCCACCATGAGGTTGTTCACCATGGCCGCCTTCCTTTCCTCGTCCAGGGAAAGCCCTGCCTCCTCCAGGCCCGACAGGGCCTCCCGCACCATCCCCACCGCCGCCTCCACGATGAGCCTGCGGGCGGCCACCACCGCCAGGGCCTGCTGGCGGCGGAGCATGGCCTGGGCCACCTCGGGGGCGTAGGCCAGGTGGGTGAGGCGGGCCTCGAGGACCTCCACCCCCGCCACCTGAAGCCGCTCCTCCAGTTCGGCCTTCAGCTCCTCCGCCACCTCCTCTGGGCTTCCCCGTAAGGACTTCCCCTCGGCGTCGTAGGGGTAGCGGCTCGCCAGGGCCCGGATGGCCGCCTCCGATTGGATGGCCACGAAGGCCTGGTAGTTTTCCACCTGGAAGAGGGCCTTGGCCGTGTCCACTACCCGGAAGACCACCACCGCGGCGATCTCAATGGGGTTGCCTTGGGCGTCGTTCACCTTGAGCTTGTCCGAGGTGAAGTTGTGGACCCTCAGGGAAACCCGCTTCCTTTGGGCGAGGGGGTTGGCGAGGTGGAAGCCCTCCTCCCGGACGCTCCCCACGTACCTTCCCAAAAACACCAGGGCCACGGCCTCGTTGGGCTGGACCGTGAAGAGGCCTGCCGAGAGCAGAAGGCAGGTCAGGAGGGCCGGTGCAAAGTGCCCCAGGTAGAAGAGCTCCCTTTCCCGGAAAAGCCCCGTTCCTGCCCAAAGGAGCCAGAGAAGGCCCAAAAGGAGGAGAAGAAGCCCCAAAAAGCCGCTCGCCCGCCACGCCGGAAACTCCTTTACCTCGCGCATACCCATCCTCCTAGTTCCGGTAGACCACGTCCTCCCGTCCGAAGGCGAGGACCGCAAGTTTCAGGGCCATCCCTCCGTAGACCAGGGTGGAAAGCCACGTGAGCCCCGCCTGCAAGGGGGTGGCGCTCCCCTTGAGGAGGGCATCCATGAGCAGGGCCACGTTGAAAAGGGGGAGGAGGTAGTGCCAGGTCGTTAGCTCCAGGAAACCCCTAAACTGCAGGAATAGCAGGGGTAGAAAGACCAAAAGCTGCAGGGGCCCTACGTAGCTCTGGGCCTCCTTGAAGCTCCGGGCGTAAAGCCCCAGGCTCACCATTACCGCTCCCATGAAGAGGGCTAGGAGAAGGGCGGTGAGGAAGAGGGCCAGAAAGCTCCCCCAGTCCAGGCTTACCTGGCCCCCCAAGGCCATGACCTGACCCTCTCGTCCGGAAAGTTGGCCGCCGAAGCGAGCGGTCAAGGCTCCAGCCAAGGCCAGGCCCAGAAGGCCCGCCGCCCCCGAGAGGAGGGCCATGGCCACCGTGGCCAGGGTCTTGCCCAAGGCGATCTGCAGGAGGGGCACGGGGGCGGCGAGGAGGGCCTCGAGGGTCCCCTTCTCCTTCTCCCCCGCGGTGGCGTCCACGGCCACCACCTGGCCCCCGCTGAGGACGAAGACCACCAGGAAGAAGGGGAGGAGGAACCCCAAAAGCCCTGCCCTCCTTTCACCCTCGGGGGAAGCGTCCACCACTTCCACGGCGAAGGGGGAGAGGACCTTAGGGGAAAACCCCGCCCGCCTCAGCGTCTCGGCCGCCCGGGCCTCCTTGAGGGCCTGCAAGGCTCCCTTGACCTTCTCCACGGCCACCTGGCTTTCCGTGAGGCCGGAGGCCAGGCGGCCGTAGACCCGGTAAACCCCATTCCGGAAGGCCACCCCGGCCGGGTACCTCCCCTGGCGCACCGCCTCCTCGGGGTCCGGGGTAGATACGGGCTTAAGCCGCGCCTCCTCCAGGGCTTTTAAGGCCTCCTGGGGAAGCCCCGCCACCGCCACCTCCTGGACCTTTTCCGCTGCTCCCTGCATGAGCCGGTTTAGGAAGAGGCTAGGACCGAACGTAAAAACCGGCATCAGCAAGACAGGAAGGATCAAGGTGGAAAAGACCAGCTTTCGGTCACGAAAGACCTGGACCAGCTCCTTTCGGAAAATCCTTAGGATGGTCTCCATCACCCCTCCCGCACCTTTCGGACGAAGGCCCGTTCCAGGCTTCCCTCTCCCAGGGCCAGAGCCTCGTCCCGGCTTCCCTCGTAAACCAGACGTCCCCGGTGGAGGAAGCCCACCCGGTCGGCCACCTCCTCCACTTCGCCCATGACGTGGGTGGAGTAGACCACCGCATGCCCCAGTTCCCGGTAGGCCTTTACAAACTCCAAAAGGGCCCGCCGGGCGAAGACGTCCAGGCCCGCCGTGGCCTCGTCCAGGAGGAGGACCTGGGGGCGGTGCAGGATGGCCCGGGCGAGGACCACCTTTTGCCGCATGCCCGTGGACATCTCCATCACCCTTTTGTCCAGGGTTTCCTCCATTTCCAGCAGGGCCGCCACCCAGTCCAGGGCCTCCCGGAAGGCCCGGCCCTTTAGCCCGTAGAAACCGGCGAAAAACTCCAGCACCTCTCTTCCCGTAAGCCGCTCGTAGACCCGCATCCCCCCGTTTACCAGGCCCAGGTGGCGGCGCACCTGTAGGGGTTCCTGGAGGACGGAGAACCCCGCCACCCAGGCTTCCCCCCCGTTCGGGCGCACGAGAGTGGCGAGCATGCGCAGGGTGGTGGTTTTGCCCGCCCCGTTGGGGCCTAGAAGGGCGTAGACCTCCCCGGGTTCCACCCGGAAGGAAAGCCCCTCCACGGCCCACCCGTGGCGGTAGCGCTTGGAAAGCCCTTCCGCTCGGACCATGAGGGGATTATAACACAATGATATCATTTTGCAAGCAACCTCCTCCGGACCCCCCGGAGCGCCATAATGGGAACGTGAAGGCCATGACCTTCTGGGTCAAGCCGCAAAGCTCCATAGAGGCTCTGCCGGAGGCCAGGGACCTGGTGGAGGACCTTCTAGAGCTTTTCTACGAGTACTTCCCCGAGTACCAGGGTTGTCTGGGCTTCTCCCAGTCTCCCCGCAGGCCCCGCTACCTCTTTCTCTACATGGAGGGCCCCTGCGGCGGGCTTCTGCCGAGCGCCACCCAGTTTTTGAAAGAACTTTTAGAAACAGCCTTTCCCCAGTCGGAGGTCCGGGTCTACGGGAAGCCCTGGCCCTAGCGCCGCTTCTTCACGAGCCACTCCTCCTCCTTGACCCCTTCCCTGGCGTTGACCACCCGAGCCAGGACGAAGAGGAGGTCGGAGAGCCGGTTCAGGTAGCGGATGACCTCGGGGTTCACCGGCTCCTCGCGGCTTAAGGCCACTACTTTCCGCTCCGCCCGGCGCACCACGGTGCGGGCGAGGTGAAGCGCTGCCGCCGCCGGGTGCCCCCCGGGAAGGACAAAGCCCCGGAAGGGGGGACTTTCCTCCTGGTAGCGGTCAATGGCCTTCTCCAGGCCTTCCACGTCCTCGGCGTCCATGCGGGCGATGTTCTTCTCGTAGGGGCTTCCCATGCGGGTAGCCAGGTCAGCCCCGAGGTCAAAGAGGGCGTTTTGTACCCTCTCCAGAAGCTCGTGGAGGTCCGGGTGCCCCTGGGGAAGGAGGCTTCGGGCGAGGCCGAGGGCGCTGTTGGCCTCGTCCACGGTGCCGTAAGCCTCCACCCTGGGGTGGGCCTTCACCACCCGCTCGGCCCCGTAGAGGCCTGTTTCCCCCGCGTCTCCCGTCCGGGTGTAGATCCTCATGGCCCCATTGTAGCCCCCACAAAGGCAGGACCCCGGGGAGTGCCCCGGGGACCCTTTGGCGGGCCCGAGAGGATTCGAACCCCTGACCTGCTGATCCGTAGTCAGCCGCTCTATCCAACTGAGCTACGGGCCCAAGCCAAGCTAAAACATACCACGCCCCAAGGGGGCTTGTCAATAATGGAAGGGTGCGGGAACGGCGCCTGGAAGCCCTTCTGTTTCAGGTCCTGGCACGGGAACACACCCTGGAGGAACTCCACGCTGCCCTCAGGCCCTTCCACCCGGGTCTTACCAAGGCCCGCCTCTTCGCCCTTCTGGTGCGGCTCAAGGGGGAGGGGCGGGTGGCTTTTGAGGAGGGGCGCTTCCGGCTAGCGGGGGAAGAGGTACCTCTTGACCACCAACCCGTCCGAGAGCTGGACCTCAAAGACCCCTCCGGGGGGGAGACCCTCTAGGGAGAAGCGGGCTTCCCCGCCGGTGTGCCAGAGGCCCAAGGCGGTGCGGGTTCCGTCCTCGGCCACGTGGAGCACCGAGAGGAAGGGGGCTCCTTGCCAGCGGACCCCTAGGGAAGGGCCCTCCTCCCGAAGCTCCACCTGAGGCTCGGCCTGGGGCGTTAGACCCTGGACCCGTTCCTTGAGCAAGACCCTGTCCCGGAAGAGGGCTACCCGGCGATAGGTGCCTGTTGGGGCTAAGGCCTGGAAGTGCAGGGTGCCCTGGGAGTCTTCCAGGAGGTAGACGGGAAACGAGAGGCCGTCCACCTCGAGGTGGTAAGGGGAGGCCCTTCCTTCGGGGGCTGCCTGGAGCCAGAGGGGCGGGTTGAAGACCACCTCGTCCCCCCGGATGCGACCTGAGAAGAGGAGGCCTTCCCCTTGGGGTAGGGACTGGGGTGAGGGCGGGTAGCTTTCCAGGAAGCTTTGGGCCCCTTCGTCGCTGTAGTCGGAGACCCACTGAGGACCGCAGTAGCTCATGAGGTCGTAGTAGGTAACCGGGTCTTTCAGGGCGCCGCTGGCCAGGTCGTACCCCCAGGTGCCGATTTTCCCCTCCGCGTAGGGATAGTACGGGTCTCCGGTAGTGCCGCAGGGAGCGTGTTCCCGGCCGAAGTTGTGCCCAAGCTCGTGGGCCATCACCGCCGGAGCACTTTGGGAATAGTCCCAGCCCGCCGCTACGGGGAAACCGATGTAGCCGATCCCGGCGATGCCAGAGGTGTAGCCCACCTTTACGAACCCGTAGTAGTAGCGCCTACTTCCGTCTGCCTGGCGCAAGGCACGGAGCTCGTCCAAGAGCTGGGCCCAGGCGTTGGCGTCGGAGGGGGTGAGGGTACCTGAGAAGGTGTAGGGCGCGCGGGTAAACGAAGCAATCTCCCTAAGTGGCCAGACACGCCAGAGCGTTTGGCTGAAGTTGGGTATCGTGGGCGTCTGCCCCTGGTGCACCACGGGGACCGCGGTAAGGGACAGGACGGTTCCCTGGCCCACGGAGGGGTTCAGGGTCAGAAGGTTGTCGCTTTCGTCGCTTTCCGCCACCAGGTTGTTGGGGTCGGCCCGGAGTTCCACCCGAAGCCCGGGGGTCACCCAGGCCTCGGGCAGGGTGGCGTTGCAGGTGGTGGCGAGGTTTCCCGGTTGGGTGGTGAGGGGGATGGGGTTGGGGCAGGTGAAGGTCAGGTTGCCCTGGAAGGCGTTTCCCACGTAGACTGCGCCCGAAAGTGCCTGGGCAAGGGAGATGGGGTTGGGCGTCGCCACCAGATGGACCCGCAGGAGAGCGGGTTTGCCCGCCACTAGGCGCAGGTTTTCCTTTAGGACAGTCTGCCCCCACTCGGCCTTGACCAGGCGGAGGTTTTGGGCGGAGGGGGCAGAAACGCGGAGCGTCAAGGGGGCTTCCCGCACGAGGCCCCCACCGGAGCCCCGCACCTTCAGGCTGTAGGTTCCTTGGGCCAGGCTGGGGGAGGCGGTGAGTTCCAGCATGGGCGCCGAGGGTACGGAGGTGCTGGCGGGGGAAAGGCTTACCCCCTGGAAGGGGTTCCCGGCCCCGTCCACCAGGGAGAGGGTGATCTGGCCTGGGTAGGTGCCGGTGACCGAGAGGCGCACGTAACCGGTACCCCCCTGGGTCAGGGAAAGGCTTGAGCTTTCCAGCGTCAGGTTGAAATCGGCGCTCGGTGCGCTCACCGTAAGGGTGAGGCCTGCCTCCCTCGTAAGGTTCCCCGCGCTGCCCCGGACCCTAACCTGGTAGGTTCCCGGGGCCACGCCCTGGCCCACGCTTACCGTGAGGTCCTGGGTCACAGGACCACCTGGGACTTGGACGCTCTGCGGGCTGAGGCTCACCCCTTGGGGGGCTCCTGCCAGGGAGAGGGAGACCGTGCCCGTGAAGCCGTTCTGCGGGGTCAGGGTGAGGGTGGTGGTGGCCCTATCCCCTTGTGTCAAGCTCACGGAGGTGGGGGAGAGGCTAAGGGCGAAGGTTTTGGGGGAAGGGGAATAGGAGAGAGGCCCAGTGCAGGCGGCGAGGAAGAGGGCTAGGGCCAGTAAAAGGGGGATGGTCCTGAAACCAAGACCCATCGCGGGCCACTTTACCAGGGTCCAGAGGAGATTTGGATGAGCGTGCTATTCTGGGCCTTAATGCGGCCCGGGCTTTCCGCGAAACGCCTGGTGGTGAAGGTGGGAAGCGCCGTCTTGGCCGGGGAAGAGGGGTTGGACCAGCGCGCCGTGGGGGAAATTGCCCGCCAGCTGGCGCGGTTGTCTCAGGAGGGGCGAGAGGTGGTCCTGGTCTCCTCCGGCGCGGTGGCGGCGGGGATGCGGCGCCTTGGGCTTAAGGAGCGGCCCAAGGACATGCCGTTGAAGCAAGCCCTCGCCGCCATCGGTCAGCCCCTCCTCATGGCCCATTGGCAGGAGGCCTTCCGGCCCCACGGCCTCACCGTGGCCCAGGTGCTCCTCACCGCCGAGGACCTCTCCGCCCGGGGCCGCTACCTGAACGCCAAGGCCACCCTAAGGGCCCTCTTGGACCTCGGGGTGATTCCCATCATCAACGAGAACGACACCGTGGCCTTCCAGGAGATCCGCTTTGGGGACAACGACCAGCTCTCCGCCCGGGTGGCCGCCTTGGTGGAGGCGGGGCTTCTCCTCCTCCTTTCCGATGTGGACGCCCTCTACGAGGAGGACCCCAAGCAAAACCCCCTGGCTAGGCCCATCCTCGAGGTGGAGTCGGTGGAGGCCGTTTTGGGCCATGCTGGGGAGGGCAACCCTTTGGGGAGTGGGGGGATGAAAAGCAAGCTCCTTGCTGCCCGCATCGCCGGCCGGGTGGGGATCCCCACCCTTCTCCTCCCCGGAAGGAGGCCCGGCGCCCTCCTCGAGGCCCTAGCCGGGGCCCCCCTCGGCACCTATTTCCACGCCAGAAGGCGCTACCGCGGGGAGAAGGCTTGGCTCTATGGCCTCCTCCGCCCCAAGGGGGAACTCGTCCTGGACCGGGGGGCGGTGCGGGCCTTAAAGGAGCGGGGAGCGAGCCTCCTTCCCGCCGGGGTCAAGGAGGTACGGGGGCGGTTTTCCCGGGGGGAGGCGGTGCGCCTCCTCTCGGAGGAGGGGGAGGAGGTGGGCGTGGGCCTGGCCAACTACGCCTCGGAGGAGATCGCCCGCATCCGGGGAAGAAGGAGCGCGGAGATTGAGGAGCTCCTGGGCTACCGCTACACCGAGGAGGTGGTCCACCGGGACCACCTGGCCCTGAAGGAGGAGGCATGACGAGCCTGCAGGAAATGGCGGAGCGCGCGCGAAGAAGGCTTGCCGAGATCGCCAAGGGGAACCGGGACGGGGCCCTCCTCGCCATGGCGGACCTCCTGGAGGCCCGCTGGGAGGAGGTCTTACGGGCCAACGGGGAGGACCTCGAGGAGGCGGAGCGGACGGGTCTCCCCAAGGCCAAGCTGGATCGGCTCGCCCTGAAGGAGAAGGACCTCAAAACCCTCACCGAGGGCCTCCGCCAGATCGCCCGCCTCCCCGACCCCCTGGGGCGCATAGAGGGCCTGGCCAAAAGGCCAAACGGCCTGAGGGTGGGGAGGATGCGGGTGCCCCTGGGCCTCATCGGCTTCGTCTACGAGGCGAGGCCCGGGGCTACGGTGGAGGCGGTGGCCGTGGCCTTGAAGGCGGGGAACGCCATGCTCCTAAGGGGCGGCAAGGAGGCCTTCCGCTCCAACCGCGCTTTGGTGGCCCTGTGGCATGAGGCCTTGAGGGCGGCGGGCCTCCCCGAGGAGGCGGTGAGCCTCGTCCCCACCACGGACCGGGAGGCCATCTTGGAGATGTGCCGCCTGGAGCTTCTGGACCTCCTCATCCCGAGGGGGGGCGAGGAGCTCATCCGGCTCGTGCAGAGAGAGGCCTGGGTTCCCGTCCTCGCCCACGCCAAGGGGGTGAACCACCTCTACGTGGACCGGAGGGCGGACCTCGGTATGGCCCTTCGCCTCGCCCTGAACGGCAAGACCCAGCGCCCCGCCGTATGCAACGCCCTCGAGGCCCTTCTGGTCCACGAGGAGGTGGCGGAGGCCTTCCTCCCCATGCTGGAAAGGGCCATGCGGGAAAAGGGGGTGGAGCTTAGAGCCTGCCCTAGGGCCCTTCCCCATCTCAAGGAGGCGGTTCCCGCCCGGGAGGACGAGTGGGACCGGGAGTACCTGGACCTCGTCCTCAGGGTCAAGGTGGTTTCGTCACTGGAGGAGGCCCTCGCCCACATCGCCCGCTTTGGCTCCCGGCACACCGAGGCCATCTGCACCGAGGACCCCAAGGCGGCCTGGCGCTTCCTGGAGGAGGTAGACGCCTCCTTGGTCCTCTGGAACGCTTCCACCCGCTTCAACGATGGCTTTGAGCTGGGCCTGGGGGCAGAGATCGGCATCAGCACCTCTAAGCTCCACGCCTACGGCCCCATGGGCCCCATGGAGCTCACCACCCTCAAGTGGGTGGCCCTGGGGGAGGGGCAGGAGCGGGCGTGATCCCACCCCGTGCCGATGCGCCAGCATGGGGGAAAACCAGCTAAAGCCGTGGGGAAGGGTTCACGTAAGAAACGGAGGGAGGAAACCCGCCTGGCCCGGGCCTGGGCCCTCATGGAGGGGGGCCGCTTCCAGCAGGCGGAAGCCCTCCTCCAGGGAGACCCTTCCCCTGAGGCCCGCTTTGCCCTGGGGTATGCCCTCGCCTTCCAGGGAAGGCACGAGGAGGCCCTGGCCCTATACCGGGCCCTCTACCGGGAATCGGGGAGCCACCGGGCGCTCCACCAGGTGGGGATGGTTCTCCGCATGGCGGGTAGGCTGGAGGAGGCCCTCGCCGTCTTTGAGGAGGAAGCCCGCCGCCTTCCCCCTGACCCCCTGGCCCGCTCCGTGAACCTCTACGAGCGGGGCTACACCCGGCTCCTCCTCGGGGAAAAGGGGGAAAGCCTGGCCTTCCTCCGGGAGAGCCTCGCCGAGGCCGAGGCCTCCCTTGACCCCAGGGCCCAAGCCTGTGCCCACCGGGGCCTTTTGGAGTGGAGCCTCCGCTTCGGCCAAGAGGAGGAGGCCCAAAGGCACAAGGAGGCGGCCATCCGCCTCTTCCTTAAGGCCGGCGATCCCCAAGGGGCGAAGGAGGTGGAGGGCCTTGCTTAGGCGGTTCTACCGGCGCTACCAGGAGGCCCACGTCCCCTTCTTCGCCGCCGCCCTGGCCTATTACGCCCTCCTCTCCCTCATGCCCCTCCTCTTCCTCCTGGTGGGCCTCTTCGGCTTCCTCCTCTCCGGGAATCCCCTCCTCAGGGCCCAGGTCTTCCAGGCCCTTACGGAGCTCACCCTGGCCCTCTTTCCCGCCCGCCCGGAGATGGCCCAAAGCCTTCTGGACTTCCTCACCCGGGGCGCCTTCCCCCTCACCCTGGGGAGCGGCCTCCTCCTCCTCTGGTCGGGGAGCAGCTTTTTCGCCGCCCTGACCTACGCCCTGGGCCTGATCTTCGGCCGCCCCGCCGGGGTGAGAGGCCGCCTCCTCGCCCTCCTTACCCCTTTCCTCCTGGGCCTCGGCCTCATCCTCCTCGCCCTCCTCGGCCTCGCCCTGGGGTTTCTCGCCCGCTTCCTGCCCCAGGGCCTTCTAGGCCCCCTGGAGGAGCTCGTGCCCCTCATGGCGGCCTTCTTCCTCTTCCTCCTCACCTATGCCCTCCTCCGGGGCGTGCGGGCCCTGGAAGAGCTCCTTCCCCTTGCCGCCGGGGCGGGGGTGGCCACCCTCCTTTTTGAGGGGGTTCGGCTGGGCCTTCCCCGCCTCCTCCCCCGCTCCCAGTACGAGCTCCTCTACGGCCCTCTGGCGGGGTTCGTCCTGGCCCTTTTGGGCCTCTACCTGGTCCTTTTGGCCCTGCTCCTGGGGGCGGTGGTGGCCCAGAGCCTGGAGGAGTAGGTGTATCATGGTCCCATGCGCTGGGCCAGGCTAGCCCCCTGAGGCGGGGAGGGGCCTGGTCGTCCCTTCCCCCGGGGGAAGGGATTTTTTTGAGGAGGAGCCATGGAGAAGTACAACCCCCACGCCATAGAGCCCAAGTGGCAACGCTTCTGGGAGGAGAAGGGGTTCATGAAGGCCAGGGACTTCCCTCAGGGGAAGGGGAAGCAGTACGTCCTCGTTATGTTCCCCTACCCCTCGGGGGACCTGCACATGGGCCACCTGAAGAACTACACCATGGGGGACGTCCTGGCCCGCTTCCGCCGGGTGCAGGGGTACGAGGTCCTCCACCCCATGGGCTGGGACGCCTTCGGCCTGCCGGCGGAGAACGCCGCCCTCAAGTTCGGGGTCCACCCCCGGGACTGGACCTACGAGAACATCCGTCAGGCCAAGGAGAGCCTCCGGCTCATG
The DNA here is from genome assembly GCF_000421625.1 of Thermus islandicus DSM 21543. Taxonomy (NCBI): domain Bacteria; kingdom Thermotogati; phylum Deinococcota; class Deinococci; order Thermales; family Thermaceae; genus Thermus; species Thermus islandicus. The sequence goes on along the minus strand of NZ_ATXJ01000001.1, from coordinate 215,143 downwards.
GGCATCCTCTACGACTGGGACCGGGAGGTTACCACCTGCGAGCCCGAGTATTACCGCTTCAACCAGTGGATCTTCCTCAAGATGTGGGAGAAGGGCCTGGCCTACCGGGCCAAGGGGCTCGTCAACTGGTGCCCCAAGTGCCAGACCGTCCTTGCCAACGAGCAGGTGGTGGAGGGCCGGTGCTGGCGCCACGAGGACACCCCGGTGGAGAAGCGGGAGCTGGAGCAGTGGTACCTGCGCATCACCGCCTACGCCGAGAGGCTCCTTAAGGACCTCGAGGGCCTCCGCTGGCCCGAGAAGGTGAAGGCCATGCAAAGGGCCTGGATCGGCCGCTCGGAGGGGGCGGAGATCCGCTTCCCCGTGGAGGGGAAGGAGGTGCAGATCCCCGTCTTCACCACCCGCCCCGACACCCTCTTCGGGGCCACCTTCCTGGTCCTCGCCCCCGAGCACCCCCTCACCCTGGAGCTCGCCGCCCCCGAGAGGCGGGAGGAGGTCCTGGCCTACGTGGAGGCCGCCAAGCGCAAGACGGAGATGGAGCGGCAGGCGGAGGGAAGGGAGAAGACCGGGGTCTTCCTCGGCGCCTATGCCCTTAACCCGGCCACCCTGGAGAGGATCCCCATCTGGACCGCCGACTACGTGCTCTATGGCTACGGGACCGGGGCCATCATGGCCGTGCCCGCCCACGACCAGCGGGATTACGAGTTCGCCGTGCGGCACGGCCTCCCCATACGGAAGGTGATTGAGCACCCCGGCGAGCCCCTCCCCGAGCCCCTGGAGAGGGCCTACGAGGAGCCCGGGGTCATGGTGAACTCCGGGCCCTTTGACGGCACGGAGAGCGAGGAGGGCAAGCGGAAGGTCATCGCCTGGCTGGAGGAGAAGGGCTTAGGGAGGGGCCGGGTCACCTACCGCCTCCGGGACTGGCTCATCAGCCGCCAGCGCTACTGGGGCACCCCCATCCCCATGGTCCACTGCCCCGCTTGCGGGGTGGTGCCCGTCCCCGAGGAGGAGCTGCCCGTGCTCCTTCCCGACCTCAAGGACGTGGAGGACATCCGCCCCAAGGGGAAAAGCCCCCTGGAGGCCCACCCCGAGTTCTACGAGACCACCTGCCCCAAGTGCGGTGGCCCCGCCCGGCGGGACACCGACACCATGGACACCTTCTTTGACTCTAGCTGGTACTACCTCCGCTACACCGATTCCCATAACGACCGCCTTCCCTTTGACCCCAAGAAGGCCAACGCCTGGATGCCCGTGGACCAGTACATCGGCGGGGTGGAGCATGCCGTCCTCCACCTCCTCTACAGCCGCTTCTTCACCAAGTTCCTCCACGACCTGGGCCTGGTGGCGGTGGAGGAGCCCTTCCAGGGCCTCTTTACCCAGGGGATGGTCCTGGCCTGGACCGACTTCGGCCCCGTGGAGGTGGAGGGGGAGAGGGTGCGGCTTCCCGAGTCCACGAGGATCCGGCTGGAGATCCCCGAGAGGGAGCTCTCCCTGGAGGACGTGAGGAAGATGGGCGCGGAGGTCAGGGCCCACGAGGACGGCACCCTGCACCTCTGGAAGCCCGCCGTGATGAGCAAGTCCAAGGGCAACGGGGTCATGGTGGGGCCCTTCGTGAGGGAGCAGGGGGCGGACATCGCCCGCATCACCATCCTCTTCGCCGCCCCTCCTGAGAACGAGATGGTCTGGACCGAGGAGGGGGTCCAGGGGGCGTGGCGCTTCCTGAACCGCATTTACAGGCGGGTGGCCGAGGACCGGGAGGCCCTCTTGCAGACGAGCGGGGTCTTTGAGGCGGAGGCCCTGGAAGGGGAGGACCGGGAGCTTTACGGGAAGCTCCACGAAACCCTGAAGAAGGTGACGGAGGACCTCGAGGCCCTCCGCTTCAACACCGCCATCGCCGCCCTCATGGAGTTCCTGAACGCCCTCTACGAGTACCGGAAGGCGCGCCCCGTAACCCCCGTCTACCGCACCGCCCTCCGCTACTACCTGCAGATGCTCTTCCCCTTCGCCCCCCACCTGGCCGAGGAGCTTTGGCACTGGTTCTGGCCCGACAGCCTCTTCCAGGCGGGCTGGCCCGAGCTGGACGAGAAGGCTCTGGAGAAGGACCTGGTGGAGGTGGCGGTCCAGGTGAACGGGAGGGTGCGGGGGACGGTCCGGATCCCCAAGGACGCCCCCCTGGAGATGGCGAGGGCCGAGGCCCTTAAGGTGCGGAACGTAAAGGCCCACCTCGAGGGCAAGGAGGTGGTGAAGGAAATCTACGTGCCCGGGAAGATCCTCAACCTGGTAGTGCGGGGGTAGGGAGGAGAAGCCGGGTGGGGAGGGCCTTGGCCACCTCCCCCTTGGCCGGGGTGAGGAAGAGGCCCTCCCCGCCCCCAAAGGCGAGGAGCCTCCCGTAGCCCAGGAGGAACCCCTCGGGGTCCAGGAGGCCGTAGAGCCTCTCCGGGGAGGGGGGGCCCTCGAGGGGGGCAAGCCTCGGCCCCGCCCCTTGGAAGTGGGCGAGGAGCCTTTCCAGACGCTTTCTCCGCCTTTCGGCGGGCGTCTTCCTGCGGGCCTCGGGCAAAGGGGGCAGGAGGCGCACCCTGAGGTCCCTCCGCCAGGCGAGGGCCCTATAGAGGCCTTCCGCCCCCAGGACCACCACCTCGGTGGGGTTTAGGGCCTCCACCTGGAGGAGGCGGTACTCGGGGTCCAAAAGCCCGTCCGTGTCCGCCACCACCGGGCTTCCCGGGGGGATGAGGCGGGCTAAGCGGAGGCCCGCCACCAGGGCCCTGGCCTCCACCCCCGCCGGGGAGGGGGCCCCCACCAGGGCGCGGCGCACCGGGGTGAGGACGCCCTCGCGAAAGCGGAACAGGGTGAAGCTTCCGGGAAGCGCCCCCTGTCCCGGGTCCAGGTCCAGGAGGTAGGCCTCGCCCGCCTTCTGGAGAAGCCTTCCAGCCAGGGTGGTCTTGCCGCTGTCCGTGGGGCCCAGGAGGAGGAGCATCAGGCTAGACTCTAGCACCCCTGTGGCCTGACGCATTTTTACCGGACTGCGGGAAAAGGTTATACTGGTCCCACCATGGACCTGTGGTTTGAGGAGAGTGCAGAGGAGAGGCAGGTCCTGGGGCCTTTCCGCGAGTTCTTGAAGGCGGAGGTGGCCCCGGGGGCGGCGGAGCGGGACCGGACCGGGGCCTTCCCCTGGGACCTGGTGCGGAAGCTCGCCGAGTTCGGGGTCTTCGGGGCCCAGGTGCCCGAGGCCTACGGGGGGGCGGGCCTCCCCACGAGGCTCTTCGCCCGCATGGTGGAGGAGATCGCCTACCACGACGGCGCCCTGGCCCTCACCGTGGCGAGCCACAACTCCTTGGCCACGGGGCACATCCTCCTCGCCGGGAGCGAAGCGCAGAAGCAGACCTTCCTTCCCAAGCTGGCCTCGGGGGAGGCCCTGGGGGCCTGGGGCCTCACGGAGCCCGGCTCGGGCTCGGACGCCGCGGCCCTTAAGACCCGGGCGGAGAAGGTGGAAGGGGGGTGGCGGCTTAACGGCACCAAGCAGTTCATCACCCAGGGGAGCGTGGCCGGGGTCTACGTGATCGTGGCCCGCACCGACCCGGCGCCAAACCCCGAGAAGAAGCACCTGGGCATCTCCGCCTTCGCCTTCTTCCGCCCCGAGCGGGGCCTAAAGGTGGGGAGGAAGGAGGAGAAGCTTGGCCTCAACGCCTCGGACACGGCCCAGCTCGTGCTGGAGGATCTCCTCCTCCCGGAGGAGGCCCTCTTGGGCGAGCGGGGGAAGGGCTTCTACGACGTCTTGAGGGTGCTGGACGGGGGGCGGATCGGGATCGCCGCCATGGCCGTGGGCTTGGGCCGGGCCGCCCTGGACTACGCCCTGGCGTACGCCAAGGGGCGGGAGGCCTTCGGGAGGCCCATCGCCGAGTACGAGGGGGTCTCCTTCAAGCTCGCGGAGGCGGCCACGGAGCTGGAGGCGGCGAGGCTTCTTTACCTCAAGGCGGCGGAGTTAAGGGACGCCGGGAGGCCCTTTACCCTCGAGGCCGCCCAGGCCAAGCTCTTCGCCAGCGAGGTGGCGGTGAAGGCCTGCGACCAGGCCATCCAGGTCCTCGGGGGGTATGGGTACATCAAGGACTACCCCGTGGAGCGCTACTGGCGGGACGCCCGCCTCACCCGCATCGGGGAGGGGACGAGCGAGATCCTGAAGCTCGTCATCGCCCGGCGCCTTCTAGAGGCGGTGTGAGGGGGAGGGGCCGCTTCAGGGCAAGCTGGCCGCAGGCCGCCCCCACGTCCTGGCCCCGGCTCCACCTTATGGAGGTGGGCACCCCCAGGCGCTTAAGCTCCCCGGCGAAGGCCAGGATGCCCGCCCTGGGCGTCCCCTCCACCGGGGCGCCCTCCCAGGGGTTGAAGGGGATGAGGTTCACGTGGGCGCTCAGGCCCTTTAGGAGCTTGGCGAGGAGCCTGGCCTGCCAGGGGTGGTCGTTCACCCCCTGGAGGAGGGTGTACTCCAAGGTGACCCGCCGCTTCGTCCTGGCGTAGTAGTGGCGGACCGCCTCCAGGATCTCGGCGATGGGGTAGCGGTGGGCGGTGGGGATGATCTTCTTCCGGGTTTCGTCGTCGGGGGCGTGGAGGGAGAGGGCGAGGCGCACCCCCAGGTCCTCCTCGGCGAGGCGCAGGATCCCCTTCGGGATCCCCACGGTGGAGAGGGTGACGCGCCTTGGGCTCAGGGCGAGCCCCTTGGGGTGCAGCATGACCCGCACCGCCTTGAGGACGTTTTTGAGGTTCAAGAGGGGCTCCCCCATGCCCATCAGGACCACGTTCCGGATCTCCCGGGGGGAAAGGCCCTGGTGGTGGGCGATGGCGAGGATCTGGGAGAGGATCTCCGCCGCGGTGAGGTTTCGCCCGAAGCCCATGGCCCCGGTGGCGCAGAAGGCGCACCCCGCCGGGCAGCCCACCATGGTGGAGAGGCAGACGGTCTTCCGGTTCTCGTAGGGCATGTAGACGGCCTCGGTCCTCTGGCCGTCCAGGAGGGTGAAGAGGTACTTCACGCTCCCGTCTTGGCTCGGGTAGGCCTCCACCAGGGCGAACTCCGAGATGCGCCACTCCCGGTCCAGGGCCTCCCGCAGGGCCTTGGGGAGGTCGGTCATCTCGGCGAAGTCCAGGGCCCCCTTGGCGTAGAGCCAGTGGGCGATCTGGGCCTTGCGGTAGCCCTCCCCGGGAAGCTCCTCGGGAAGGAGCTCCAGGATGGGCCTCATGCTACCCCCTCGTAGAGGGCGGCGAGGGGGAGGGTTCCCTCGAGGCAGGGCAGAACCAGGGTTTCCCCTAAGGCCTCTTCCCGGAACCCCTCCGGGGTCCTCCGGTAAAGAACCCCTCCCGGCCGCCCGCTTTCCAAGATTAGGTAGCCCAGAAGGCTCGGGAGGCGAAGGTAGCGGGAAAGCTTCTCCCGCCGGTCCTGGACCTCCGTGCCCGGGGAAAGCACCTCCGCCACCAGACAGGGGGAGGTTTCGTACAGGGGGTGGGCCTTGGGGCCGCACACCACCATGACGTCAGGGTAGTAGAAGGTGTCCTCGGAGAGCTTGAGCTTCACCGTTTCGCTGTAAACCCTGCACCCCTTGGCCCGGGCCAAGGGTTTGAGGAGGGCCACCAGGTTGGTGACGAGGAGGTTGTGGTCCAGGCTGGCCCCCGCCATGGCGTAGGGGAAGCCCTCGAGGAGCTCGTGGCGAAGGGGGCTTTCCCTCTCCAGGGCCAGGTACTCTTCCTCCGTCAGGGGGCGCAGGGCCCGCTCGGTCATCCCCCCATTATAGCCGAAGCCTCCCGTAGCCCAAAAGGAGGCCCATAAGGAGGAGAAGGAGCCCCAAGGGCCTGGGCCTCGCCAGAAGGCCCAGGAAAGCCCCGAAAAGGAGGAGGCCTAGGCCCACCCGGCCCCGGCCTTCCCGGAAGGCCCTTCCCGCCAGAAACCCCAGGAGGAGGGGCAGGGCGAAGAGGACGAGGAGGAGGAGCCCGGCGATGGCCGTGAAGGAGATCATCTTCCCCCACAAGAGGGCGTGGCCTCGAGCCTCAAAGCCTTTTCTCCTCCGGGGCGAAGCCCTCCACCCAGAAGCTTCCGTCCTTGCGGTGCTCCTTCTTCCAGACGGGCAGGACCTGCTTCACCCGGTCAATGGCGTACTGGCAGGCGGCGAAGGCCTCCTTGCGGTGCCGCGCCGAGACCACGATGGCGATGGAGGCCTCCCCGGGGTCCACCCGGCCCAGGCGGTGCCAGAGGGCGATCCGGCCCAGGGGCCAGCGATGGCGCATCTCCTCGAGGATCCTTGCCATGGCTTTGAGGGCCATCTCCGGGTAGGCCTCGTACTCCAAAAAGGCCACCTCCTCCCCCCGGTTGGGGCTCCGGGTGGTGCCGAGGAAGCTCACCACCGCCCCGTACTCGGGGGCCGTGGCCCAGGCCACAAGGGCCTCCAGGTCCAGGGGGTCCCGGGTGAGGCCGAAGGAGTCCGGGGAAGCCTCCCCGCCCGAAACCGGCGGCAGGAAGGCCAGCTCGTCCCCCTCCCTTAGCGGGGTGTCGGGGTCGGCGAGGTCCTGGTTGACCGCCGCCAGGCCCCCGGCCAGGCGGAGGCCGGGGAAGAGGGCCTCGAGGGCCGCCTTGGCTGTCCCCACCGTGGCGCCCTCGGGGAGCTCCAGGGACATCCGGTCCCGCCCCGCCTGCTCCCGGTAGAGGGCGAAGAGCCGCACCTCAACCCGCACGGCTACCAGTATAGAGCTCCCCCAGGCTGTAGGCCACGGAGAGGGCCTGGGTGTAGCGCATGCGCAGGGGGCCGATGAGGACGATCTCCCCCTGCCACTCGCCCCGCTGGAAGCCCGCCTGCACCTGGGCCAGGCCCTCCACCTCCCCCACCCGCACGTCCACCCGGCCCGGAGGGGTGAGGAGGTCCTCGCCCTCCCGCTCGTAGAGGCGCACCAGGCGCTCCAGGAAGCCCGGGTCCTGGGCCTCGGGCTCTTTGAGCACCTCGGAAAGCCCCTCCCTATAGGTGAGGGAAAGCCCCCCAAGCAGGGCCCGGGAAAGCCCGGCGAAGAGGTCCTCCAGGCCGGGCGGGGCCGGGGGCAGGGCGGCGAAGGGCCCGGAGAGGGCTTCCTCCGCCTGCTTGAGCCGTTCTGGGGGAAGGCTTAGGGAGAGGCGCACCTCCCGCACCCTCCCCCCTTCCAGGACCATCACCGCCAGGGTGCCCTCAGGAAGGGGGGAGAGGTGGACTTGGAGAACCCTGGGCGTGCGCCGGGGCCTTAGCCGAAGGAGGGCAGGGTAGCCGGAGAGCCCGGCGGCCATCTTGACCAGGAAGGCCTCGGGCTCCCGGGCACCTTCCAGGGCCTTCGCCAGGTTGCGCTGGGTGGCCTCGGGAAGGGGAGCAGGGGGGAGGAGGGAGAGGGAGTACTGGCGGTAGGCCTGGCGGGTGGGCACCCTGCCGGCGGAGGCGTGGGGCTTGGTGAGGTAGCCCATCTCCTCGAGGGCGATGAGCTCGTAGCGGGCCAGGGCAGGGCTAAGGCCCAGGGCCTCGGCGAGCCGCGCCGAGGGCACCGGGGCCTTGGTCCGGATGTAGGCCTCCACCAGGTGGTGGAGGATGCGCCGCTGCCTGGCCGTCACACCCCTATTGTACCGGGGTCACCGCGGCCTCGTCCTCCTCCCCGGTGCGGATCCGGTACACCTTCTCCACCGGAAGGACGAAGATCTTGCCGTCCCCCACCTCCCCGGTGCGGGCCGCCCTCAGGATGGCCTCCACCGTGGGCTTCACGAAGGGCTCGGAGACCCCGATCTCCAGGCGCACCTTCTCGTGGAGCTCCATCTTCACCGTGGTGCCCCGGTAGGTCTCCACCTTCTCCGTCTCGCCGCCGTGGCCCTGGACCCGGCTCAGGGTGAGCCCACGGACCTCCGCCTTGAAAAGGGCCTCCAGGACCTCGTTCAGCTTTTCCGGGCGGACGATGGCCACGATGAGCTTCATGCCCTACCTCCCGCAGGCTTGGGGGCCGGGGGAAGGCCCTCCGAGAGCACCAGGATGGCTCCCTCGCCCGAGGTGTAAGCCTCCTCGCCGTGCTGGGTGATGTCCAGCCCCAGCCCCTCCTCCCTGGCCTCCGCCTTGAGGGGGGTGAAGAGGGCCACCAGCTTGAGGAGGAGGAAGGTGGCGAGGGCGCTGTAGAGGATGGCCACCGCCACCGCCAAGGCCTGGATGCCCAGCTGGGCGGGGTTGCCGAAGAGGAGGCCGTCCGCTACCCCGTTCCACGATTTCTGGGCCAGAACGCCGGTAAGGAGGGCTCCGGTGATGCCCCCGACCCCGTGGCCGGCGAAGACGTCCAGGCTGTCGTCCAGCCGGGTCCTCGCCCTCCAGAGGAGGACGTAGTAGCTGGGGAAGGCGGCGAGGGCCCCCAGGAGGAGGGCGGAAAGGGGGGAGACAAAGCCCGCGGCCGGGGTCACGGCCACCAGGCCCACCACGATGGCCGTGGCCGCCCCCACCGCCGTGGCCTTCCCCGTACGGACGAGGTCCAAAAGGGTCCAGACGAGGAGGGTAGCCGCAGGGGCCAGCATGGTGTTGGCGAAAGCCAAGGCGGCCGAGGCGTTGGCGGCTAGGGCGCTTCCTCCGTTGAAGCCGAACCAGCCGAACCAAAGGAGGGCCGCCCCGAGCAGGGTGAGGGGGACGCTGTGGGGCAGGATGGCCTGGCGGCCGAAGTCCTTTCGGGGGCCCAGGGCCAGGGCCGCCACCAGCCCAGCGACGCCGGCGTTGATGTGGACCACCGTACCCCCGGCGAAGTCCAAGGCGCCCAGGGCGCCCAGGAATCCCCCGCCCCAGACCCAGTGGGCTATGGGGGCGTAGACGAGAAGCCCCCAGAGGGTGAGGAAGGCCAGGTAGGCGGGAAAGCGCATCCTTTCCACCACGGAGCCCGAGACCAGGGCGGCGGTGATGATGGCGAAGGTGCCCTGGAAGGCCAGGAAGAGGATGTGGGGGATGGTGCCCTTGGCCTCGAGGCCTACCCCCTTGAGGAAGAGGTGCTGCAGGCTGCCCAGAAAGCGGCCGCCGTCCCCAAAGGCCAGGGTGTACCCCAGAAGGGCCCAGCCCACGCCCACGAAGGCCAGGGCCGCGAAGCTCATCATCATGGTGTTCAGGGCGTTTTTGCTCCGGACGAGCCCCCCGTAGAAGAAGGCCAGGGCTGGGGTCATCAGGAGGACCAGGGCCGTGGAGACCAGCATCCAGGCCGTGTCCGCCCCGTTCACCCCTTCCGCCAGGGCCAGACCCGAAAGTCCCAACGCCGCTACGCCTCTTAAGGTTCCCAGGTGCCGCATGCCCACCTCCTTGGGGAATAGGGTAGACCTCTCTTTGCATAATGTCAAGAGATAAATTGACGATATGCAATCGCTATAGGTGCAAACAGCATATTTTACCGGGAGTGATCCGCCAAATGTAACCCATGAATGGGACAATGTCGCGAAAATCTCTTTCGCCCTGCACGCCCAGTCCTACGCCTGTCGGGCCTCCCGTAAACTGGGGGCCGTGACGTGGGAGGAGCTTAAGGAACGCCTTGCCCTAGGCCAGGACGAGCGCACCCTCTTCCTTCCCCCCGACCTTTCCCCGGAGGAGCTGGCCCGCTACGCCGCCGGCCTCGCCAACCACAAGGGAGGGGTTCTCTTCCTGGGGGTCAGCCGGGGGGGGAAGGTCCTGGGGGCCTCGGAGATCCACCCCCTCCAGATCACCCACGCCCTCTTCCAGCTCACCCAGGGCCTTCTCCTGCCCTACGTGGAGGTGGTGGAGGGGCCAGAGGGGCGGGTTTTGGCCCTGCACGTGCCCCAAAGCCCCGCCGCCATCGCCGTAGGGGCGGGTCGGGTGCCCTTTTGGGACGGGAGGCGCCTCACGGAGCTGCGGATGGGCCAGGCCCTGCCCGAGCCGGACTTCACCGCCCAGGTGCTGCCGGCGGCGAGCCTCTCCGATCTGGACCCCCTGGAGGTCCTCCGCCTCCGGCGCCTCCTCGAGGAGCGGGGGAGCGCCTTGGCCGCCCTGCCCGACCTGGAGCTCCTCTTCGCCCTGGGCCTCCTGGAGCGGGTGGAAGGGGAGGAGCGCCCCACGGTGGCGGGCCTCCTCCTCGCGGGGACGCCCCTCGCCTTAAGGCGGCTTCTCCCCCAGGCCGAGGTGAGCTACTACTACCACGAGGGGGAGGAGGGCTACCGCTTCCGGGAGGACCTCCTCCGGCCCATCCCCGCCCTTTTGGAGAGGCTTCGCGACCTGATCCAGGCCCGGAACCGGGTGCGCTACCTCACCGTGGGCCTCTTTCGCATAGAGATCTGGGACTTTGACCAGGAGGTCTACCGCGAGGCCCTCCTCAATGCCCTGGTCCACCGGGACTGGCAGAGCCTGGACGCCATCCAGGTCCACCACCACCGGGACCGCCTCGAGGTCTCCAACCCCGGCGGCTTCCCCCCGGGGATCACCCCGGAAAACGTCCTCCGCCACCCTCCCAAGCGGCGGAACCCCCGCCTGGCCGAGGCCCTCTACCGCCTGGGCTACGTGGAGCGGGCGGGGAGCGGGGTGGGCAAGATGTACCGCCTCCTCCTCAAGCACGGCAAGGAGCCCCCGGAGTACCGCCTGTATCCCGAGGCCCTGACCTTGGTCCTCTACAACCCTGAGCTGGACGAGGCCTTCGTGCGGGAGCTTGCCGAGGCTCAGGAGCGCCTCGGGGCCTTCAGCCTGGACCACCTGATCGCCGTGGCCCACCTGCGCCGGGTGGGGGAGGCCCCCTTGGAGGAGCTTTCCCGGGCCCTCCAGCTCCCCGAGGAGGCCGCGCGCCGGGTCCTCGCCCGCATGGAAAGGATGGGGCTGGTGCGTCGGGAGGGAGGCCGGTACCACCTGGCCCGCAAAGACCCCCTGGCGGAGCGGGCCCTGGCCCTCCTGGAGGTGCCGCGGCGCCGCCTCGAGGTGGAAAGGGCCCTCGGGCTTTCCCGAAAAGGCGCCCTGAACCTCCTAGGCCGCCTGATCCGGGAGGGGCGGGCGGAACGGCTGGGCCGGGGAGCGGCCACCCGGTACCGGAGGCGGTGAGGCTCCACCAACCCGAGATCCCCCAGAACGCCGGAAACATCGCCCGCACCCGGGATCCACCCTCCACCTCATCCATCCCCTGGGCTTCCTCCTCTCTAGCCCCAAGCTCCGGCGGGCGGGCCTGGACTACTGGCCCCGCGTGGACCTCCGGGTCCACGGCTCCTTTGAGGCCTTCCTGGAGGGCCTGCCCCCGGGGGCGAGGGTGTGGGCCTTCACCGCCCGGGGGGAGACCTCCCTCTACCAGGCCCGCTTCCAGGAGGGGGACTACCTCCTCTTCGGCCCCGAGACCCGGGGGCTTCCCGAGGAGGTCCTCGCCCGCTTCAGGATCCCCATGCCGGGGCAGGTGCGCTCCCTGAACCTGGCGGTGGCCGCCTACGAGGCCAGATCAGGGAAGCCCGATGAGGGCGTAGCCCTGGGCGTGGACCACCTCTACGCCCAGGGGGGTGCGGTGCCGCCTCTTGGGGTTCGCCCCGAGAAGGGGGGTGTGGCCATGGACGTGGAGCCTGGGGCGGAAGAGGCGGTGGAAGAGGAGGAAGGCGGAGGCCCCCCGGTGGGCGAAGTCCTCCCCGGCCGTGGGCCCAGGGGGCGGGGCGTGGGTCAGGAGGATGTCCACCCCGTGGCCGGTTAGAAGCCTTCGGGGGAAGGCTACGGGGAAGGGTTTCAGGGCCAGGTGGAAGAGCGCCCCCGGGGCGAGCTGCCCCTCCCCCTCCCGGTAGCGGGGGACGCCCCCGATGCCGTAGAGGAAGAGGCCCCGGTAGCGGAAAAGCCGGCCGTGGAGGTTGACCACCCCCCCGGGCCGCTTCCGCCTCCCCTCCTCCCACACCCACTCCTCCCCGTGGTTTCCGGGCACGAAGAGGACGGGCACCTGGACCTTGGCGGCCACGTACTCCAGGTACGCCCCGGGCAGGTCCCCCGCCGCCAGGACCAGGTCAAAGGGGGGAAGGTTTTCGGGAAAGCGGGGGGAGTAGATGTGGGGGTGGACCTGGTCGGAAAGGAGGAGGAGGCGCACGCTTCCCCCTCATTCTGCCAGAATGGGGGCGTGAAGGCCTACTCCACGGCCCACCTTTCCCTGGACCTGCCCGAGGGGCACCCCTTCCCCCTCTACAAGTACCGGGGGGTGGCCGAGGCCCTGAAGGGCCTCCTCCCCGTCCTTCCCGCCCCCGAGGTCCCTCGGGAAGCCCTCTTCCTGGCCCACGACCCTGCCTACCTGGAGAGGCTTTTCCGGGAGGGGCTTTCCCGGGCGGAGTCCCTTAGGCTCGGCCTCCCCTTTACCCCCTCCCTCCTCCGGAGGGCCCTCCACGCCGCCGGGGGAACCCTTCTTGCGGCGGAGGACGCCCTAAGGGAGGGCCTCGGCCTCAACCTCGCCGGGGGCACCCACCACGCCTACCCTGACCGGGCCGAGGGGTATAGCCTCTTCAACGATGTGGCCGTGGCCGTGCGCTGGCTCAGGGCCAGGGGCTTTTCGGGGAGGGTGCTGGTGGTGGACCTGGACGCCCACCAGGGGAACGGCACAGCGGTCTTCTTCCAGGGGGACCCTTCCGTCTTCACCCTCTCCCTCCACGGGGAGCGGAACTACCCCCTGAAGAAGGAGGCAAGCGACCTGGACGTGGGCCTGCCGGACGGGGTAGGGGACGAGGCCTACCTGAGGGCCCTAGACGAGGCCCTGGAGCGGGCCCAGGGATTCCGGCCCCACCTCGTCTTCTACAACGCCGGGGTGGATGTCCTGAAGGGGGACCGCTTCGGGAGGCTTGCCCTTTCCCTGGAAGGGGTGGAACAGCGGGACCAAAGGGTCTTCGCCCTGGTCAAGCGGCTCGGGGTACCCTTGGTGGTGGTCATGGGCGGAGGGTATAACCGCGACCCCCGCCTCACCGTGGAGGCCCACGCCCGAACCTACCGGCTCGCCCTGAGCTCCTTAGCGTAGGTGGCCACGGCCTCCTCGAGGTGGAAGCCCAGGTTGCGGTAGAGTTCCAGGGCCCCGGTTTCGTGGTGGTGGGCCCGGACCCTTAAGAGGTCCGCCCCCTTCCTTCGGGCAAGCCGCGCCGCCTCGGAGAGGAGGGTTCTCCCGATCCCCCGCCCCCGGGCCTCGGGCACGACCCCGATGTAGGCTACGCTCGCCTCCCTCCCCTCCAGCTCCACCTCGGCCATCCCCACGGGGTTCTCCCCCTGGTAGGCCACCAGGAGGTGCACGGCCGGGTCCTGGAAGTGCTCCTCAAGCTCCTCGTCCGTCCACTTGAGCCTTAGGGCCCAACCCTCCTCGCTTTTCCGGTAGAGCTCCCGGTAGATCTCGGCCCCCGGGAAGCCCTCCTCCACCCGCACGCCTTCTGGAACGGGGTAGCCCAGGCCCTCGGGCCGCTTCACGAAGAAGTAGGTGAGGTGGAGGAGGCCAAAGCCCGCCTCCTCCAGGGCCTTGCGCAGGGTCTGGTTCTCCTCCCGGGGGAAGGCGTAGAGCCTCTCCAGGCTAAGCCCTTGGGCCCGCTCCTCCGCGGCCTTCAGGAGGGAGGGGAGGTCCTCCCTCCGGTAGGCCAGGGGGCCCTCCAGGGCCGCCCCGTCCCAGAAGGGGTAAAGGCCCACGTAGCCCTCCACCTCCCCCTCCCGCACCAGGACCAGGCCGTCCTCCAGCTCCTCGGCCAGGCCCTCGAGGTCCCTGGCCTCCGGGGCGAGAACCCCCCGCTCGGGGCTTTGGTCCATGTGGTGGAGGAGCCTGAGGAGCCCGGGGAGGTCGCTCCTGGCCAGGGGCCGGATCATGCCCTCAGTCTAACCCCAGGTTCAGGGCCTTCACCACCCCCTCCTCCCCGTAGAAGTCCACCACGGAAAGCCTGGCGTAGTCCTGCTCCACCCGGAGGCCCTCCTCGGGAGGGAGGGGTAGGGCGAGGCTCAGGGCGGCCCGGTTGAGGGTGCAGTTGCCCACGAGGAGGAGGGCCTGCCCGGCGTGCCGCACGAGGAGGTCCTTCACCGCCCGTTTCCCGCGCGCCCAGGCCTCTAGGAGGCTTTCCCCTTGGGGCGGGGCGAAGCCCGCTTCGTCCCGGAGCCAGGCGCGCACCGCCTCGGGGAAGGAAGTCTGGACCTCGGCGAAGCTTTTCCCCTCCCAAAGGCCCCAGTGCCTCTCCCGAAGCTCGGGGAGGAGGGTGTGGGGCACCCCTAAGGCCCCGGCGAGGAGCCCGGCCGCCTCGGCCTCGGCGAGGCTGTCGGCGGCGTAGACGTGGGCGATGGGGAAGCGCCTTAGGAGGGGGAGGAGGGCGAGGAGGGCTTCCCGGCCCTCGAGGGCGAGGGGGAGGCCCGGGTGGCTGTAGAGGAGGTGGTGGGGGTTTTCCACGGGGCCCGCCCGGGTGAGGAGGAGGGTGGTCTTCTTGTGGGGCCCTCGGAGGAAGTGGGCGAGGAGGCCCATGGCCCTAGAATACGGGGGTGGAGCAGTGGGTGATCGTGAACCCCGCCGCGGGTCGCGGCAAGGTGGGTAGGCTCTCCGGGGCCATCCTCAAGGCGGCCCGCGAGCGGGGGGCGAGGGCCTTCCTCACCGAGGGTCCCGGCCACGCCACGGAGCTCGCCCGCCAGGCCCCCGAGGGAGCCCGGGTGGTGGCCGTGGGGGGGGATGGGACGGTCCACGAGGCCCTTAGGGGCCTCTTCGGCACGAAGAAGGTCCTGGGGGTGGTGCCCATCGGCAGCGGCAACGATTTCGCCCGCATGCTGGGCCTTAGGGGTCTGTCCTGGCCCCAGGCCCTGGAGCTCGCCCTCTTCGCCCCCGAGGAGGCCATAGACCTGGGCCTGGTGAACGGGGAGCCCTTCGGGGCCTCCTTAGGGATAGGCTTTGACGCCCTGGTGGCCCAAAGGGCCCTCTCCGCCCCTCCCTTCCTCCGGGGGATGCCCCGCTACCTCTACGCCCTCTTCGCCGTCCTCAAGGACCTCAGGCTCCCCGAGGGCCGGGTGGTGGTGGACGGGGCTGAGGTCCACCGGGGGAAAATGCTCCTCCTCGCCGCCATGAACGGGCCCATGTACGGCGGGGGCATCCCCATCGCCCCCATGGCCGATCCCCGGGACGGCCTCCTGGCCTTGGTCCTTGCCCGGGAGTTGTCCCGCTTTGGGGTGGCCCTCATCCTCCCCCGCCTCCTCCTCGGGCGCCACCTGGGCCATCCCCAGATCCTGGCCCTGGCTGGGAGGGAGGTGGCGGTGGAGTTCGCCCAGCCCGTCCCCGCCCACGCCGACGGGGAACTCCTCCCGGAGGCCTCGGTCTACCGGGCCGAGGTGCGGCCCTTGGGCCTGAGGGTGGTGGGGGGAAGGGCCGGGGCCTGGAGGAGGATGCCCTTGCCTCAGCCGGCGGGGGCCTAGAGGGCTTCCTTCAGGCGGCGAAGGACTTCCGAGCTTGGGGCCCGCCTCCTTCCGCACCCGGGAAGCGAAGAGGTAGAGGCGGTAGCGCCGCCCCACACGCCGCTTTCGCCCCCGGCGCGCCACCTCCTTAAGGGCCTCGCCTTCCGCCACGTCCCCCTTCTCCCCGCGTATACTTAGGCCATGCGCAGCCTCTCCCAAAGGGTCCGGGCCCTGAAGCCCTCGGCCACGGTGGCGGTGAACGCCAAGGCCCTCGAGCTCAGGCGGAAGGGGGTGGACTTGGTGGCCTTAACCGCCGGCGAGCCCGACTTTGACACCCCCGAGCACGTGAAGGAGGCGGCGAGGCGGGCCCTGGCCCAGGGCAAGACCAAGTACGCCCCCCCCGCTGGGATCCCTGAGCTCCGGGAGGCCCTGGCGGAGAAGTTCCGCCGGGAAAACGGCCTGGAGGTCACCCCCGAGGAGACCCTTGTCACCGTGGGGGGGAAGCAGGCCCTCTTCAACCTCTTCCAGGCCCTCCTGGACCCCGGGGACGAGGTCATCCTCCTCCGCCCCTACTGGGTGAGCTACCCGGAGATGGTGCGCCTGGCGGGCGGGGTGCCCGTGGAGGTGGAAACCCTTCCCGAGGAGGGCTTCGTCCCCGACCCCGAGAGGGTGAAGCGGGCCATCACGGGAAGGACCAAGGTCCTCGTGGTCAACTCCCCCAACAACCCCACGGGGGCCGTCTACCCCGAGGAGGTCCTAAAGGCCCTGGCGGAACTCGCCCTGGAGCACGACTTCTATCTGGTTTCCGACGAGATCTACGAGCACCTCATCTACGAGGGGGTCCACTTCTCCCCCGGGCGCGTGGCCCCCGAGCACACCCTCACGGTGAACGGGGCGGCCAAGGCCTTTGCCATGACGGGCTGGCGCATCGGCTACGCCTGCGGGCCCAAGGCGGTGATCCGGGCCATGGCCGACATCTCCAGCCAGTCCACCACGAGCCCCGACACCATCGCCCAGTGGGCGGCCCTCGAGGCCCTCACCAACCTCGAGGCCTCCCGCGCCTTCGTGGAGATGGCCCGCGAGGCCTACCGCAGGCGGCGGGACCTGCTCCTGGAGGGCCTTCACCGGATCGGCCTGAGGGCGGTGCGTCCCAGCGGGGCTTTCTACGTGCTCATGGACACCTCTCCCTTGGCCGCAGACGAGGTCAAGGCGGCGGAGCGGCTTCTGCAGGCGGGGGTGGCCGTGGTTCCCGGCACGGACTTCGCCGCCTTTGGCCACGTCCGTCTCTCCTACGCCACGGGCGAGGAGAACCTGAGGAAGGCCCTGGAGCGCTTCGCCCGGGTCCTCGAGGCGCGGCCTCAGTAGCGGCGCCGCCGCCTGGGGCTAAGGAGGAGGAAGAGGGCGCCTAGGGTCACGCACACGTCCGCCAGGTTGAAGACGGGGAAATGGGCGATGAGGGGGAGGCTGGTCCCCAGGTCCAGGTAGTCCACCACCCACCCCCGGCCCAGGCGGTCTATGCCGTTGCCTAAGGCGCCGGCCGCCAGCAGGGAGAGGCCCAGGGTCCACCCCAGGGGGTAGCGGCGGTGGCCCAGGAGGTAGAGGAGAACCCCCCCCACCAGGAGGCTCATCCAGCCCAAAAGGGAGGCCTGGCCCTGGAGGAGGCCGAAGCCTGCCCCCGTGTTCCGCACCAGGGTGAGGTAGAGGAGGTCCCCGATCAGGGGTCTGGGGATGGGGGAGAGGTGCTCCAGGGCCCAAAGCTTCAGGATCTGGTCCAGGGCCAGGAGGAGGGGTACGAGCACCGTGGGCATCCCCGAGAGTCTACCCTATGCTATACTCCTAAGGGTTTGCCTTCGGGCACGGGAGGGTGCGATGTCCAAGGTGTGCGAGCTAAGCGGAAAGCGGCCCATCGTGGCCAACTCCATTGAGCGAAGGGGCAAGGCGAAGCGGGAAGGGGGCGTGGGCCGGAAGACCACGGGCATCTCCAAGCGCCGCCAGTACCCCAACCTGCAGAAGGTGCGGGTCAAGGTGGCGGGCCAGGAGGTCACCTTCCGCGTGGCCACGAGCCATATCCCTAAGCTTTACGAGCTTCTAGAGAGGGCTAAGGGCCTGAAGCTGGAAGGCCTTTCCGCCAAGGAGGTGAAGAAGGAGCTCCTGAAGCTTCTCTAGGTGGCAAAGAAGGGGGCCTGGGGAGGCAGGCCTCCCCAGGCCCCCCTTAGACTTGGGGTATGAACCCGAAGCCGGGGCACTACCTCCTCCTGGCCCTCGCCCTCTACGCCCTGGTGGTGACCTTCGGTTTCGCCGTGAGGGGCAGGCAGCTCGCCGCTCTGCGCCAAGAGGTGCGTCTTTGGGAAAAGAAGGCCGCCCTGGCCCCGGAGGGGTACCGGTTTCCCCTCCCCGGGGCCTGCCTGCCCTCCCGCCCCGAGGACCTGCCGAATGCCCCCCGTCCTTACCGCAAGGGGGTGAGCGCGGGCTTTGTCTTCCGGCCAGGGGAGGCCTGCGTCCCCGTGGTCCTGGGGACGGGCGTGGTGGCGGTGGCCTCAGGAGAGGTGGTCCGGGTGGACCAGGCCTACCAGGAGCCGGGCCCAGAGGCCTATAAGGCCCTGATGGAAAGGGTGAGGGGAGGGGCTTCCCCGGAGGACCTGGACCGCCTGAAGGGCCTCCAGGTTTGGATCCGCCACCCGGACGGGCGCACCTCCGTCTACGCCCACCTCGAGGCCCCCTACCGGGGCCTAAAGGTGGGGCAGCGGGTGGCCCGGGGGGACCCCGTGGGCTACGTGGGGCGCACGGGCCTTCAGGGCGGCCCACCCCGCCTCCTCCTGGAGATCTGGGAGGGGCCTCCAGGGCGCAGCCCCTTCCTCTTCCAGGGGCTCTCCCCAGACGAACTGTTGCGCAGGGCCCGGACCTTTTTCGGCTTAGAATAGGCCCCATGCGCCAGGCCTTCGTCCAGGTTTGGCAGAACCCCTACGTGCGGGTATTGGTCTACCTCCTCCTCTTCTACCTGGCCTACCTCTTTCTGGTTCGGGTCTGGCCCGCCCTTTCCGTCCTGCTCGCCGCCTTCGCCTTCGCCTACCTCGCCCATCCCGTGGTGCGCTTTCTGGAGGCGAGGAGGCTACCCCGGGTCCTGGGGGTGGCCCTGGTCTATGTGGGCCTTGGCCTCTTTTTGGGCCTGGCCTCCTTCCTCACCGCCCAGACGGTGCTGGAGCTTTCCCGCCTGGCCCAGGAGCTTCCCCGGCTCCTGGATCCTTTCCTGGCCTGGCTCGTGGGCCTTCCTGACCGGATCCGGGCCGTGCCCCTGCCGGAGAGCCTGAGGCCTATCCTGGGGGAGGTGAGCCGCAACCTGCAGGGCCTTTTGCAAAGCTTTCTGGAGACCTTGGTGCGCCTGGCGCAGGGGCTTCTCTCCCAGGGAGGGAACCTCCTCGGCTTCTTCGCCTCCCTGGTGGGCGGGGTCTTCCAGCTCCTCACGGCCTTGACGCTTTCCATCTACTTCCTCTACGACCTTCCCCGCCTGGGGCGGGCGGCCCTTTTGGCCTTTCCCGAGCCCTACCAGCCCCTGGTGGGGGAGCTTGCGGCCAAGCTGGACCGGAGCGTGGGCGGGTATGTCCGGGGCCAGCTCCTGGTAGCCCTCTTCGTGGGCACCTTCGTGGGGGTGGGGCTCTCCTTGGTGGGGGTGCCCCTGGCGGCGAGCCTGGGGTTTCTGGCCGGGGTCTTCAACCTCATCCCCTTCGTGGGCGTGATCGTCTCCGGGGTTCCCGCCCTCCTCCTGGCCGCCACCGGGGGCTGGCTGAAGGTGCTCCTCGCCTTCCTTGTCCTCTGGCTCGCCAACCAGCTGGAGGGCAACCTCCTGGGCCCCCTCATCGTGGGCCGGGCCACCAGGCTCCACCCGGTGACCGCCATCGCCGCCATCCTGGTGGGGGCAAGCCTCTTCGGCCTGTGGGGGGCCCTTCTGGGGGTGCCCGCCGCCGCCTTTTTTAAGCTTCTCTTAGAGGACTACTATCGGAGAAGCCGCTTCTACCGGGAGGGTTAGCCGGGGAGGTGGCCGCCTCGGACCAGGGCCTCCCGGAACCAGGCGGGCACCGCCTTGCCGAAGCGCCTTTCCGCAAAGGCCAGGGCGAAGGTCGCGAAGCATCCCTGCCGGATGGCGGCCCGGGCCCCCTCGAGGAGCCGGTGGAGGTAGCGGAGGTTGTGGAGGGAGAGGAGGATCCCCCCGAGCATCTCCCCCGCGCGGACCAGGTGGGCGAGGTAGGCCCGGCTATAGGTCCGGCAGGCGTAGCAGTCGCACCCCTCCTCCAAGGGCCCCTTGTCCTCCAGGAAGCGGGCGTTCTTCAGGTTGAGCCGCCCCTCCGGGACGAGGGCGCTCCCGAAGCGGCCCGTCCGGGTGGGGTAGACGCAGTCAAAGAGGTCCACCCCCAGGGCCACCGCCGCCACCAGGTCCTCGGGGTGGCCCACCCCCATGAGGTAGCGGGGGCGGCCTTCGGGGAGGAGGGCGGTGGAGAGGTCCACCATGGCGAACATGGCCTCCTTGGGCTCCCCCACGGCCAGGCCCCCGATGGCGTACCCCGGGAGGTCAAACCGGAGGGTCTCCAGGGTGGAGCGCCTCCTGAGCTCGGGGTCCGTTCCCCCCTGGGCGATGCCGAAGAGGGCCTGGTCGGCCCGGGTCTTGGCCTTGAGGCTTCGCTCCAGCCAGCGGAGGGTCCTTTCCAGGGAGGATTCCAGGTAATCCCGGGAGGAGGGGTAGGGGGGGCACTCGTCCAGGGCCATGATGAGGTCCGCTCCTAAGGCTTCCTGCACCTCCACGCTCCTTTCGGGGGTGAGCCTCACCAGGCTCCCGTCCAGGTGGCTCCGGAAGACCACCCCTTCCTCGTCCAGGCGGCGCAGGTGCCCGAGGCTCATCACCTGGAAGCCCCCCGAGTCCGTGAGCCAGGGGCCCTTCCAGCCCGCGAAGCCGTGGAGCCCCCCGAGGGCCTGGACCCTTTCGGGGCCAGGCCTCAAAAGGAGGTGGTAGGTGTTGGCGAGGAGGACCTGGCTCCCGATTTCTTTGAGGTCCCTGGGCAGGAGGCCCTTCACCGAGCCCTGGGTGCCCACGGGCATGAAGAGGGGGGTCTCCACCGCCCCGTGGGGGGTGAAAAGCCTTCCCACCCGGGCCCTTCCCGAGCGGGCCTCTATATGGAAGGAAAAGGGCAGCATACGGCCGGGGCCCAGGGTGGTCGCATCAGGCCTTCGGGGCAAAGCGGGCCTTGACGTAGGCCTCCACGAGGGCGAGGAACTCCTCGGCGATCCTCTCCCCCTTGAGGATGGCGAGGAGCTTCCCGTCGGCGTAAACGGGGGCCTTGGGCTCCTCCCCGGCGCCGGGGAGGGAGATGCCGATGTGGGCGTGCTTGCTCTCCCCGGGGCCGTTGACCACGCAGCCCATCACCGCCACCTTGAGCCCCTCCACCCCGGGGTAGCGGGCCCTCCACTCGGGGAGCCTGGCCTTGAGGTGGCGGTTCACCTCCTCCGCGAGCTCCTGGAAGAAGGTGCTGGTGGTGCGGCCGCACCCCGGGCAACTCGTCACCTCGGGGGCGAAGGTGCGAAGCCCCAGGGCCTGGAGGATCTCCTGGGCTACCTCCACCTCCTTGGTGCGGGGCTCGCCCGGGGCCGGGGTGAGGGAGACCCGGATCGTGTCCCCGATCCCCGCGAGCAGGAGGGGGGCAAGGGCGGCGGCCGAGGCCACAATCCCCTTCACCCCCATCCCGGCCTCGGTGAGGCCGAGGTGGAGGGGGGCTTGGGTCCTTCGGGCGAGCTCCTGGTAGACCCATACCAGGTCCTTCGGCTTGGACACCTTGGCCGAGAGGACGATCCTGTCCTCCCCAAGGCCCATCTCCAAAGCGGCCTCATAGGAGCGGACGGCGCTCTCCACCAGGGCCTCGAGGACCACCTCGTGGGCCTCCTTGGGCTCGGGGCGCCTGGCGTTTTGGTCCATGAGCTCGGTGAGGAGGGCGGGGTCCAGGCTTCCCCAGTTGGCCCCGATCCTTACGGGCTTGCCCAGGTCCATGGCGATCCGCACCATCTCGGCGAAGTTCTCGTCCTTGTGCCGCCCCCGGCCCAGGGTGCCCGGGTTGATGCGGAGCTTGTCCAGGGCCTCGGCCATCCGGGGGTGCTTGCGGAGGAGGAGGTGGCCGTTGAAGTGGAAGTCGCCCACCAGGGGCACCTCCACCCCTTCGGCGGAAAGCCTCTCCTTGATCTCGGGGACGGCCCGGGCCGCCTCCTCGTCGTTCACCGTGATGCGGACGATCTCGCTCCCCGCCCGGTGGAGCTCGAGGATCTGGGCTGTGGTGGCCTCCACCTCGCGGGTGGGGGTGTTGGTCATGGACTGCACGGCGACAGGGTGGCCGCCCCCGATGGGGACGCGGCCCACCCAGACCGTGGGGGTAGGTCGCCTCATCCCCTCCATGGTAGCCCATGGGGGAAGGAGGACCCTTGGGCAGGCCACGTTCCTGGCCGGGTCGTCCTGGTCACGCTCCGCAGGTAGAAGTCCAAGTTCTCCTGGGGGTTGCCGGCCACGAGCCCCAGGGCGCCCTCCACGGGGCGAAGGGGAGGGGAAAAGCTATCCCGCGCTTCCGGGCTCGACCCGGTGAACCGATGCCGGCCCTTCTCCTAGACCTCCATCCCCATGATGTGGTACCCGGCGTCCACGTAGATGACCTCCCCGGTGATGCCGCTTGCGAGGGGCGAGAGGAGGAAGAGGCCGAGGTTGCCCACCTCCTCCTGGGTCACGTTGCGCTTTAGGGGGGCGGTCTGCGCCACCCGATCGTACATCTTGGAAAAGCCGGGGATGCTCCGCGCCGCCACGGTGCGCACAGGGCCCGCAGAGATGGCGTTCACCCGCACCCCCTTGGGCCCGAGCTCAAAGGCCAGGTAGCGGACGCTGGCCTCGAGGGCCGCCTTGGCGATGGCCATCACGTTGTACTTGGGCACCACCTTCTCGCTGGCGTAGTAGGTGAGGGTGACGATCCCGCCCCCTTCCCGGAGGAGGGGCTCGGCCCTCTGGGCCACGGCCACCAGGGAATAGGCGGAGACCTCGAGGGCCAAAAGCCAGTCCTGGCGCCTGG
This sequence comes from Thermus islandicus DSM 21543, assembly GCF_000421625.1. Classification (NCBI taxonomy): domain Bacteria; kingdom Thermotogati; phylum Deinococcota; class Deinococci; order Thermales; family Thermaceae; genus Thermus; species Thermus islandicus. Next base: position 192,726 of record NZ_ATXJ01000001.1, on the reverse strand, counting down.
TGTCTAGGTACCTCCCCTCCATGGCCTCCCGGGGGGCGAAGGCGATGGCGTGAACCAGGTAGTCCAGCTCCCCAAAGGCCTCCCTTACCCCGGCGAAGAGGGCGTCCAGCTCCCCGTCCCGGGTCACGTCCGCCTGGAAGAGGAGGGCCCCTCCCAGGGCCTCGGCGAGCTTCTCCGCCTCGGGGCGGAGCCTTTCCGCCTGGTAGCTTAGGGCCACCTCCGCCCCCGCCCGCTTGAGCTTCTCGGCGATGGCGAAGCCCAGGCTCCGCTGGTTGGTGACCCCCATGACCAGGGCCTTTTTGCCCGAGAGGTCCACGGTAAGCATGGGGGGATTATACCGAAGGTCCGAACACGGGAACGCCCTCCAAGGAGGCCGTTAGGGCCAGCCGCCCGTCCAGGGTGACCTCGGCCGCCACCAGAAGGGAAGCCAGTGGAAGGGCGTCCAGGGTCCTCAAGGGGTGGGCCTGGAGGAGGCGGAGGGCTTCCCGGCGCACCCTTTCTGCGGGGAGGACCTCGTGCCAGGCGGCCTTGCGCCTCCGAAGGCGCTTTAGGGCCAAGGCGGGGTCTTCGTCCTTAAGGACCCCTTCCCGCCTCCTCCGGCTCAGGGCCGAGGTGTCCCAGAACCTCATCCCTCCTCCCGTTCCTCCAGGAGGGCCTAGAGGACGTTTTTCTTAGGGGTAGGAAGGGGAAGGTCTTCCAGGTGGGGCCTTCCCCCGGCGGAGGAGACCCTGGCGCTCTAGCCGAAGGAGGGTCCCAGAGCCCAGGGCGGGGGAGAGGAGGGCCACGGGCATCCCCCGGTCCCGGATGAGGGCCTCCTTCCCGGCCTGCACCTGGCGGAGGAGCTCGGCGAGGCGGTTTTTGGCCTCGCTCACCAAGACGACCCGCATGGGCCCACTATAGCCAGGAAAAAAACGGCCTGGTTTACACTGAGACATGGTTCGGTTAGAGGACTACGGCACCTGGGAGGAGGCCCTGAGGCGGCTTGGGGAAACCCGTGAGGCCCTCCTCGCCCTGCTTCGGGAGGCGGACCCCGCTTGGCTTTTCGCTCCCCTCCGGGAGGGGGCCTGGACCCCCCTCATGGTGGCGGAGCACGTGGCCCTGGTGGAGGACTCCACCGCCCGGGTCCTGCGGCGCCTGAGGCGCCTTGCGGCGGGGGAGAGCCTGCCCCCCGTGCCCTTCGTCCCCGGGGAGGTCAAGGACGGCAAGCCCCAGGCCCCCGAGGGGGTGCGGCCCAAGGGAGGGCTTTCCCTGGAGGAGGTCCTGGCCTTCTTGGCCAAGGCCCGGGCCTTCCTCCTGGAGGAGGCGGCCAAGGCCGATCCCCAGCACCCCGCCACCTTCCCCCACCCCTTCTTCGGGGAGCTCACGGCCCTGGGGTGGGTACGGGCCGCCGCCTACCACGAGGCCCACCACCTGAGGGCCCTTCAGGCCTCCTTGGCCCGGTAGTGGGCAAGCCAGGCGTGGAGGCGCGCCGGGGACACCCCTCGGATGGCCTCCACCCTCCCCTCCCACTCCAGGACTACCCCGGCGGTGGGGCTTCCCAGGAGCTCGGCCACCCTTCGGGCCGCCGCCTCGTCCTTCCTGACGTCCACGAAGAGGTAAGGGATGCCCTGCTGGGCCAGGAACAACTTCACGATCTCGCAGGGGCCGCAGCCGGGGACGCCGTAAAGCCGCACCATACCCTACCAGGGTAGCAGAAGGGACGGCTCTAGGAGGGGTGCGCTAGGCTATACACCATGCGCCTGGCCGAGCGCCATCCCGAGGTGGACCTGGAAAGGCTTCTCCAGGGCTTCGTGCCCCCGCCCCGCTTCCGAAGCGCCACCTTTGCCGCCTACCGCCCCGATCCCCGCTATCCCTCCCAGGCCCTGGCCAAGGAGCGGCTGCGAAGCTGGGTAAGGGACCGTCCCCGGGGCCTCCTGCGCTCCCGGATGCCTGGGCCTCAGGGGATCTACCTGGACGGGGGCTTCGGGGTGGGCAAGACCCACCTCCTGGTGGCGGCCTACCTCGAGGCCCCTTCCCCCAAGGCCTTCCTCACCTTTGAGGAGCTCACCTACACCCTGGGGCTTCTCGGCCTCAAGGAGGGGGTCAGGCGGTTTTCCTCCCTCCGGTACCTCTTCCTGGACGAGTTTGAGCTGGACGACCCCGGCAACGCCCAGATGGTGACCCACTTCCTTTCCCTCGCCATGGACCGGGGCCTCCGGGTGGCCACCACCTCCAACACGCCGCCCGGCGCCCTGGGGGAGGGGCGGTTCAACGCTGAGCAGTTCCGGCACCAGATCCAAGGGCTCGCCCGCCGCTTCGCCGTGGAGCGGATAGAGGGGGAGGATTTCCGCCACCGCGACCCCGGAGGCCTCCCCGAGCCCTGGAGCGACGGGAAGCTTCTGGAGGCCTTTCACCAGGACCCGAGGCCCAAGACCCTGGACGCCTTTCCCGACCTCCTGGCCCACCTCCGCGCCCTCCACCCCATCCGCTACCGCTACCTCCTGGAAGGGGTGGAAGCGGTCTATCTAAGGGGACTGGAGCCCATACAGGACCAGAACGATGCCCTGCGCTTCGTACATTTTGTGGATCAGGTCTATAACCGCGGCCTGGCCCTCCGGGCCTCGGGGGTTTCCCTGGGGGCCCTCTTTCCCGAAGACTACCGCCATGGGGCCTTCGCCAAAAAGTACGGGCGGGCGCTTTCCCGCCTGGCGGAGCTTTTGGGGTAGTATGGGGGCATGGATCTGGCAGAACGGCTTTCCGAGCTGGCCCAGGCCCTCTCCCAGGCGAGCGCCGCCGTGGGGATCCTCGAGGCCATGGAGGAGGTGGTGGACGAGTACCGCGAGGGGGAGCTCTCCCTGAAGGAGGCCATGGAGGAGATCCAGGAACTTTTGGAGGAGTTCCAGGCGATTCGGGCCCTTTCCGAGATGTCCCCCGAGGAGATCGCGGCCCTGGCCCAGGAGGCCGAGGAGGAGGAGGAAGGGGGGCTCCGCTCCTAGGGGGCTCCGGTGAGGCTCTCCTTCGGGGCAGCGCTCGAGGCCGGGGGCGGGGGCCCGGGTCTGGCCTAGACCATGCCCTTCACCTGGCGCGACCTCCTGGACATCCTCCTCGTCACCGTCCTCTTTTACTACCTCTGGCGGCTCATCTCCGGTACCCGGGCCCTCAACCTGGTGCGGGGGGTTCTGGTCTACCTCCTGGTCTGGTTTCTCGCCAGCCTCCTCGGGCTTTCCACCCTGTCTTGGCTTCTCGGCAACGCCGCTACCCTGGGCGCCTTTGCCCTCATCGTGGTCTTCCAGCCGGAGCTTAGGGGCCTCTTGGAGCGCCTGGGACGGGCCCAGGGGCCAAGGGCCGCCTCCTTGGTCCTGGAAGAGCTCCTTTTGGGGATGGCCCGCCTGGCCGAGCGGCGCTACGGGGCCCTCATCGCCCTGGAGCGGCGCACCCCTTTGGGGGAGTACGCGGCCACCGGGGAGGTGGTGGAGGCCAGGCTTTCCGCCCGCCTCCTGGTGACCCTCTTCCATCCCGGGACCCCCCTGCACGATGGGGGGGCCATCCTCCGGGGCGACCGGCTCTTCGCCGCCGGCTGCGTCTTCCCCCTCTCCGAGGCCCACATGGGCCTGGGCACCCGGCACCGGGCGGCCCTGGGGCTTTCCGAGGTCTCCGATGCCCTGGTGATCGTGGTGAGCGAGGAAACGGGGGCCATCCGGGTGGCGGAGGGAGGGCGGCTTTCCCCGCCCCTCAGCCTCGAGGCCCTGCGGGAGAAGCTCAAGGGGTTGGCCCATGCGTGACTGGCCCGCCCTCCTCCTCTCCTTTTTGGTGGCCCTGGCCGCCTGGTACTCCCTAAGGGAAAGGACCCCGGTGGTGGAGAGGGCCCTGAGCGTACCCCTTCGGGTGGTGGGCCTGGGGCAGGACCAGGTGGCCGAGGGGGCGCCCAAGGAGGTCTTCCTGCGCCTCCGGGGGCCTGCCCCCCTGGTGGAGGGCACGCCCCCGGTTTCCGCCTACCTGGACCTCTCGGGAGCGGAAGGGGCCTTTAGCCGCGAGGTGCGGGTGGCCGTGCCCCAAGGGGTGGAGGTGCTGGAGGTGCGCCCTGCCCGGGTGGAGGGCCAGGTGGAAGCCCTGTTCACCCGCACCCTGCCCGTGGAGGTCCTCGCCCAGGGGGCCTGGGTGCGGACCGAGCCCGCCTTCGTGGAGGCCCGGGGGCCGAGGAGCCGGGTGGAGGAGGCGGTGGTGGCCCTGGGGCTGGACCTTGGGGGGGAGGCGGTGCCCCTCACCGCCTTTGGCCCCCAGGGGCCCCTTCCCGGGGTGGACCTTTCCCCCTCCCAGGTGCGGGTGGTGGCCCGGGAGGCCCCCCTTTTCCGCAAGGAGGTGCCCCTGGTGGTGAAGCCGCCCCCAGGGCTCAAGGTCCTGGACTACGCCCCGAGGAGGGTGGAGGTGGTGGGGCCTAGGGAGGCCCTGGAGGGCCTGGAGCGGGTGGAGGCTAGGCCCCAAGGGGGCTTCCGCCCGGGGGAGGTGGTGGGGCCTTGGGTCTTGGACCTGCCCCCGGGGGTGCGCCCTCTGGGCCAGGTTTTGGGAAGGGTGCGGCTTGGGCTAGAATAGATAGGATGATCCATCCCATCCGCCTCTACGGGGACCCGGTGCTACGGAGGAAGGCCCGCCCCGTCCAGGACTTCGCCGGGATCAAGCGGCTCGCCGAGGAGATGCTGGAGACCATGTTTGAGGCCCGAGGGGTGGGGTTGGCCGCCCCCCAGATCGGGCTTTCCCAGCGCGTCTTCGTGGCCGTGGAGTACGCGGACGAGCCCGAGGAGGAGGAGAGGCCGCTCCGGGACCTGGTGCGCCGGGTGTACGTGGTGGCGAACCCCGTGATCACCCACCGGGAGGGCCAGGTGGAAGGAATAGAGGGGTGCCTCTCCCTGCCTGGGCTCTACTCCGAGGAGGTGCCCCGCGCGGAGCGCCTCCGCGTGGCCTTCCAGGACGAGGAGGGGAGGCCTCGCACCCTGGAGCTGGAGGGGTACATGGCCCGCGTTTTCCAGCACGAGATAGACCACCTGGACGGGATCCTCTTCTTTGAGCGCCTCCCTGGGCCCAAGCGGGAGGCCTTCCTGGAGGAGAACCGAAAGGAGCTCGCCCGCCTCCAGAAGGAGGCCCGGGCCCGCCTCAAGGAGCTCGCCCGATGAGGGTGGCCTTCTTCGGCACCCCCGCCTGGTCGGTGCCCGTCCTCGAGGCCTTGCGCCGCCGCCACCAGGTGGTCCTGGTGGTGACCCAGCCCGATAAGCCCCAGGGAAGGGGCCTAAGGCCCGCCCCGAGCCCCGTGGCCCGGTACGCCTCGGACCACGGCCTTCCCCTCCTCAAGCCCGAGCGGCTCAAGGGCAACCGGGAGTTTCTGGAGGCTTTCCGCGCCGCTTCCCCGGAGGTGGCCGTCACCGCGGCCTACGGCAAGGTGCTGCCCAAGGAGGTGCTGGAGGTGCCCCCCTATGGCTTCCTCAACCTCCACCCCTCCCTCCTCCCCAAGTACCGGGGGCCGGCTCCCGTCCCCTGGGCGCTGATCCGCGGGGAGCGGGAGACGGGGGTTTCCATCATGAAGACCGAGGAGGGGCTGGACACCGGGCCCCTCTACGCCGTTTGGCGCACGGAGATCCTTCCCGAGGAGGACGCGGTGGCCCTCTCCGAGAGGCTCCGGGACAAGGGCATTGAGCTTCTCCTGGAGGTGCTGGAGAGGCTTCCCCACCTCGTCCCCGTCCCCCAGGAGGGGGAGGCCAGCTACGCCCCCCTCCTCACCAAGGAGGAGGGAAGGGTGCGCTTTGAGGAGAGCGCCGAGGCCATCTTTAACCGCCACCGGGGGGTCCAGCCCTGGCCCGGGAGCTACTTCTTCCACGGGGGAAGGCGGGTGAAGGCCCTCAGGATGCGGCCGGAGCCGGGGCGGGGAGCGCCTGGGGTGGTGCAGGCTGTGGACCGGGAAGGGGTCCTGGTGGGCACGGGGGAGGGACTCCTCCGCCTCCTCGAGGTCCAGCCCGAGGGCAGGCGCCCTATGCCCGCCGCCGACTGGGCCCGGGGGTACGGGGTGGGGCCGGGAACCCGCTTGGAGTAGCCCCCGCATCCGAGCCCAGGCACAAGGAAAGCCTCAGGAAGGGGGTCTCGGATACGTTGACCGGGGCCCCCATGCGGGTGCAAGCCCGCGTTGGGCCCCCAGCTCTGGCGCCAGAGCGGGGGGGCCTAGAACTCCTCGTCCCACTCCACGATGGTCTCGCTGGTGAGGGTGGAGGAGGGCCTTTCCTCCGTGGTGACTACCTCCGCCCCCCGCTCCTTGAGGAGGCCGAACTGGGCGGCGATGCCCCGGAGCCCTGCGGTGGCCAGGGCCACCACCAGGAAGGCGGAGAGCCCCCAGGCCAGGTAGGGCATCAGGGCCTGGGCCACGGAGAGGTTGGAGAGCACCCCCAGGGCGGGCAGGCCCCCGTACTCGGCCAGGATGGAGCCCATGTAGGAGAGCCCTTCGGTGACGATGGGAAGCACCAGGAAGAGGAAGGCGAGCCCCAGGAGGTTCCAGTACACGTTCCTGCCCCCGAAGGTGAGGCGGATCAGGTAGAGGGGAAAGAAGGCCAAGGCCGCGGCCAGGAGGAAGAAGATGGCCCGGGGCAGGCCCAGGAGGAAGAGCTGCACCTCCACCTGGAGGCCGTGCCAGGGCCCCAGGGTGCCCCCGAGGAGCCTTTCCTCCATCTCCTGGACCTCCCCCAGGAGGAGGGCGAAGTCCACGGTTCGCAGGCCCACCGCGTTTTGCATAAGGAGGAAGAGCCGGTCGGCGCGCTCGGCCAGGTCCGGGGCGTAAGCCCCCACCACCGGGTAGACCTTGAGGCGGAAGCGGCTGTAGGCGTAGGCCAGCTGGGCCCTTGAGCGCTCGTGCTGGCCGTTTTGCGTGTACAGCAGGGCTTGGGCCAGGCCGCTGCGCACCTCGTCCAGGAAGTCCAGCCAGTTCACCAGGCTGGGGATGGCCATGCGCTCCAGGGCCTCCCCCACGCGCCGGGCCACCTCGGGCTCGAGGCGGAGGAGGCTGGTCTCCTCCCGGAGCGCCTGGGGAAGGGGGGTTTCCGCCAGGGGGGTTCTGGGGGGAGGGGCCTGGGGGGTGGGGAGGGGCGCGCTCTGGGGTGCGGGGGGGTGGGGGGCGGGGGGGGGCGGGGGGGCGGCCTGGGCCGTGCTCCCCTTGAGGGCCTCTTTCCAGAGGCCCACCCTCTTCTCCAGCTCCTGAACCTGGGGGCGGAAGGCCTCCCCTCCGGATACCCTAGCCAGGGTCTGGACGAAATCCTGGGCCTTTAGGGTGCTCTGGGGGCTGTCCTGGACCACCAGGAACCGGGCGTAGGCCCGGGCCAGGGCCAGGTAGGCCTGCGGGCGGGAGGAGGCGGAGAGGGCCTGGGCCAGGTCCTGGGCCATAAGCTCCAGGTAGCGGCCCTCCAGGCGCCGCCTCGCCTCCTCGGGGGGAAGGCCTATCGCCTCCTGGACCTCCCCCTGCCCCAGGCCCGTGGCCCGGGCCAGGCGGGCGAGGTAGGCGGCCTTCTCCCCTTGCGGGGCCTGGAAGAAGCCGTCGTAGAGGGCCTTACCCAGGAGGTGGCGCACCAGGAGGAGGCGGGCCTCGAGGTCCGCCCGGCTCTTCCGCACCACCGCCTGGCGCGCCTCCTGGAGATTGCCCATGGCTGCGTCGCGGAGGACCGGGGGAAGGCCCTCCGCCTCCTGGCGCAAGAGGCCTTGGGCCTGGTCCAAGGCCGCCAGGGCCTGGGTGGGGTTGTCCAGGCGCACCTGGGCCAGGGCCCGCTCCAGGCGGTCGTACACCTGGGGTAGGGGTGCGGCCAGAGCCAAGCCGAAAAGCGCCGCCAGGAAAAGCCACCTCTTCATCCCTCCACCTCCTTCGCGTTCACTAGCCGCCTGAGCCCGTGCAGAAGGCGGCCCACGTTGATCTCCTTGTGCGCGGCGATCCCCACATACCCCTGGCCCAGGGCGCGCAGGGCCACCAGGCGCTCCCCAAAGACGGCGTAGAAGGTGCGGTACCCTTGCCGCCTCAGGAGGAGGTGGGCCGGGTCCAAGGAGACGGGCTCCCCGGCGAAGAGCTCCTCCCTGCCGCTTTCCCCGGCCACCACCACCCCGACCACCCCCTCGAGGCGGGCCAGGCGCTGGGCCAGGCGGGCCCGGAGGGCGGGGTCTTCCAGGTCTACGGCCTCCCAAAGGGCTGCCTCCTCCCCTTCCTCTTCCTCCTCGGGAGGGGCTTGGCTTCGCCTTTCCCGCACCCAGGCCTTGAGCTCGGGAGGCATCTCCCTGAAGGGAAGGAGCCGCCTCAGCTCGGGCCAGATCCCTTCCTCCACCAGCCTGGCCCAGTCCTCAGGCCGGGAGGGCCTCCCCAGGGTCAGGGCCCGGCGCACGAGGTTCTCCGCGGCCCGGGAAGAGACGTACTGGCTTAGGATTCGTAAAAGACTTTCTTCCATAGGGACCGATGGGGCTTGCCAATCTGCCCCTCAGAGTGTACCATAACCTCTGCCCGAGGGGTCGGGCATGCCCTGCTGGGGTGTCGTCTAAGGGTAGGACAGCGGACTCTGGATCCGCCGGTCGTGGTTCGAATCCACGCACCCCAGCCAAACTTTTGGCCCCATCGACTAGCGGTTAGGTCACCGCCCTTTCAAGGCGGCGGCGGGGGTTCGAATCCCCCTGGGGTCACCAAAGCGATCCGAGCCGCGTGCGGCCCCATCGTCTAGAGGCCTAGGACACGGCCCTCTCAAGGCCGAGACGGGGGTTCGAATCCCCCTGGGGTCACCAGGTGCGGCTCGGATTGCGTTTTTCCCCCTTGACGTCCCGTTCCCCTCGGGCCAGGCTAGGTGATATACCCCCTATCTGTATCCTGGGGGGTATCCTGGAGGGAGGAGGCGGCATGGACTTGACCCTAGGGGTTCGTTCGGGCGCAAGGCCGGAGGAGGAAGCCTACGACGTGGTCATCGTGGGTGGGGGGCCTGCCGGGCTCACCGCAGGGATCTATGCGGGCCGGGCCCAGCTCAAGACGATCATCCTGGAAAAGGGCCTTCCGGGTGGGCAGATCGCCCAGACGGAGGAGGTGGAAAACTACCCCGGTTTCCCCGAGGGGATCTCGGGCCCTGAGCTTGCGGCCCGCATGGTAGCCCAGGCCGAGAAGTTCGGGGCCCGGATCGTCATGGACGAGGTCTTGGGGCTAGAGAGGGCCGAAGGGGGTTTTCTGGTGCGGGGCTACGAGCGGAGCTACCGGGCCCGGGCGGTCATCCTCGCCACCGGGGCCAATCCCCGGAGGCTTGGGGTGCCTGGGGAGGACAAGTTTTACGGCCGGGGGGTTTCCACCTGCGCCACCTGCGACGGCTACTTCTTCCGGGACAAGGAGGTGGTGGTGGTGGGCGGGGGGGATGCCGCGGTGGAGGAGGGCCTTTTCCTCACCAAGTTCGCCCGCAAGGTGACCCTCGTCCACCGCCGGGACGAGCTTCGGGCCAACAAGGTGGCCCAAAGGCGGGCCTTCCAGAACCCCAAGATGCACTTCCTCTTCTCCCACATCGTCACCGAGATCCTGGGGGAGGACCAGGTGACGGGGGTCCGCCTTAAAAACCTGAAGACCGGGGAGGAGTACCTCTACCCCGCGGACGGCGTCTTCGTCTTCATCGGCCACGAGCCCAACACCGCCTTCCTCAAGGGGGTGGTGGAGCTCAGGCCCGATGGCTATATCGCCGTGCGGGACGAGGTCTTCACCTCGGTGCCCGGAATCTTCGCCGCGGGGGACGTGGCCGACCCCATTTACCGCCAGCTCACCACCAGCGTAGGGGCGGGGACCCGGGCGGCCATGATGGCGGAAAGGTACCTGGAGGAAACGCACCAGGCCGAGACCCCTAAGGCGGCGGGGTGATCGGGGCCTGGCCTCGCTGGACCGCTTCCCTGCTCGCCCTTCTTTACCTTCCCCTGGACGACCGTCCGCCCAGCTGGGCCCCCTGCGACTGGGGGTTGGTCCTCTGCCCGCCCCGGGAGGCCTACCGGGGACCGGAGGGGGCGGACCTTTCCCGGCTTCGCGCCTGGCTCCTTTCCAACCCGGGAGAGGGCCTAGTGGCTGCCCTGGACGCCCTAGCCTACGGAGGGCTACTTCAGAGCCGCCACCTTTCCCTGCCCCCGGAGGACGCCCTGGCCCGCCTGGGTCCCCTCCTTTCCTGGCGGGTGCGGTATGGCGGGAGGCTCTACCTCTTCGGGGTGGTGCCCCGCTGGGACACCACCCAAAGGGAACGGAACCTTCGGGTCCTGAAGGCCCTCTCCCCTTGGTCGGGGTTTCCTGAGGTGTATGTGGAAGCGGTATGGGACGACGCCCTAAGGGGCTCCCCCGCACCCCAGGAGGCGGCTTCCCTGCCCTATCCCAGCCGTCCCGGGGCCGATGAGGCGGGGCAGGTCCTCCTCCTCCGGGCCCTCAGGCCCGGGCTTCGGGTGGCGGTGGTCTACGAGACCCCTTCCCTGGCCGGGCGGGTAACCCCCTACGAGGGCCTCCCCTTGGGGGAAACCGCGGCCCGGCTCCTCTGGAGCGCCGCGGCCCGCCCCGCGGCCCTGGAGGAGGGGCCGGACCTGGTCCTCTACGCCTACGCGGGGGAGGACCCGAGGCAGGCCGCTTTGGACCTTCTCCGCCTCATGGCCCGCCACAGGGTGGCCTTGGCCGACCTCTCCCGGGTGAACCGGGGCGACCCTCGGCTCATGGCCTACCTCCAGGGCCTCGGCCTCTACGCCCGCCTCGCCGCCTACGCCGCCTGGGGCACCCCGGCCAACAACCTGGGCAGCGCCCTGGCCCAGGGGGGGCTTTTCCTGGGGAATGGGGAAGGGCGGCTTCTGCGGCTCGCCGAGGCCTACTTCCAGTACTGGTGGGGGGAGGTGGGGAGGCCCTACCTTCGGGCCCGCTACCCCGAGCCCCTGCCCCCGGGCGCCCAGGGGGTGGCCGCCCTCTGGGCTTACGCGGCGCTGGAGGGGAGGCGGCTTGACCTCGTCTCCCTCCGCTTTCCCTGGGGGCGGGCCTTTGAGGCCGAACCGCGCCTCGGCTTTGCCCCCGCGGACCGGGGGCCGTCCCTGGTACAATAGCCCGGTCATGGGTGCCGGGGCCCTGGAGCGGAAGCGCCTCGAGGCCTTGGCCCGGGCCTTCCGCCTGCTCGCCCCCCTGGAGCGCCGGGAGGAGGTCTATTGCAAGACCGTGGGGGTCCTGAAGGAGAGCACCCGGGCGGCTTCGGCCCTCCTCCTCCTCTACCGCCCGGAGGAGGACGTTTTGGAGCTGGTGGCCGCGGCGGGGCTTTCCGCCGAGAGGGTGGGTTTCCGCCTGAGCCGGGGCCAGGGGGTTTCCTGGCGCGTCCTGGAAGAGGGAAGGATGGTCTTCCTTCCCGACGTCCTCGCGGAGCCTTCTGCGGTGTTCCTGGAGAGCCGGCCCCGGCCCGGGGCCTACCTGGGGGTACCCCTTCGCGACCCCAAGGGACAGGTCTTGGGGGTGCTCTCCCTGGACACCGTGGGGGAAGCGGGGGAGATCCTCCCCGAGGAGGCCTTCCTGGCCCAGGCCCTGGCTGAGGCGGCGGGGATGGCCCTGGCCCGGATCGCCGCCTTGGAGGAGGCCCGCCTCGAGGCGGAGCGCCACAAGGCCCTCCTGGAGCTTTCCCTTTCCCTGGAGGCTTCCCGGGAGCCCCTGGGGATGGCCAGGGAGGCCCTGGAAACCCTGCTCCGCCTCACCCCCTACCACGGGGGGGCCCTCTACCGCTTCCGCAAGGGGGAGGTGCGCCCGGAGGTGATGGTGGGCCGCTACCCCAGGGGCCTCCCCCGCCTCTACCAGGCCCACCCCGTCCGCTTCGGCCAGGGGCTGCAAGGTAGCCCTTTCAGGGCTGACCTAGGCCACCCCGGCCTCTGGGAGGGGCCGGTCTACGTGGAGGACTACGCCCGCTTTCCCGGCGCCCTCAGGCCCTTCGTTGAACTCGGCCTCCGCTCCGCCCTCCTGGTTCCCTTAAGGCTCCGGGGCAGGCCGTACGGCGTGCTGGCCCTGGCCACCTTCGGGGAGAGGGTGCCCTACCGCAAGGGGGACGAGGACCTCCTCAAGGTGGTGGCCAAGAGGCTGGAGGAGGCCCTAGAGCGCCTCTTCCAGCTCCGTGCCCTCCGCCTCACCCGGGAGGCCGCCCTCAAGGCCCTTTCCCGGGTCTTGGAGTGCCGGGACCTGGAGACCAAGGGCCACACGGAGAGGGTGGCCGAGCTCGCCGTGCGCCTGGCCAAGGCCCTGGGCTTTCCCGACCTCGAGGGCCTGCGCCTGGGGGCCTACTTCCACGACCTGGGGAAGCTGGCCCTTCCCGACGAGGTGCTGAAGAAGCCCTCCGCCCTGGTCACCCGGGAGTGGCGCCTGGTCCAGACCCACCCCGAGGTGGGCCTGGAGATCCTCAAGGACCTCCCCTTCTTCCCCAAGACCGCCCTGAACGTGGTCCTCCACCACCACGAGCGCTGGGATGGCTCGGGCTACCCCAAGGGCCTCAAGGGGGAGGAGATCCCCCTCGAGGCCCGGATCTTCGCCGTGGCGGACGTCTGGGACGCCCTGGTCTCCGAGCGCCCCTACAAGCCCGCCTGGCCCCCCGAGAGGGCCCGGGAGGAGCTTCGGGCCCAGGCCGGCAAGGGCCTGGACCCGAGGCTGGTGGAGGTCTTTCTCCGCCTGGTCTAGGCCCTACTCCACCGTCACGCTCTTGGCCAGGTTCCGGGGCTGGTCCACGTCCCGCCCCAGGAGGACGGCGATCTCGTAGGCCAGAAGCTGCAGGGGCACCACGCTCACGATGGGAGCGAGGAGGGGGTGGACCTGGGGCACGTAGATCACCTCCTGGGCGAGCTTCCTTATCTCCTCGTCCCCCTCGGTGGCGATGGCGATCACCTTGCCGCCCCTCGCCCGCACCTCCTGGATGTTGGAAAGGGTCTTCTCGTAGAGGGGGCCTTGGGTGGCCAGGACCACCACGGGGAGGTGCTCGTCAATGAGGGCGATGGGCCCGTGCTTCATCTCCCCGGCGGGGTAGGCCTCGGCGTGGATGTAGCTGATCTCCTTGAGCTTCAGGGCCCCCTCGTAGGCGGTGGGGGTCTGGACGTGCCTTCCCAGGAAGAGGAAGTCCTGGGCCTGGTGGTACTTTTCGGCCACGTGGGCGATGAGGGGCCGCTTCTCCAGGACCTCCTCCACCAGGCGGGGCAGCTTGCGCATCTCCCGGATGAGGCCCCGGGAGGCCTCCCGATCCAAAACCCCCCGGGCCCGGCCGAAGCGCACGGCGAGGAGGGCCATGGCCGCCAGCATGGCCAGGTAGGCCTTGGTGGAGGCCACCCCGATCTCCGGCCCCGCGTGGATGTAGAGGACCTCCTCCACCTCCCGGGTGAGGCTGGAGCCCTTGGCGTTCACCACCCCAAGGGTCCTCGCCCCCTTGCGCCTGGCCTCCCTTAGGGCCTCGAGGGTGTCAATGGTCTCCCCGGACTGGCTGATGGCCAGGGCCAGGGTCTTCCCGTCCACCAGGGGATCGCGGTAGCGGTACTCGCTGGCCACGTCCCACTCGGTGGGGATGCGGGCCAGGGCCTCCAGGAGGTACTTCCCGTAGAGCCCGGCGTAGCTTGCGGTGCCGCAGGCGATCACCTGGACCCGCTCCACCTCCTTAGGGTCCAGGGCGAGGTCCAGGGCCACGTCCCCTTCCTCCTCCAGAAGGCGCCCTCCTAGGGTGCTCTCCAGGACCCAGGGCTGCTCGTGGATCTCCTTCAGCATGTAGTGGGGAAACCCCCCCTTCTCCGCGGCCTCGAGGGTCCAGTCCACCTCCACGGCCTCCCGGGCCACGGGGCGGCCCTGGAGGTCGGTGATCTCCACCCCTTCCCGGGTGATCCGGGCCACGTCCCCGTCGTGGAGGAAGATGACCCTTCGGGTGTAGGGGAGGAGGGCGGGCACGTCCGAGGCCAGGAAGTTCTCCCCCTCCCCCAGGCCGATGACCAGGGGACTCACCGTCCTCGCGGCCACGATCTCCTCGTGCCCGGCGTGGATCACGGCCACGGCGTAGGCCCCCCGCACCTCTTCCAAGGCCTCCCGCACCGCGAGGAAGAGGTCCCCCCGGTACTTCTCCTCCACCAGGTGGGCCAGGACCTCGCTGTCCGTCTCCGACCGGAAGCCGTGCCCTCGAGCCTTCAGGGCCTCCTTGAGCTCCAGGTAGTTCTCAAAGATCCCGTTGTGGATGAGGGTGATCCTGCCGTCCTCCGTGGCGTGGGGGTGGGCGTTCGGGTCCGTGGGGGCCCCGTGGGTGGCCCAGCGGGTGTGGCCGATCCCCAGGTTCCCGGAAAGCTCCACCCCCTTCAGGGCCTCCTCGAGGGCCGAGAGCTTCCCCGAGCGCTTGACCACCCTAAGCCCCTCCGGGGTCCGCACCGCCACCCCCGCGGAGTCGTACCCCCGGTACTCCAGCCGCCTAAGCCCGTCCAAGAGCACGTCCGTGGCCTTCCTAAACCCCACATAGCCCACAATGCCGCACATAAAACCCCCTCTCCGGGGGGCGGAAGCCCCCCTCGTCTGCCCTCCCCCTTGGTTGTCCCCCCCTCGCGGGGCGGGCTTTCCCTTGGGGGTCCTTAGGCGGGCGGGGCGGGCGCACCCCGGGCGGCATCCGCGGATCCTTCGATCTTTCCCGGCCCTCGCCGGTTATCCCCCTTTGGGGGTCCGCCACCTCGTGAGGCCAGAAGGCCCCCTGCGCTTCCCGCCTTCAGGGGCAAAAGCCCCAGGGGGAGTATAGGGGAAGCCTTCCGGGCTTGACAAGGCCCCGATGAGCCCTTTATGATACCTGCGGGCGCAAGGTCAAAGTGAGGGCCGTAGGTGGCCCGCTGGCCTTGCACCCGGGGCAGAAAGCGGAGAGGAAACGCGGAAACTCGTCCGCCCAAGCCCCAGACCTCCAAAGGAGGTGTAGGGAGCTATGAAGAAAAGGCTTGTCGTGCTACTGGCCGGGCTTTTGACCGTCCTCTCCTTGGGGTTCGGTCTAGCCCAGTTCTCCGACGTGCCCGCCGGGCACTGGGCCAAGGAGGCCGTGGAGGCCCTGGCGGCCAAGGGGCTCCTCCTCGGCTTCCCGGACGGCACCTTCCGGGGCAACGAGAACCTCACCCGCTACCAGGCGGCCCTCATCATCTACCGCCTCCTGCAGCAGATTGAGGAGGAGCTGAAGGCCAAGGGCACCTCCCCCACTATGCAGGCCCTCTCCCCCGAGGACCTCGAGGCCCTGAAGAACGCCGTGCAGGAGCTTGCGGCCGAGCTCGCCGCCTTGGGGGTTAGGGTCTCCGCCCTGGAGGACAGCGCCGCCACCAAGGAGGACATCGCCCGCCTGGAGAGCCTGATTGAGGAGCTGAAGGCCAAGCCGGCCGAGCCCGGCATGGACCAGGCCGCCCTCCAGGACCTCATGGACCGGGTGGAGGCCGCCTCCATCGCCGCGGACACCGCCCTGGCCCAGGCCCAGCAGCTCGCCGAGCAGCTCCAGGCCCTCTCCGAGGACGTGCAGGGGGTGAAGGGGGACGTGGCCGCCCTCTCCACCCAGGTGGAGGCCAACGCCCAGGCCATCCAGGCCCTGAACGAGCTCGCCGTCCTCCTCAACCAGGACGTCCTCTCCCTCCAGGACCGGGTGACCGCCCTGGAGAAGGGCCTCGCCGACCTCCAGGGGGTGAACTTTGGGGAGTTCGCCACCAAGGAGGACGTGGCCGCCGTCCAGGAGTTCGCCGCCGCCCTCCGCTCCGACCTCGTCTCCCTCTCCGAGAAGGTCTCCAAGCTGGAGTCCCAGGTGGCCGACCTCTCCAAGGTGCAGTACTCCATCAAGGGCTCCCTCTCCGTCACCTACGGCACCACCACTTCTACGGGCCTCGCCTTTGACGTTGACCGCCTTTTCCCGGGCAACGCTTTCTCCACAGGGGCCTTTGGTAACGCCTCCTCGCCCGTTCAGAAGGCAGACATCATCGCTGGACGGAACCTTTCTTATGGTGGTGCCTCCCTCACCTTCGGGGTGAAGAACAACGCCCCGGCGGCCCAAGGGGTGGCGGTGAGCGAGGCCAGCGCTACCCTCAACGTGGATGCGTTCACCGGTGCTTTGAGCAACGTGCCCCCCATCTACTTCGATGCCGCCAGCGTCAAGGGCTCGGTGGACGGCCAGCCCTTCAGCGTGGCCTACAGCCGGAGCAACAGCGCCTTCAAATTCAACGACTACCTCTTTGCCAACGACAACGACCCCGAGCCGGCCAACCCCCGCCAGGGTATGGTGGCCACCTTCTCCGCCACCAAGTTCCCCCTCTCCCCCAATGTGACCGTGGTGGCCGGGGTGGCTGCGGCGGGTGCGGATGGTAGCCCGGCGCTTAACGGGAACTACTTCGGTATCCGTACTGCCTTCAAGCCCTTCTCCGCCCTTAACCTGGCCCTGAACTACGCCACCAACCTGGGCAACAGGTCCGCCATCGGAGTGGACGGCGGGCTTGAGCTTGGTCCCTTGAGCCTCTCGGCCCTCTGGGTTTGTTCCCAGACTCCTGGAAGCCCGGTGGCCAACTGCTTCAATAATGCCCTTTCGGACTGGGCTTATTACGTTCAGGGCGAAACCAAGCTGGGTCCCGTCTCCCTCTCCGCCAACTACCACGCCGTGGACCCGCAGTACGCCGACGGCCAGGCAGGCATGTCGGAAAACGAGGACACTAACTACTATGGTTTGCTGAAGGCGGGCGCCCCTTACGGCGCCGACACCCGCGGCCTGGGCATCTCCGCCAGCGTCGGCTTTGGGCCCCTCTCCCTCAAGGGCTACGCGGAAAGCGAGACCACGTACGGTGGGGGACCTGGTACTTACGAAAGCGCTCTGGGCGCCGCCCTCACCCTGGGCTCCTTCCGGGGCTTCAGCCTCACCGGCTTCTACAACCGCTACTACAATAACGGCAACGGGTACTTTGACCTCAGCAACCCGGCCAACGCGGGCGGCAGCTACAACAACGTCTACTACTACCTGCCCGTCGACGAGAACCACGAGAACCAGAACTACTCCTCTAGCTTCGGCGTTCGGGTGGCCCATGACGGCGCGGCCCAGGACGCCCTGGTTCCCACCCTCAACCTCACCGCCCAGTACGTCAGCTTCTACATCCCCGGCTACACCGACATCCAGGTCTACGCCAACCTGGCCAAGCCCTTCAAGCTGGCCCTTCTGAGCCTCTCCCCGGGCTTCCGCTACCACAGCTTCACGGGTCCCGCGGCACCAACCGGCGATTACACCACCCTGAAGGCCGGGGTGCAGGTTTCCACCGATCCCATCCTCTTCGGCCTCAGCCTGGACAGTGCTGTTTCTTACCGGAAGACGGACTACGTAGGGAACTCCACTGCGGGCGGCGGGGTTAACACCCCCACCACCACCTACGAGCTCTACTACCGATTTGGCATCAAGATCAGCGACTTCCTGGCCCCCAAGGTGAACGTGAGCGCGGCCTACGCCCACTACGAGGGGGATAAGCTGGTGGTTGGTGGGCTGCCCACGGTGGGCTCGGGCAACCAGGCCTTCAACTTTGCCCGTGACCGGGTCTACCGCTCCCCCGACCCCATCTTGGGGCCTTGGGCGGCTACCCCGGGCACCCAGTCCGGCCTGGTGGAGGGCTTCTACCTGCAGGCGGACTACTACAACCTCAGCGTGGCCTACGGGGAGTTCGTGCTCACGGACCTCGCCCGCACGCCTGCGAACACCTCCTACGGCCGGGGCTTCAAGATCAGCTACACCGTCAAGTTCTAGGCGCTCTCGCCCTGCCCCCCGCCCCAAAGGGGCGGGGGGCTTTTTCCACCCCAGTCAAGGCCGGGCGGGGGCCCTATACTCTAAAGGATGAGCTTCCGCTACCGGGGGCCAGCGCCCAAGGGGGACCAGCCGAGGGCCATCGCCGAGCTGGTGGAGGCCCTGAAGGCGGGGGAGCGCTACGTGACCCTCCTTGGGGCCACGGGCACGGGGAAGACGGTGACGGTGGCCCGGGTCATAGAGGCCCTGGGGCGGCCCGCCTTGGTCCTCGCCCCCAACAAGATCCTGGCGGCCCAGCTTGCGGCGGAGTTTCGGGAGCTCTTTCCGGAGAACGCCGTGGAGTACTTCATCAGCTACTACGACTACTACCAGCCCGAGGCCTACGTGCCGGGGAAGGACCTCTACATAGAGAAGGACGCCAGCATCAACCCGGAGATTGAGCGCCTAAGGCACTCCACCACCCGAAGCCTCCTCACCCGGCGGGACGTGATCGTGGTGGCCTCGGTCTCGGCCATCTACGGCCTTGGGGACCCGAGGGAGTATCGGGCGAGGAACCTGGTGGTGGAAAGGGGGAAGCCCTACCCCCGGGAGGCCCTTCTGGGGCGGCTTCTTGAGCTCGGCTACGAGCGGAACGAGATAGACCTCGCCCCGGGGCGCTTCCGGGCCAGGGGGGAGGTGCTGGAGATCTTCCCCGCCTACGAGACGGAGCCCCTCCGGGTGGAGCTCTTTGGGGACGAGGTGGAGCGCATCCTCCAGGTCCACCCCATCACGGGGGAAAGGCTTCGCGAGCTTCCCGGCTTCGTCCTCTTCCCCGCCACCCACTACCTAAGCCCGGAGGGGCTAGAGGAGATCCTGAAGGAGATAGAGAAGGAGCTCTGGGAGAGGGTCCGCTACTTTGAGGAGCGGGGGGAGGTCCTCTATGCGGCGCGCCTCAAGGAGCGCACCCTCTACGACCTGGAGATGCTCCGGGTCATGGGCACCTGCCCGGGGGTGGAGAACTACGCCCGCTACTTCACGGGGAAGGCCCCCGGGGAGCCCCCCTACACCCTTCTGGACTACTTCCCCGAGGACTTCCTGGTCTTCCTGGACGAGTCTCACGTGACCGTGCCCCAGCTTCAGGGGATGTACCGGGGGGACTACGTGAGGAAGAAGACCCTGGTGGACTACGGCTTCCGCCTGCCTTCGGCCCTGGACAACCGCCCCCTTCGCTTTGAGGAGTTTCTGGAGCGGGTGAGCCAGGTGGTCTTCGTCTCCGCCACCCCGGGGCCCTTTGAGCTGGAACATTCGGGCCGCGTGGTGGAGCAGATCATCCGGCCCACGGGGCTTTTGGACCCCCTGGTGCGGGTCAAGCCCACGGAGAACCAGATCCTGGACCTCATGGAGGGGATAAGGGAGAGAGCCAGCCGGGGCGAGCGCACCCTGGTCACCGTGCTCACCGTGCGCATGGCCGAGGAGCTCACGAGCTTCCTGGTGGAGCACGGGATACGGGCGCGCTACCTCCACCACGAGCTGGACGCCTTTGAGCGCCAGGCCCTGGTGAGGGACCTCCGCTTGGGCCACTACGACTGCCTGGTGGGGATCAACCTCCTCAGGGAGGGCCTGGACCTTCCCGAGGTGAGCCTGGTGGCCATCCTGGACGCGGACAAGGAGGGGTTTTTGAGGAGCGAACGGAGCCTCATCCAGACCATCGGCCGGGCGGCGCGGAACGCCCGGGGGGAGGTCTGGCTCTACGCCGACCAGGTGTCCGAGGCCATGCGGAAGGCCATAGAGGAGACGAACCGGAGGCGGGCGATCCAGGAGGCCTATAACCAGGAGCACGGCATCACCCCCAAGACGGTGCGGAAGGAGGTGCGGGCGGTGATCCGGCCCGAGGGGTACGGGGAGGCCCCCCTCGAGGCCGACCTCTCCGGGGAGGACCTGAAAGCGCGCCTCGCGGAGCTGGAGCTCGCCATGTGGCAGGCGGCGGAGGCCTTGGATTTTGAAAGGGCCGCGAGGCTTAGGGACGAGATCCGGGCCCTCGAGGCCCGCCTCCAGGGGCTAAAACCCCCCGAGCCCATTCCCGGAAGCCGGAGGAAGCGGCGGAGGCGCTGATTTAAGCCAGCAGGAGGACGGGGCGCTCCAGGTAGAGGGCGACCCGGTCCAGGAGTTTCCGGGCCAGGGAGGCCTCGAGGCCCGAGGCGGCGAGCACCCCCTCCGGGGAGAGGAAGAGGCTCGGGCGGCCGGTGTGGACCTCTTCCTCCCCGTAGAAGCAGAGGAGGCCCTCCCCCTCCTCCCCGTCCTCCTCCCGGAAGAGGGCGAGGAAGCCCCTGGCGGGCTTTAGGCCCCGCACCCCTTCCCCTTCCCTCCGGCCCAACAGGGCGGGGTAGGGGAGCGCCAGCTCCCCAAGGGCCTTTTCCGCCGCCCGCAGGAGGAAGGGGAGGGGGGTCTTGGCCACCCCATAGGCCTCCTGGAAGGCGGCGAGGGCCGCCTCCAGACCGGCCAGATCCACCCGCTTGCGGAGGACGAGAACCCTTAGGGCGGGCGCGGGGGCCGTCCCTGGCAGGAGGCCCAGGTTGGCCTCCTGCTGAAAGGCGGCGGGCGGCCCCTCTTCTTTGGCGAGGGGGGCTTCCTCCTCCCAGGCCTCCAGGGGTTCAGGGGCCTCCTCGGCTGGGGCTTCGGCCTTCAGGAGGTCCTCCTCCCAGGCCTCCAGGGGTTCGGGGGCTTCCTCCTCGGGGAGGAGCAGGGCCTCCTCTTCCTCCGAGAGGTCCACCTCGAGGAAGTCCAGCTCCAGCTCCTCCTCCGCCACCTCCTCCACCTGGAGGGTGGGGGCCTTGGGGGCTTCGGGGATAAGGTCGGCCAGGTCCACCCCCTCCCGGCCCAAGGCCTCCTGGGCCCGCTTGAGCTCCTCCTCGGGGGGGAGGGGCGGGGGGGTCTCCGGCACGGGGGGCAGGTCCACCTCCCCCGCCATCACCTTGGCCAGGAAGGCCAGGATGTCCCGCTCCACGATGGTGCCGTCCGGGCCCGTGCCCTTAAGCCTCCGCCAGTCAATGCCGTTTTCCTCGGCAAGCCTTCGGGCCAGGGGCGTGATCCTGGGTTCTTCCATCTTGGCCCTATGATACCAGCCAGCGCCGCCTAAAGGTCCCTGCGCTCAAAGACCAGGGCGGCGAGGAGGGCGAAGCCCGCGGTGTAGATGAGGAGGAGGGGAAGGCCGAGCCCGGCCGCGTGGGGCCTCAGGTGGAGGTCCAGGTAGGTGGTGAGGAGGAAGGGGACGAGGGCGGGGAAGGCCACGAGAAGGCGCATGAGGAGGAGGGTGGCCACCGCCGCCAGGGCGCTTGCCGTGGTGGAGAGGAAGAGGGTGCCGTAGAGGAGGGCCAGGGAGGCGAGGGGCAAAAGCACCGCCCCCGCCAGCAGATGGGCCCGGAGGAGCTCCAGGAGGGCCGCCTTTGGGGTGAGGAGGCCCGTGCCGGCGAACCCCCCTTCCCCTAGGCCCGTGCCGCCAAAGAAGGGGCCAAGGCCGTGGGGCAGCCCCGCCACCACCCCCCCGAGGAAGCTTGCCCCCAGGAGGACGAAGGGGTAGAGGAGGAGGGCGAGAAGCTTGGCGAGGAGGAGGGCGCTCCGGGGAAGGGGGCGGAGGAGGAGGCCCTTTAGGGTGCCCTGGCTCACCTCGCTGCCCAGGGCCTCGCTCGCCGCCATGACCACCAGGAAGGGAAAGAGGAACTCCATCCCGGCGAGGAGGCTCAAGGCCACCACCTGCCAGCCCGAGGCCAGGACCAGGCCGTAGACCTCCTTGAGCCCCGGGGCCAAGGCCCAGAGGAAGGGAAGGAGGAAGGCGGCGAGGAGGCCGAGCCCCACCGAGCGCAGCCGGAAGAGCTTGAAGAGCTCCAGGAGGACGAGCCTAGGCATGCCTCACCCTTTCCTGGTAGTAGGCCTGGAGGTCAAAGCGCTGGGGGAAAAGGGCCCTCACCCGGTAGCCCTCCCGCAAAAGGGCCTGGAGGGCGGCCTCCGGCTCCCCCTCAAAGAGGATGGCCCCGCCCTGGATCCGGGCCGAGGCCACCCGGGGAAGGCTCCTGAGGAGGGCCAGGGCCCCCTCCAGGGGCTCGGCCTCGAGGCGGTAGACCTCCCGGCTTGGGAGGTCTACCTCGTCCAGGAGCCTTCCCCCGCCGAGGATCCCCACCTTTTGGGCGTACCCCGAGACCTCCCTTAGGTGGTGGGTGGAGAGGAGGACGGCGACCCCTTCCCGGGCAAGCTCCTGGAGGAGGCCGTGCACGAGCTCCACCCCCTCGGGGTCCAGACCCGAGGTGGGTTCGTCCAGGACCAGAACCTTGGGGCGGTGCAGGATGGCGGCGGCGAGGCCCAGGCGCTGCCTCTGCCCCAGGGAGTAGCGCCCCACCTTCTGGTCGGCCACGGCGAGGAGCTTAAGCCGCGCCAGCACCTCGGTGAGGCGGGCCTCCTCCTTCACCCCCGAGAGGGAAGCGTAAAGGCGCAGGTTTTCCCGCCCCGTGAGGTAGGGGTAAAAGGCGGCGGGGGCCTCCACCACCGCCCCCAGATGGCGCCGGGCACCGGGGCTCTTGTGCACGTCCTCTCCCAGGAGGAAGGCCCGCCCCTCGGTGGGAAAGGCCAGCCCCGTGACCAAGCGGATCAGGGTGGTCTTGCCCGATCCGTTGGGGCCGGCCAGGGCGTAGATCTCCCCCGGGCGCACGGAAAGGCTCACCCCCTCCAGGACGGGCTTGCGCCCGTAGCGCTTGCCGATCCCCTGTAGCCTCAGGGCCTCCATGGGTGCTATACTACCCGAGCCCCCGGTCCAGCGCGGCGGTCCGGGCGTGAACCGGGTCAGGTCCGGAAGGAAGCAGCCCTAAGCGCTCCGGGTCGGGCGCCGCTGGGAAGCCGGGGGCAGTTTATCCACAGGGTTGTCCACAGGCCCGCCCCTGCGGGCTCCCGTGGAAAAGGGGCCTCGCTCACGGGAGTTTTCCCCCCTCCTCTACCAGGGTTCCCTTCTGGACCACGCCCTTTTCCACAAGGGCCGAGACCTCCTCCGGGGAGAAGCCCGCCTCGAGGAGGACCTCCTCCGTGTGTTCTCCCAGGAGGGGCGGGGGGAGGCTTGGCCCTGCGGGGGTGCGGGAGAGGAAGCGCAGGGGGTTCGCCAGGGTGGGGGGGGTGCCCAGGAGGGGGTGGGGGAGGGTCCAGACGGCCCCCCGGGCCTCCGCCTGAGGGTCCTGGAAGGTCTCTTTGAGGTCGTTCACGGGCGCGGCGGGGACACCCGCTTCCTTGAGAAGCCTGAGCCAGAAGGCCCGGGGCTGGGTGCGGAGGACCTGGGAGAGGGCTCCTTCCACCTCCTTGCGGTGGGCCACCCGAAGGGCGTTTTTGGGAAAGCGCAGGGCGAGCTCGGGAAGCCCTACCGCTTGGCAGAGCCTCCGGAACTGTTCGTCGTTCCCCACGGCGAGGACGAGCCAGCCGTCCTCGGCGGGAAAGGCCCCGTAGGGGACGATCTGAGCGTGGGCGTTGCCGAGGCGCCTCGGGGGGGTTCCCGTGAGGAGGTAGCTCTCCCCGAGGTTCGCCAGGGCGAAGAGGCCCACGTCAAAGAGGGCGAGGTCAATGTGCTGGCCCTTTCCGCTCCTCTCCCGCTCCAGAAGGGCAGCGAGCACCGCCACCGCCCCCATCATTCCGGTCATGACGTCAATCCAGGCCACCCCCACCTTCATGGGCGGGCCCTCGGGCTCCCCGGTCACCGACATGATCCCGGTATAGCCTTGGAGGGCCGCGTCGTAGCCCGGCTCCTTGGCCCGAGGCCCGGTGTGGCCGAAGCCGGTGAGGGAGAGGTAGACCAGTCGGGGGTTCAGGCCCTTTAGGCGCTCATAGTCCAGGCCGTAGCGCTCAAGGTCCCCCGTCTTGAAGTTCTCCACCAGGACATCGGCCCTTTGGGCGAGGCGCCGCACCACCTCCTGGCCTTCGGGACGCTTCAGGTCCAGGGCCAGGCTCCGCTTGCCCCGGTTCACCGAAAGAAAGTAGGCGCTCTCCCCCTTCAAAAAGGGCGGTCCCCAGCCCCGGGTCTCGTCCCCCCAAGGGGGCTCCACCTTGACCACCTCGGCCCCCAGGTCGGCCAGGATGAGGGTGCAGAGGGGGCCGGCGAGAACGCGAGAGAGGTCCAGGACCTTGATGCCAGAAAGGGGCTTCACAAGGGCATCTTAACCCCCTTTCCTTCAAGGGAGCTGGGCTAAGTGTCCGCACGCTGGTTTCGCAACCTGGGATGGCCAAACTCAGGCTGTAAGGAGGCCCTTTTGGGGCCCCCACCGCGGCGAAAGCCGCGGTGGGGTACGTAAAAGGAGGGTGTCCCGGCAGGAAGCCGGGGGAAAGGAGGTGAGGAAGATGCGGCGGATCCTTCTTACGCTCCTCCTGCTCGGCCTCCTTGGGCTGGCCGAGGCCCGCTACGCGGGCGGTTACTTCCTCTACGGCGGGCCCGGGGGCGAGGGTTTGCAGGTCTCCTACTACGCGGGCGGCTACTACCTCTACTAGGGGCCCGTGAGGTTCCCCGCCGAGGGCCAGGCCTCGGCGGGGTTTAGTAGAATGCCCCCGTGCGCCACCTCCTCGCCCTCCTCGCCCTTTTCTTTGCGCTCCTCCCCTTCCTCTGGATGGCCTACGCCGCCTTCATGCCCAAGGAGGCGGTGTACTCGGGGGAGCTCTTTTCCCGGGTGGGCCTCAGCTTGGAGAACGTGCGCGCCCTGGCCAAGGAGGGGTTTTGGGGGAGGCTTCTCTTTTCCCTGGGCCTTTCCTCGGGGGTGGCCCTCCTCCAGCTCCTCACCGCCCTCCTCGCCGCCTACGCCCTCCGGGCGGGGCTTGGGCTTCTCCCCTTCTACCTGGTCCTCATGGCCGTCCCGGCCGAGCTCCTCTTGGTTCCCCTTTACGGCATCCTCAAACGGCTTTCCCTCCTGGAGACCCCCTGGGCCCTGGTCCTGCCCTTCGCCGCGAGCCCCTTCGTGGTCTACCTCGTCTACCAGGCCATGCGGGCCGTCCCTGAGGAGCTTCTGGAGGCGGCCAGGCTGGACGGGGCGGGGCACCGGGTCCTCCTCTTCCGCATCCTCCTCCCCCTGGTCCGGCCCAGCCTGGTGGCGGCCGGGGTGCTGGCCTTCGCTGCCCACTGGAACCTGGTCCTCTACCCCCGGGTCGTCGTTTCGGACCCCCGGTTCTGGACGGTGCAGACCTGGCTCACGGACCTCCAGCGCAAGTACCCCACGGACTGGGGCCTCCTCTCGGCGGCGGCCCTGCTCTCCGTGCTCCCCATTGCCCTCCTCTACCTCCTCTTTGAGCGGCGGGTGGTGGCCACCTTTGAGGAGGGCTTGAAGGGCTGATCCCCGAAGGGCTACCCTCGTCCCGAGGGGGCAACGGGTATGCGTGCGGTCTGGACCTTGGCGCTTCTCCTTGCGGGGTGCCTTCCGGTGGCCGTTTTGCGTTCGCCCGAGCCGGTGCGGGGAGAGGAGCTGGCCCTGGGGCTCAGCCTGATGCGGAATCCCTTTTCCAACCGGGATCGTTACCCCCTGATTCCCCTTCCCTATCTGGCCTATGCCCGGGGCGATGGGGCCCAGGAGGAGAACTTTTCCGTTCAGCTTGGCCTTCGGGCTGGGCTTAAGGCCACCTTAGCCCCGGGGGGGTGCTCCTGGGCCAGGGGGGGTTTTACCTGAGCCCCCCCCTTCACTTGGCCGTGGGGCTTCTTCCTCCGTGTACGCCCGGAGGGTACAACTTTTTCTGCGGCCCCCCTGTCCTCCTGGTGCCCCAGGCGGCTTTCGGTTATATGGGGCCGGAGGGGGGCCTCGAGGCGGGGGCTTTCGTGGGGGAAAACCTCATCATCTATCTGGCGGGGGCCCTTCGCTTCCGCCTTGAAACCGGGCCCTAAGCTGGGCCAGCCGGGCCCGAACCCGCTCCTCCCAGCCCTCCCCCTGGGCCTGGAAAAGGAGGAGGCCCTCGAGGCCCTCAGGCAGGTACCTTTGGGCGAAGCTGCCTTCCTTGTCCTCGTGGTAGTAGGCGTAGCCCTCCCCGTGGCCCAGAGCGCGGGCCAAGCCGGTGGGGGCGTTCCTCAGGTTCAGGGGAACGGGGGCCTCGGGGTGTGCCCTGGCCGCCTCCTCCGCCCGCTTCCAGGCGGCATAGAGGCTGTGGCTCTTCGGGGCCAAGGCGAGGTAGACCGTGGCCTCCACCAGGGCCAGCTCCCCTTCCGGGCTTCCTAGGGCCTCGTAGGCCTCCTTGGCGGCCACGGTGAGCCTTAGGGCCAGGGGGTCGGCGAGGCCTACGTCCTCGAGGGCCACCCGGATGAGCCTCCGGGCGAGGTACCGGGGGTCGGCCCCGCCTTTGAGGAGCCTCGCCAGGTAGTAAAGGGCGGCGTCCACGTGGCTTCCCCGCAGGGACTTGTGGAGGGCGGAGACCAGGTCGTAAAAGCGGTCCCCCTCCCGGTCCATGCCGAAGCGCTCCGCCCCCAGGGCCTCCCGCACGCTCTTTAGGTCCACCCGGCCGAAGCTTGCGGCCAGCTCTAGGGTGTTCAGGGCAAAGCGGGCATCCCCCTCGGCCGCCCTCGCCAGGAGCCTTAGGGCCTCCTCCTCGTAAGGGGTGCCGGGAAGCCCCCGGGGGTCCTCCAGGGCCCGGCGGAGGAGGGCGAGGAGGTCGGCCTCCTGGAGGGGCCTCAAGGGGAAAAAGCGGAGGCGGGAGCGGAGGGCGGGGACGAGCTCAAAGGCCGGGTTTTCCGCCGTGGCCCCGATGAGGGTGAGGAGGCCCGACTCCAGGTGGGGGAGGAGGGCGTCCTGCTGGGCCTTGTTGAAGCGGTGGACCTCGTCCAGGAGGAGGACGAGCCCCCCTCCCTCCTTGGCCCTTTCTACCGCCTGGCGCACCTCCTTAAGCCCCGCCTCCACGGCGGAAAGCCGGAGGAAGGGCCTCCCCGCCCCCTCGGCGAGGAGCCTCGCCAGGGTGGTCTTGCCCGTGCCCGGGGGGCCGAAGAGGACCATGGAAAAGAGCCTCTTCCCCTCCAGCATCCGGCGGAGAAGGCCCTGGGGGCCGGTGAGGTGGGGCTGGCCCAGGACCTCCTCCAGGTTTTGGGGCCTGAGGCGCTCCGCAAGGGGCTCCACCCCCTCATGCTAAGGCCGGCTTAAGGGGGGTTGTGGTAGCCTTGGGAGGCATGCGGGGGCTTTTCCTTCTGCCCTGGGGTCTTTGCCTGCTCGGGCTCGCCCCCCTGGCCTGGTTCGGCCCGCCGGGCCAGGTGGACCGGGGCCTCGGCCTGGTGGCGGCCGCCCTGCTCTTGGCGGGGGCGGGAAGCCTCTACTCCCGCTTTCCCCTGGCCTTTCCGGTACAGCTGGCCCTGGTGCTGGGCCTGGGGCTTCTGGCCTTCCAGCTCGCCCTCGAGGGCACCCTGCTCCTCACGGGGCTCGAGGCGCCGGGGATCGTGGCCCTGGGCGGGATCCTGGGAGCGTTGGCCTTTGGGGCCGCCTTCTTCCTCGGCACGGGGCGGGAGGCTCCCCTCCTCCCCCCCCTGCCCGGGGTGGGGAGCCTGGAGGACCTCAGGCGGATGGCGGGGGCCCTGGAGGGCCTGGCCCTGAGGCGGCCCCTGGTCCTTATCTACCTGGGCACGGAGACCCCCCCCGGGAAGCTCCAGGAGGAGCTTAGGCGGGGGGATCTGGCCTTCCGGCTTAAGACGGGGTACCTTTTGGTCCTCCAGGGAAGCCGTCCTGAGGACGCGGCGGGGCTTCTTAGGCGGCTTAAGGAGCGCTTTCCCCTTTCCACCTATGCCGTGGAGCGCTGGCGGGGGGGAAGCCTGGAGCGGGTCCTCGCCCGCCTCGAGGCCGAGGCCCTCCTCCAGTCCTGAGGCTCCGGGGCCTACACCAAGCGGCTTCGCAGCCAGCTGGAGGCGAAGTCAATGAGGTTCACCACCAGCACGATGGCGAGGATCCCGATCACCATCTGGTCGTAGTGCCCGGCGTCCATGGCCCCCTTGATGAAGAAGCCGATCCCTCCCGCTCCCACCAGCCCGAGGACGATGGACACGCGGAAGTTGATCTCAAAGCGGTAGAGGGTGTAGGACACGAAGAGGGGCAGGACCTGGGGCAGGATGGCCCAGCGGAGGACGTTGCTGCCGCTCGCTCCCACGCTCTCCAGGGCCTCAATGGGCCCCCGGTCCACGTTCTCTATGGCCTCGGAGTAGAGCTTGCCCAGGTCGGCCAGGGAGTGGATGGCCATGGCCAGCACCCCGGCGAAGGGGCCGAGCCCCACGGCCGCCACCAGGACCAGGGCCAGGATCAGGGTGTCTATCCCCCGGTCCACGTTGTAGAAGGCCCGCACCAGGTAGAAGAGGGGGCGGAGAAGGGGGCTCCGGAAGGTGAGGTTGCGCGCGGCCAGGAAGCTGGTGGGGAGGGCGAAAAGGGCGGCGAGCAGGGTGCCCACCAGGGCGATCTCCACCGTGAGGAGCATCTCGCTGGCCACGCTCTGGAGGGGATAGAGGCCGCTTTCCGGCTGGGCCAGGTTGGGGGGCCAGGCTCGGTGCAGGAAGTTCACCAGGAAGGGCCAGCCCTTGACCAGCTTGCCCAGGTCAAACTCCGTGGCGTCAAAGGCAGGAAAGACGCTCAAGGCCACCCCGGCCAGGACGAGGCCCGCGCGTAGGTCCCCGGCTTCCTGGAGGCTGGGGGACCGGAGGAGCCAGAGCCCGGACCCCGTCAGGACACCAAGGAAGAGCAGGAGGGCGGCGGCGCCGTAGCCCGGGGCCTGCGGACGGAGGAGCCGGTACCCCTCCTGGCTGACCTCCTGGGGGAGGCGTCCCTCGCCCAGGCCGGCGAGGCTCTCCACGGGTTTAAGGGGGGGCAGGCCGATCTCCCGTCGTGCCTGGTTGAGCGCCTCGAGGCCCTGGTTGAAGCGCTCCACCAGGCGCCTCTCCGCGCCGGGTTCCGCGGGCAGGACCAGCTTGTAGTAGCCCTCCATCCGGGGGAAGTAGGTGTGCCCCGCGGGCGAGCTGAGCCAGAGGAAGCCCGCAAGGCCCAGAGCCCCCCCCAAGGGAAGCCAGAGCCAGGCCCGGCGCCGGTCCTGGTAGGCGAGGAGGGCGAGGGTGAGGAAGAGGGCGAGGCCCGCAAACCCCTCCATGAGGCCGGGGAGGGGCTTGAGGCGCACCAGGTGCGCCGGGCCCTGCAGGAAGGCAAGGAGGCTAAGGAGGCCTAGCCCGCCTCCCACCGCTCCCCCGAGCCCCGCTACCCGCCCCCCCAGGGGGGCGAACCCCAGGGCCAGAAGCCCCCCTAGGGGCACCAGGGCTAGGTACGGGGCGAAGGGCAGCAGGGCCAGGAGGGTGGGCCCCAGGGCCTCCCGGGAGAGGTACCCCACGGCCTGCGCCAGGGGGAAGGCGGCGCTGGCCACCAGGAGGCCTAGCCCGGCGGCCACCTGGTAGCGGCGCACCGAGCCCTGGCCCAGGCCCAGAAGGCCCGCCAGGAGGAGGCCGGCGAGGAAGAGGCCGAGGCTCATAGCGCCTCCAGGTTGCCCGCGTACACCCGGGCCTCCACCTCCGGGGTGAGGGCCTCCACGGGGCCGTCAAACACCAGATGCCCCCGGTTGAAGGCCAGGATGCGGCGAGCATAGCGCCGGGCCAGCTCCAGCACGTGGATGTTCACCAGGACAGTCACCCCTTTTTCCTCGTTGTACTCCTTGAGGATGCCCAGGATCACGTCGGAAAGCCGGGGGTCCAGGGAGGCCATGGGCTCGTCGGCCAGGATCAGCCGGGGCTCCTGGGCCAGGGCCCGGGCGATGGCCACCCGCTGCTGCTGTCCACCGGAGAGCTGGTCGGCCCGGGCCCGCTCCTTGCCCTGAAGCCCCACGCGCCGGATCTGTTCCAGGGCGATGGCCACATCCTCCTCGCGGTACAGGCCCAGAAGCCCCCGCCAGGTGGGGAGGTAGCCCAGGCGACCGTGGAGGACGTTTTCCAAGACGGTGAGCCGCTGGACCAGGTTGAACTGCTGAAAGATGAAGCCCACCTGGCGGCGGAAGGCCTGGAGGTCCTTGCGGGAGAGCCGGGTCACCTCTACCCCGCCAACCCACACCTCCCCCTCGGTGGGCTCCACCAGGCGGTTTAGGGTGCGCAGGAAGGTGCTCTTGCCTGCCCCGGAAAGGCCGAGGATGGCCACGAAGTCGCCCTCGGGTATGGAAACGGTTACCCCGGAAAGGGCACGCGTCCCGTCGGGGTAGACCTTGCTTAGGCGCCTCACCTCAATCATGGGAGGGCCCAAAGGACCTCAGGGCGGCCCCGGGGGCCTGGCCCTCACTTGTCCTGTCCGGAGATGCGCCGGGCCTCCCGCACCACATCGTAGTCCGCGTCCTTGGCGGGGACCATGTAGTCAATGCGGTACAGGTTTTGCAGGAGCTTGCAGTTCGGGGCCTTGCACCGCTGGATGGCGGCGGCGATTCCTCGGGCCAGGTTGGGGTACTTGGCCAGGAAGTCCTTGGCCACGGAGAAGGTGTCCCCGGGGATGGGCTTGGAGTAGAAGATGGCCGTGATCTGCCGGGCCTCCTCCGGCTTGAGGAACTGGGTCCAGGCCCCGGACTTGTTCTTGTCGTCGTTGGCGAAGGTGGCGGCGGCGTCCACCGACCTGTTGAGGACCGCCAAGACGGCGGCGTCGTGCTTGCCGGCGAAGACCTGCTTGGCGAAGAAGGTGTCGGGGTTGATGCCCCGGCTCACCAGGGCCGCCCGGGGAAAGACGTAGCCCGCGGCGGAAAGGGGGTCCACCCAGGCGATGGTCTTGCCCTCGAGGTCCTCGATGCGCCTGTACCCCGAGTCCTTGCGCACGATGATGGCCGACCAGTAGTAGGGGTTGCCGTTGCGCACGGATTTGAGCAGGACCTCGGCCCCCGCCTCCCGGTGGGCCAGCACGTACCCGTCCGGGGGGAAGAAGGCGAACTCCAGCTTGCCCGCCTTCATGGCCTCAATGAGGCCGCGGTACTCGGTGGGCACAAAGATCTCCACCTCCACGGTGCCCCGGAACTCCTTCTCAATGTAGTCGGCGATGGCCTGGGCCGCCGCCTTGAGCTGGTCGGAGTTCTGGGTGGGGTTGAAGCCGATGCGCACCTTGACCGGGGCCTGGGCCAGGCCGAGGCCAAGGAGGGCCGCAAGCAGGAGAAGCAGGCGTTTCATCAGGAGGATTGTACACCCCTTGGCGGTTTTGGCAAGAGCCGCACCTCTGCCCGGGAAAGGCGCTTAGGATAAGGGTATGCGGGTGGCCACCTTTTCCCTGGTGGCCCGGGACCCAAAGACGGGGGACCTGGGCGTGGCCGTGGCCAGCAAGTTCCTGGCGGTGGGGGCGGTGGTGCCCTTCGCCGAGGCGGGCGTGGGGGCCCTCGCCACCCAGTCCTACGCCAACCCCCGGTTCGGGCCCCAGGGCCTCGCCCTCCTTCGCCAAGGGGCCAGCCCCCAAGGGGTCCTCGAGGCCTTCCGCCGCACCGACCCCCACCTGGAGCGGCGCCAGTTCGGCCTGGTGGCGGCCACGGGGGAGAGCCTCACCTTCACCGGGGCCGAGTGCCACCCCTGGGCCGGGGGCCTTGCGGGGGAGGGGTACGCGGCCCAGGGGAACCTCCTTGCGGGCCCTGAAGTGGTGGAGGCCATGGTGGAGGTCTTCCTCACCGCCCAAGCCCCCTTTCCCGAAAGGCTCCTCCTCGCCTTGAAGGCCGGGGAGAGGGCCGGGGGGGACAAGCGGGGAAAGCAGTCTGCCGCCCTCTTGGTGGTGGGGGAGGGGAAGGGGTACGGGGGGCTTTGGGACCGGTACCTGGACCTTCGGGTCGACGACCACCCCGAGCCCATAGACGAGCTTTTCCGCCTCCTCGCCCTCCACCGCCTCCTCTTTGAAAAGCCCAAGGAACGGCGCCCCCTCACGGAGGAGGAGGTGCGCTGGCTCCAGGGGGTCCTCCGGCGCCAGGGGCTTTACCGGGGCGAGGTGGACGGGGTCTTCGGTCCGGAGACGGAGCGGGCCTTCCTGGCCCTCATCGGCATGGAGAACCTCGAGGAGCGCTACCAGGGGGGGCCCGAGGTGGACGAGGTCACCCTGGAGTACCTCAAGGGGAGGTTCGGGTGGAGCTAGGAGCCGGGGGCGTGGTCTTTAACGCCAAGGGGGAGGTCCTCCTCCTCCGGGACCGCATGGGCTTCTGGGTCTTCCCCAAGGGGCATCCCGAGGAGGGGGAGGGCCTTCCGGAAGCGGCGGTGCGCGAGGTCTACGAGGAGACGGGGATCCGGGCGGAGGTCCTCCTTCCCCTCTTCCCCACCCGCTACGTGAACCCCAAGGGGGTGGAGCGGGTGGTCCACTGGTTCCTCATGCGGGGAGAGGGGGAGCCGAGGCTGGAGCGGGGCATGACCGGGGCGGGCTGGTTTGCCCTGGAGGAGGCCCGCGCCCTTCTCGCCTTCCCTGAGGACCTGAGGCTTCTGGAGGTGGCCCTTGAGCGTCTACCGCTTTGAGGAGAAGACCCCCAAGGTCCACCCCACCGCCTTCCTCGCCCCCGGGGCCTTCGTGGTGGGGGAGGTGGAGGTGGGGGAGGGGGCTTCCATCTGGTTTGGGGCCGTGGTACGGGGGGACCTGGAGAGGGTGGTGGTGGGGCCCGGGACCAACGTGCAGGACGGGGCCGTGCTCCACGCCGATCCCGGCTTCCCTTGCCTCCTCGAGGCCCGGGTGACCGTGGGCCACCGGGCCGTGGTCCACGGGGCGGTGGTGGAGGAGGGGGCCCTCGTGGGCATGGGGGCGGTGGTGCTGAACGGGGCCCGCATCGGGAAGGGGGCCGTGGTGGGGGCGGGGGCGGTGGTGACGGCGGGGATGGAGGTCCCGGAGGGGACGCTGGCCCTGGGGGTGCCCGCCCGGGTGGTGGGCCCCGCCAAGCCCCAAGGGAACGCCCTCCGTTACCAGGACCTGGCGGAGCGCTACCGAAAGGCCCTCTTCCCCGTGGAGCCCCCCAAGCGCTACCGCCTTACCCTTAGGGGCCAGGACGCCCTGAACCCCTTCAGCGAGGTCCACCTGCGGCTCAAGCGCACGAGGAAGGAGGCCCTGGAGGCCCTTAGGCGGGCGGCCCAGGGCTTCCCCTTGGGGCTGGAGGAGGCCTTGCCCCTCCTGGAGGAGGGGCTCCTCGCCCCGGAGTGAGGCGGGGGCCACACAGGGAAGGCCCCGGAGGGAGCACCATGGGACGCAAGATGGTGGAGATAGAGGAGACCGGCCTGGCCTTTGAAACGGATCTGGACTTGGAGCGCCTCAAGGGGCTGGCCACGGAGTGGCTCCAGGTGATTGGGGAGGACCCGGGCCGGGAGGGCCTTTTGAAGACGCCGGAGCGGGTGGCCAAGGCCTGGGCCTTTCTGACCCGGGGTTACCGCCAGGACCTGGAGGCCATCGTGAACGGGGCGGTCTTCCAGGCCGAGGGGAGCGAGATGGTGGTGGTGAAGGGCATAGAGTTCTACTCCCTCTGCGAGCACCACATGCTCCCCTTTTTTGGCCAGGTCCACATCGGCTACATCCCCAGCGAGCGGATCCTGGGCCTC
This sequence comes from Thermus islandicus DSM 21543, assembly GCF_000421625.1. Taxonomy (NCBI): domain Bacteria; kingdom Thermotogati; phylum Deinococcota; class Deinococci; order Thermales; family Thermaceae; genus Thermus; species Thermus islandicus. The sequence continues at coordinate 159,507 of NZ_ATXJ01000001.1, read as the reverse complement.
TCCAAGTTCGCCCGCATCGTGGACCTCTTCGCCCGCCGTCTCCAGGTGCAGGAGAGGCTTGCGGTGCAGATCGCCGAGGCCATCCAGGAGGTCTTGAAACCCCGCGGGGTAGGGGTGGTGGTGGAGGGGGTCCACCTCTGCATGATGATGCGGGGGGTGGAGAAGCAGCACTCCCGCACCATCACCAGCGCCATGCTGGGGGTTTTCCGGGAGGACGCCAAGACCCGGGAGGAGTTCCTGAGCCACCTGAAGCCCTAAAAAAGGGCCCCTGTTCTACCTCGGAGGAGGGGGCGGCGACGGGATCTCGCACCCAGGGACGGCCATTTGGGGGGCTATTCCCTGAACCGTTACGGGGATCTCCGCGTCCCCCACGCCCTCCACGTGAAGGTGGAGGATTCCGCTTTCTGCCCCCTTGGGAACGCGGAACATTAGGGTGGCGGGGTTGGCCGCCTGGGTGATCTCCGGGGCTTCCGCCCTAAGCCCGGGCTCCGGGGGAAAGAGGGCGTAGCTTTTCCCCTGGTCCCAGTCCGCCTGGGAGCCAAAGCGGTTCCCCTTGAGGGCCATCCAATCCCCGGCCCGCACGGGGCAGCCCGCTACCACGTCGGGCTGGACCGACTGGAGGCGCAGGTCCCCCGTGGTCCGGATCCCTTGGGGCATGGAGCAGGCAGCGAGGAGAAGCAGGCTGAAAAGGGTCTTTTTCATCTCTTCCTCCTTGGAGGCCCCCGGGCAGGGTGGGGCTGCTCGGGGGCTGGGCGTCCTTACTCCGAGCAGTGTCCTGGGCCGATGAGGCCGTTATTGTACTGGTCCAGGGTGGCGGCGTAGGCCTTGGCCTGGCTGGCCTGATCGGCAGGAACGCTTCCGGGGGCGTAGCTATTGAAAAAGCTCTCGGCCCAGGCCAGGGCTGCGTCCACGGCTGGGGTGGTGCCGGCCCCGTTCAGACGATTCAGCTTGGCGGCGATGAACTGGTGGGCCAGGATGTAGTAGGCGTTTCCCCGGGGGGAGGTCCAGAGCACCCGGTAGTAGGTCTGGCCTGAGAGGTAGAAGGCGGTATCCTCGCCGATACGGGCCCAGTTGGGGTCGTAAGGGGCAGGGCCGTAGCGGGAGTGGGTCTTCCAGTAGCCCTGGGTGAGGGTGCAGCCGCCCTGGCAGGGCACGGACACCGCCACCGTGGCCGAGGCGCTTCCCTGGGTGCCGGTGGTGTTCGTGGTGAAGGTGGCGGTGTTCTCCACCCGGTACTCCCCGCAGGCCTCAAAGCGCACCCAGCGCTCAAAAAAGTACGTCTTGGAGATGATTCCCTCCGGGGTGATGTTGCTGTTGGACCCGGCGGGGGTGGCCGAGGGGTCCGCCACGTTGACGCTGCCGTCCACGACCTGTGTGGGGGCGGTGAAGCTGAAGGCCTTTTGGGCGGAGGCGGTGTTGGGGAAGGTGGTGCCGTCGGTGCCCCAGGGGACGGCTACGGTGTTGGTCCGGGCCTGCCCGTCGGGGAGGAGCTGGCTGTAGGTGCACGCCAGGCTTGCCCCTTCGGAAAGGGTGTAGGGGAAGCTCACCCCGCAACTCAGGCTCACGCTTTCCCCGGTGGAAAGGGTATCCGTGGGCGCCTTTAGCACCACGGGCCCGACCCCTGTGTTCTGGATGGTAACGGTGCCTTCCACCTTGAAGTCCGTGTCCTTGGGAGTGCCCACCAGGTCCACCGCGTACTTCACCAGGTAGGACTGCCCTGGGGCGAGGAGGAGAAACCCCGTGGCCGGGTCGGTGACGCGCTTCTTGATGGTCCAGGTGTAGGTCCGCTTGAAGCTCGGGTTGGCCGTCTTCTCCACCGTAACCGCGGGACCCGCGGCCACCTGGGGTTTCGCCCCCTGGGGACTCTGGGAGCAGGCGGCGAGGAATCCTAGTGCCAGAAAGATGCTGTACCAATGGCGCATGTCAATCCCTTCCTTTCCCAATCAGTGGTTTGCGCTCTCCGAGGGGAGGCTCAGGCCCACCTGTCCTAAGGCCTCCCCGTCGGCCAGCACCAAAAGGGTGTGTAGGCCGGGGCTTAAGGCCACCTTCCCGGTCCAGGTGTAGCCGTCCTCGCTCCTGAGGGCGAAGGACTGGCCTTCCCCCCGGAGGGCCACCTCCCTGGCCCGAAAGCGCAGGGTGAGGCGCACCTCGGGGCCCTCGAGGGCCTGGGGGCTGTAGAGGAGGCCCGGCACCACCTGGAGGAGGAGGGGAGTCTCGGCCTCTTCCCGGCCCCTGGCCCGAACCTTCAAGGCGTGGAACCCCGGGGGGAGGGGGAGGCGCACCTTGGCGGCGTAGTAGTTGCCCCCCTGGGGAAGGAGGGGTACGGGCCCGGCGGGGAGCTCCAGCCAGACCTCCTTGACCTCCCCCTGGACCAGGGCCTTGACCTCCACCTCGGCCCCGGCGATGGGGGTGGAGGGGTCCAGGGCCGCCACCAGGCTCAGGCCCTCGGCGGTGTAGGTGACCTCCACCTCCCGCTTGGGCGGCAGTACCTCCAGCCGGAGGGCAGGTGGGGGACCCTCGAGGCCTACCCGCACCTCCAGGGCCCTGGCCTCCCGGTAGCCCCCGGGCAGGTAGCGGGCATCGGGGTAGACGCGGTAGGTGCCCGGGAAGAGCCCTCCCAGGAGGGCCCTCCCTTCGGCGTCCGCCCGGGCGCACCGGGTCACGGGCCCCTGGGCGCAGACCCCGGCGTAGGGGAGCCCCCGCTCCCCCTCCTGGTCCCAGACCTCCACCGCCAGGCGGGTGGCCTGGGCGAAGGGCAGGGGCTTTTCCAGGCGGGCGTTCAGCCTCACCTCCAGGTCCTCCTCCCCCTCGAGGGCCAGGGTGGCGGGCAGGTTGGGGAAGAGGAGGCGGCCCTGGCCGGGGGCGGCGAAGAGGCGGTAACGCCCCTCGGCGTCCGTGGTCTCGCAGACCCGCCCCAGGCAGACCTTAAGGCCTGCCAGCGGGGCTTCCCCAGGGTCCAGGCGCCCGTTTAGGTTCTCGTCCCGGAAGGCCTGGCCCGCCACCTCCCCTCCCTGGCGCCCGCCGAAGAGGTCCACCACCTCCTTGGGGGTGGGGAAGGTGAGGGCCTGGGCGTAGGCCAGGGTGAGGCCGAAGCCGTGGCGGGCCTCTCCGCCCTGAAGGGTGAGGGTGTAGGAGGCCCCCAGGGCCAGGCCCGGCTCCAGGAAGTTTCTCTGGTAAAGGGCGAGGCCGAGGCGCTGGCTGGTTCCGGCCTCCAGCCGGTACTCGTAGAAGAGGCGGCTCTGCAGGGCGCCGGGCCAGAGCTGGTTCCAGGCGGCCCCGTAAAGGGTGAGGTCCTTGTCCGTCCCCCGCTTCACCAGGTACTGGCCCTCGAGGCTCCCCCCCAAGAAGGCGTAGCGCAGGAGGAGGCTGCCTTCAAGGAGGGGAGACTGCTGGCTCACGTAGCGCACGGACCCCGAAAGGCTGAGGTCGCTGGTGAAAAGGGACAGGCTTCCCTGGTAGCTTTGGCTCTCCGGGGCCTCGCCCGAAAGGGCCCGGGAGAGGCCGTAGCCCAGGCCCAGGCTCCCGGTGAAGGCGCCCGGCTGGCCGAAGACCACGCTGAGGCTCGGCGCCAGGCCGTAGCCCTGGTTCTCCCCCTGCTTTTGGTAGCTTCCCGTGAGGCTCAGGAAGGTGCCCGCCGCGGGCTGGTAGTACAGGGTCACCTGGTTCTGCCAAACCCCTGCCTGGGAGCCCAGCTGGAGGCTGGTGCTGGCCCGAAGGCCCAAGGGGTAAAGGCTCCGCGTGCCCCCGGTGAGCCCCAGGGTGTGGATGCCGGAAAAGGGGACGCCGCTATAGCTTTGCACCCACTCCACCTCCTGGGTCTGCCAGGTGAGGTTCTGGCTGAACCCGAAGGAAAGGCGGTAGACCCCCGCCGCCTGGCCCGAGAGGTCGGTGCCCAGGCCCAGGCTCAGTCCCGCCTCCAAGGGCATCCGGTAGCGGAGGCTCAGGGCGTCCTGCCGCCCCGTGGGGGTGGACTGGGTGCTGAGGCTTCCCTGCAGGTCCAGGGCCCGGTTCAGGCTCACCCCGCCCGCCCGGAAACCCAGGGCCTGGGGGCGGTAGGTCCCTTCCAGGCTTAGGCGCACGGCCTGCAGGCGGAAGCTCCCGGAGAGGCCGAACCTCCCCCCACCTCCCTGGGCCCGCGCCTCCCACCCCTCCCCCTTGAGGCTCAGGGTGAGGGTCTGGGGCGGGCGCAGGGGGTTTTCCAGGTCCCCGCTCAGGGGGTCGGGCGTGGCGGCGGCGGTCACGTAGTCGGAGAGGGCCCCAAAGAGGCTCGGGGCCACCTGGTAGCCCAGCTGCCCCTGCCATTGGCCCCGCTCCCAGGTGGCCCCCAGGGCGAGGGACAGGGCCAGGCCCAGGGTGAGCTCGGGATCCCTGCCCTGGCCGCGGCGGCCTAGGGGGTCGCGGAAGAGGACGATGACCCCTGCCTCCTTGCCGGCCTCGGCCTTCCCCTTGGGGGTGGCCCGGAGCTTCAGGTAGAAGCGGTAGCCCGCGGAGATCTGGCCCTGGGGGCTCGCCAGGACCCGCGCCACCCCGGTTTCCCCGGGGGCCAGGCTGAGGCCCGGAGGGCTGAGGAGAACCTGGGCCATGGCGGCCTCCGCCTCCAAGAGCACCTCCTCCCGTTGGTTGGAGCGGTTCGTCACGTAGACGGGGAACTCAAAGGGCCCCCCAAGCTCCACCTCGAGGGTGGCCGGGGCGGCGAGGGCGATCTCCGTACGCGGGAGCACGAGGAGCCCCACCTCGCTCCGGGCTACCTCCCGCTCCTCCTGGTAGGCCACCACCCGGGCCAGCCCCCGGGTGCCCGCGGGCAGGGAAGGCACCCGCAGGGTAAAGCTCAGGGTCTCCACCCCCCCCTCCAGCGCCGCCACCCGCTCAGTGGAGAGGGCCTGCCAGCCCTCTGGGGGCTCGAGGCGGAAGCGCACCGTGCCCCTGCCCTCCACCTGCAGGGCCAGGGTCAGGTACTCCCCCGGGGGGCCCGAAAGCTCCGGGGAAGGGAGGAAGCGCACCTGGGCCCAGGCCAGGCCCAGGAGGAGGGAGAGGGCGAGGAGGCGCATCCTAAGGCTGCCTCAAGGCGGTGACCAGGGCCTGGACCACGTAAGTTCCGGGGCGCTCGTTGCCGAGAAGCTCCAGGGCGAACTCCAGGCGGATCTCCAGCCAGTCCCCCGTGGGGCCGGTCTGGGTGTAGACGATCTGCGGGGTGCCGTCGGCCCGGAGCCAAAGCCCGCCGTTCACCCGGTAGAGCACCTGGCGGGCGGGCAGGAGGAGCGCACCGCCTGGGTCCTTGAGGTCGGGGATCTGCAGGAGCAGGCTCCAAACCCCTGGGGCGTTGGAGAAGACCTGGACGGGAAGGACGCCCCCCTCCAGGTTGCTGGCGGGGTAGAGGGCGGGGAAGGCCTTGGGAGGGTAGTCCTTGAGCTCAAAGGCGATCTGGGTGGTGGGGGTGCGGATGGCCACGGTCTCGGGGATCAGGGTCTGGAGGATCCAGGTGGCCTGGGCTAAGGCGGGGGCCAGTCCGAGGAAGAGGCCGACCAAAAGGGCTCTCACGGGGTGCCTCCTTTCTCCCCCTCCCGGGAGGGGGGTGGGGCCAGGGGGGCGCGCAGGACGAAGGGCAGGTCGGCGGCCACGTCCTTGGCGGGGTCGCCGTAGTTGAGGATGGCCAGGGCGGTGTAGTTCCCTACGGGCAAAGGCCCCACCAGGGCCACGGGGAGGACCCGCACCTGGCCCGGCAGGACCACCACCTCCTCCACCTCCGCCTCAGCCACCTTCTTTCCGGTGGCGTCCCGCACCTCAAAGCGCCCCGAGAGCTTCTGGGCGGTGTTGCCCGTGTTTTGGTACTGCAGGGCGAAGCGGAAGGGGTCCTGGGGCCGCTGAGGGGGGCTCGGGACGATCCCGGTGATGCGCCCCGAGGTCTTTAGGGGAGGCACGTTGACGTAGAAGATGTGGGCCATGCGCACCCGGAAGATGGCCAGGGGCACCCCGGGGGGCGGATTGGGGTCTTCCGACTCCAGGAAGAGCACCCCCCAGTGGGTGCCCGGGGCCGCGTCCTTAGGCAGGGTGAGGGTGTAGGTGAGGGGGCGGGATTCCTTCGCCCCCAGGAGGAACTCCGCCGGGGAGAAGGCGGTCCAGGGGCTTGCGCTCTCCTTCAGGGTGCCTGGGGGCAGGAACTGAATCTTTCCCATGGGGTCGTAGGTCCAGTCCCCGAGGCTTACCCGGACCCGTACCGGCCGGGTGCCCACGTTGTGGACCAGGAGGGTCTGGGTGAGGCTCTCCCCCGGCTTGGCCTCCTCGAGGAGGACCGGGGGCTCCACGCCCAGGGTGCTTTGGGCCAGGGCGCCTAGGGCCAGGGGGAGGAGAAGGGGGAAGATTCGCTTCATGGTGCTCCCAAAAGGGCGGAGCCTGGCCCTTTGGGCCAGGCTCCATGCCCGCTACCAGGCGGTGGTGGCGAGGGTGTAGGTGAGGTTCGCGGTGCTCTTGCCCCAGAGGTCGCTGTTGACCTTGACGGCCACCACCACCAGGTCATCCAGCCAGCTCTTGTAGCCGCACTGCTGGGGATTGTTGCCGGAACGGGTGCCCGTGGGCCCGGCCTGCAGGTTCCTGGGCACGAGCTCCAGGGTGGCCCCGTTGGGGAGCTCGTAAAGACCCGTGGCCGCGCCAAAGGTGTCGCAGGGGTTGTCCTGAATGTAGAGGTGCTGGATGCCCTGGGCCCCCTGGGGGTCGTTGCGGTTCACGGTCAGGTGCCACTGCTTGCCGTTGGAGAACTTCTGCAGGATGAAGCTGCGGTAGCAGACGAAGTGGTTCTTGCTCCCCGGCACGAGCTCCCCATTCTTGTCCAGCTTGATGGGTGGGTAGGCGGTCACGGCCCCGCCGCCGTTGATGGTGATGTTGGGCCAGGTGGCCGTGCTGTAGCTGGTGCCCAAGGGGAGGACCTGCACCTGGTTGTAGAAGTTGTCCCCGAGCTGGGACTTCACGTCCTGGTCGCTGAGCCCGTAGACGCACACCATCTGCCCCCCGAAGTCCGGCGTGGAGTTGGGCCAGGTGGCCCCGTCCAGCCCCGTGAGGTCAAAGGTGAGCTTGGTCACGTCCAGGTGGAGGGCCGTGGCCTTGGGGAGGATGAGCTCAATGGTCTGGTTCACCGCCGCCGAGTCCTGCCCCTTGGCGTAGGCGTCGGGCCCGTTCCCCTTGGTCGGGGCGACGGTGGGCGCCTGGGCCAGGGCCAGGGGCGCCAAAACGAGGACTGCTGCCAAAATCCTTTTGCGCATGATGGCCTCCTAATCCGCCCCCGGAGGTGGTGGCCTCCGAGGACGCCCTCACCGTACCCGCCTCCCCGTAACCCCGGCGTTACGCCCTTTTGGGGCCTTGGCCTCCCGCTAAAGGGGAGATCGTGGTACCCTTGAGGCAAAGGCGGTAACGCGTTGAAACGGGCGGTTAACATTCCCCTTCACGTCCTGCCCCTGCGGGGCCGGCCGAGGCTTCTGGTCCAGGGCCGGGAGGTGCGCCTGCCGAAGAAGGGGCTTGCGCTCCTCTACTACCTGGCCGTCGAGGGCCCCGCCTCCCGGGCGAGGCTGGCCGACCTCCTCTACGGCCACGCCTCCGGCCTGCAGAACCTGCGGGTGGAGCTCCACCGCCTGGGAAAAGCCCTGGGCCGGGCGGTCTTCCCCCAGGGGCAGGACCCCCTGGTCCTCCCCGGGTGGGTGCGCCTGGAACCCGGGGGCACAGGGGAGGTCCTGGAGGGCTTGGAGGGGGTGGGCGGGCTTATGGACTGGGTCTTGGAGGTGCGGGACCGCTACGCCTCCTCCCCCGGGGCGGCGGGGCGGCAGAGGCTTTTGGAAGGGCTCGCCTCCCTCCGCCCCCCCTTCCTCCTGGTCCTCCGGGGGCGGCTGGGGACGGGCCAGAAGGCCTTTGCCCGGGCCCTGGCCGGGGTGCTGGGCCTGGCCTTCCACGAGGCCCTGCGCCCCGAGGGGCTGGTCTACCTGGAGCCCCCCTACCCTCCCCTTTCCCCCCGGGACCTCCTGCGCTCCCGGGCCTTTTTGGTCCTGCGCCTGGACCCCGGGGAGGAGCCCCGCTTTTTCCTGGAGCTTAGGGCCCATTACCCACCGGAGCGCCTGCGGGTGCTGGAGCTGCCCCCCCTCACCTGGGCGGAGGCCAGGAGGGAGATCCTTTCGGGGGTCCCCTTTCCCGAGGCGGCCCGGGCGTACCTCTTCGCCGGGGGGGAGCCGGAATGGATCCCCGAGTGGCGGGCCTGCCCCGAAGGGCCCAGGCGCCCCCTGGCCCAGCTCCGCCTGCAGACCCGCTTCCTCAGCGAGCCGGCGCGGCTTGCCCTGGAGCGGCTTTCCGTGCACCCGGGGCGGATCCCCGAGGAGGTGCTGGACGCCCTCGAGGCCATGGCCTACCTGGACGAGCTGGAACGCAAGGGCTTTTTGGTCTACCAGGGAGGGTACCGCTTCGCCCGGGAGGGGGAGAGGCGGCTCCTCTACGCCGCTTTGGCCCCGGGGCGGCGGCAGGAGCTCCATGGGCGCGCCGCCACCGCCTTGGCCTTCTCGGGCCGCCCTCAGGAGGAGGCCCTCCACCGCCTGGCCCTGGGGGAACCCGTGGCGAGCCTCCTTCCCTGGCCCTTGCGCCAGGCCCTGGCGGGCGAGGGGGGGAGGAGGCGGGCGGTGGGCCTGGGGGGGGAGCGGGTCCTCCTTCCGCTGCGCGAGGAAGGGGTCTTCGCCGGGGAAAAGGGCTTCTGGGCCGCCCTCGTGGAGCCCGGGGACGAGGCCCGCCTGGTCCTGGAGCCCCTGGAGGAGGTCCTGGTCCTGGAGGTGGCGGGGCAGGCCTATGCCCCCGAGGACACCCTGGGCCTCTTCCTGGGGCTCAGGGCCTCGAGGAAAGAGGGGTACGTGGGCCTCCGGGGGGTCTTCCTCCACCGCTTCCTCGCGCCTCCGGGGCCCTTGGCCTTGCGGCTCTTCGGCCTGGGGGTGGCGGAGTTCACCCTCAGGACCTTCCGGCCCCGGGCGGGCGGGCTTTGGGCCTTGGACCTAACGGCGGAAGAGGTTGAGGAGCAGGGTAAGGAGGAGGGAAAGGAGCAGGGCCGAGGTGAGGGGGATGTACACCCTTAGGCCCTCCCGCTCAATGCGGATGTCCCCGGGCAGGTGGCCGAACCAGGCGAAGAGCTTGGGAAAGTAAAGGAGAGAAAGCCCCAAGAGGAGCAGGAAAAGCCCGGCATAGACCAGGACCTTACCCACCCCCATGCTTCACCTCCAGGAAGGCCGTGAGGGCGGCCCCCAGAAGCCCCGCCTCGGCCCCCAGGAGGGCCTTCCGCAGGGGGGGGACCTCCCAGCCCTTAAGGTAGCCGTGGTAGGCCTCCAGGAGGGCCTCCCAGTACCCTTGGGGGGCGTTCAGGGCGAGCCCCCCGCCCACCACCACCACCCCGGGGTCAAAGGCCTTCACCAGGCTGGCGAGGCCCATCCCCACGTAGCGGGCGGCCTGGAGGAGGAGGCGCTCCGCCTTGGGCTCCCCCTCCTGGAAGAGGCGGAAGAGCTCCCGGGTGTCCACGGGCCGCTGGTAGGCGTAGGCGGCGTCCCGCTCCAGGGCCCGGCCTGCGGCCAGGGCCTCGAGGCACCCCTCCAGGCCGCAGCCGCACAGGGGCCCTCCGGGGAGGAGGGTGGTGTGGCCGAACTCCCCTCCTTGCCCCCGCTCCCCCCGGAGCACCCTTCCCCCCAGGACCGCACCGCCCCCGATCCCCGTGGACACGGTGAGGTAGAGGGAGCTCGCCTCCCCCCTCGCCGCCCCCAGGTGGTGCTCCGCCAGGGCGGCGGCGTTGGCGTCGTTTTCCAGGTAGACGGGCCGCCCCGTGGCCTCCTCCAGGAGGCGGCGGATGGGGAAGTCCAAAAGCCCCGGGATGTTGGGGGTGAAGCGGATCACCCCCTCCCGGAAGTCCAAAGGCCCCGGCGTCCCCAGGCCGAGGGCCTCCGCCCTCACCCCCGCCTTCTCCTCCGCTTGGCGCGCCGCCTCCGCCAGGGCCCCGACCACCTTCTCCCCGCCCTCCTTGGGGGTGGGGAGGACCACCTGGGAAAGGAGCCGCGTCCCGTCAAAGGCCCCGGCGGCGATCTTGGTGCCGCCCAGGTCCAGGCCCACCACGGTCATGGGATCCCCTCCTCCATGAGGGCCTCGGCCTCTCCCAAAAGGGTCTCGGGCACCCAGAGGGCCACGTCCCCCATGTAGGTGCCCAAAGCGGCCTCCGGAAGGTCGGCGAAGGGGGTCTCCAGGGCCACGGGGATGCCCCGGGCCTCGAGGCGCGCCCTTAGCCCCTCGGCCACGGGGCGGGGGGCGGTGAGAAGCTTGCGGTAAGGGGTCCCGGCGATCAGGCGGCGCTCCATAGGGCCTCCACGAGGCGGGCGTAGTCCCTGCCTGCGGCCTCCACCTCGGCGAGGGGGATGTGCTCCTTGGGGGTGTGGGCCAGGGCCGGGTCCCCGGGGCCATAGCCCAGCACCGGGGCCTTGGCCCCCAGGTAGGGGGCGTCGGTGGTGAAGGGCCAAAGCCCCGCCCTCTCCTGGCCCAGGGCCTTCAGGGCCAGGAGGAGGAGGGGATGGTCCTCGGGGAGGCGGTAGGGCGGCCAGAGGGCGGGGATCACGAGGCGCACCTCCCCCGAGGCCCTTTCCTCCTCGGGGACGTAGACCGAGGCCCGCCCCAGGGTGCGCAAAGCGGCGAGAAGCCCGTCTAGGTCGGCCTCGGGCTCGTAGCGCAGGTCCAGGTAGAGCCGCACCACCCCCGGGGTCTGGTTCCTGGCCCCGGGGTAGGTGTCCACCCGGGTGGGGGTGAGCTTGACCCCTTGGGGCAGGGGAAGCTCCCTTAGGGCGAGGAGGTATTCCGCCAGGTCAAAGAGGGGGTTTTCGGGGCCCGCTAGGGCGGCGTGGGCCTCCTCCCCCTCAAAGTCCGCCCATACCTCTGCCCGGCCTCGGTGCCCCCGCACAAGCCGTCTACCCGAGGGCTCCCCCAGGAGGAAGGCCAAGGGGGAAAGCCTCTCCGCCGCGTAGCGGCTCCCAAGCCCTCCCACCTCCTCCTGCACCGTGGCCAGGAAGCGCACCCGGCCCCGCAGGGGCCTTTCCTTGAGGGCCTCCAGGGCCAGGAGCATGGCCACCAGGGGGCCCTTCATGTCCACCGCCCCCCGGCCCCACACCGCGCCCTCGGCCACGGCGCCCTGGGGGTGGGGCCAGCGGGCGGGGTCGCCTGGGGGCACCACGTCCATGTGCCCGGCGAGGACCACCTCGGGCTCTTTTTCCCCCAGGAGGGCCTCCACGTTCCCGGCCTCGTCCAGGGTGGCCTCGAGGCCCATCCCCTTCAGGGCCTCCAGGAGGAGGCCCGCCACCTCCCCCTCCTCCCCGGGGAGGCTTGCCGCTTGGAGGAGGCGGGAGAGGAGCCTGACCCAGTCCACGCCCCTATCCTACACTCCGGGCCAGGGCCGCCTGGTAGAGGGCGATCCCCAAGGCCACGGAGGCGTTCAGGGACTCGGCCTCCTCGCGGATGGGGATGCGGAAGAGCTCGTCGCACCCTTCCCGCACGAGCCGCCGCATCCCCTCCCCTTCGGAGCCCACCACCAGGACGAGGGGCCTCTGGTAGTCCAGCTCCCTCGGGGTCTTCTCCCCCCCCACGTCCAGGCCGTAGACCCAAAGCCCGGCCTCCTTGAGGGCCTTCAGCGTCCGGGGAAGGTTCTTCACCTTCACCACGGGAAGCCTCAGGGCAGCCCCGGCGCTCGCTTTTAGGGCGAGGGGGGAGAGGGGGGCGGCGCGCCTTTCCTCGGAGAGAACCCCGTGGGCCCCAAGGGCCAGGGCGCTTCGGATCATGGCCCCGTAGTTCCGGGGGTCGGTGATCCCGTCCAGGGCCACGAGGAGGGGCATCTCCTTCCGGGCTTCCGCCAGGCGGAAGGCGTCCTCCAGGGTGGCGTAGGGGGGTTCCGCCACCTCCGCCGCCACCCCTTGGTGGTGGGTGGTCCTGAGGAGGGCGTCCAGCTCAATCCGGGGCACCAGGGTGTACTCGGCCCCGAGCCTTTCCAGCTCCCTCAGGAACCAGCCCTCCACCCCCCGGGCCACGAGGACGCGCCGGGCCTGGCCCGCCCTTAGGGCCTCGAGGACCGGGTTCCGCCCGTAGATCCACACCGCCTTAGTGTATGATGAAGCCATGTACCGGAGCATCCTCATGCCCACGGACGGAAGCCCCTGTAGCCTGGAGGCCATTGGCCACGGCTTGGACCTGGCCAAGGTGCTTTCCGCCCGGGTCCACTTCCTCTACGTCCTGGAAAACCCGGCCCAGGCCATCTGGATTGCTCCCGAGAGCGTGCCCTATGGCCTGGAGCTTTTGGAGGACCTAAAGCGGGCGGGGGAGGAGGCCATCAAGAAGGCCCTCGCCTTGGCCCGGGAGCGGGGCGTGGAGGCCACGGGGGAGGTGAAGGAGGGGGTGCCCATCCCCACCATCGTGGAGGCCGCCAAGGGCTTTGACCTCCTTGTCATGGGTACCCACGGGCGCACGGGTCTGGACAAGCTCCTCCTGGGCTCGGTGACGGAGGGGGTCCTGCACCGGGTTTCCGTTCCCGTCCTGGTGGTGCGCTGCCGCTAAATGCGCCTGGTCTCCGCCTTTGTCTCCTCCCGCCTCGCCCCGGAGGACCCTCTCTACGCCCAGCTGGTTCGCTACGGGGAGGTGCTGGCCGAGGAGGGGTTCGGCCTGGCCTGCGGGGGGTACCAGGGAGGGATGGCCGCCTTGGCCCAGGGGGTGAAGGCCCGGGGGGGGCTCGTGGTGGGGGTTACAGCCCCGGGGCTTTTCCCGGAGAGGCCCGGCCCTAGCCCCTACGTGGACGTGGAGCTCCCGGCCGCCACCCTCCCCCAGCGCATCGGGCGCCTTCTGGACCTGGGGGCGGGGTACCTGGCCCTGCCGGGGGGGGTGGGGACCCTGGCCGAGCTCGTCCTGGCCTGGAACCTCCTCTACCTGAGGCGGGGCCTAGGGCGGCCCTTGGCGGTGGACCCCTACTGGCTTTCCCTTCTGCGCCCCCACGGGGAGATCGCCCCGGGGGACCTGGCCCTCCTGCGGGTGGTGGCGGACGAGGGGGATCTGCGCGCCTTCCTGAGGGGCCTATGAGCGAGACCCTCCTCGTTCGCGTCCCCGACCTGGGCCAGGGGGTGAGCTTCTACCAGGCCCTGGGCCTGGTCCTGGAGGAGCTCCTCCCGGAAAAGGAGGCCCTTTTGGCCCCGGGGGAAGGCCCCCTCCTCCTCCTCCGGCCGGGGGCGGGAGGGGTGGAGCGGGGACCGCAGAGGCCGAGCCCCGAGGGCCGGGGTTTCGCCCGGTTCCGCCTCGAGGAGGGGAGGCTGGTCTTCTTGGTGGAGGACCTGGCCCACGAGCGCCTTCGCCTGGCCAAGTACGGCCTGGCCTTCCTGGAGGCGGGGGCGCACCTCCTCCTCTTTGACCCGGGGGAGAACCCCATCCTGGTGCGGGAGGGGTGAGGCGTGGGGGCCAGGCTTTGGCTTTTGGACCTGGACGACACCCTCCTCCAGGACCTCTCCGTGACCCGGGAGGTTCTGGAGGCCTTAGGGGAGGAGGCGGGGGTGAAGGGGCTTTTCGGGGCGGTGCGGGCGCGGGCCGAGGCCCTCTTCCGCCAGGCTCCCTTCTACCCCTGGGCCGAGCGCCTGGGGCACTCGGCCCTCGAGGCCCTCTGGGCCCGCTACTCCACCCCGGGCCTCGAGGGGTGGGCGGCCTGGGCCTGGCCCTTCCGGGAGCAGGTCTTCCGCGAGGCCCTGGAGGCCCTGGGGGGTCCGGCGGAAAGGGCCCGGGAGCTGGCGGAGGCCTTCTTCCAAAGGAGGCGCCGCTATCCCCTTTTCCCCGAGGTGCCCGAGTTCCTCCTTGCCCTTCGGGAGAGGGGGGCGCACCTCGTGCTCCTCACCAACGGGGTCCCGGACCTCCAGCGGGAGAAGCTCGCCGGGGCGGGGCTCCTCGAGGCCTTCAGCCTCACCCTCATCTCCGGGGAGGTGGGCCTGGGCAAGCCCGACCCCAGGCTCTTCCGCATGGCCTTCTGCGCCCACGGGGTGGCCCCCGAGGAGGCGGTCATGGTAGGGGATAATCCCCAAAGGGACGTCCAGGGGGCCCTCCTGGCCGGGGCCAAGGCGGTGTGGGTGGACCGGGGCCACCGCCCGCCCGACCCCCGCTTCCCCCCCCACCTAGCGGTGAGGGACCTGCGGGAGGCCCTGGCCCTTTTGGGGTAAGCTGGGGGCGATGTACGAGGCCCTGCTCGTTCTCCACAGCCTCGTGCGCTGGCTCGTCCTCCTTTTCGGGCTATGGGCCCTCCTCCGCCCTGGGCCCCGCCCCGGGGCCTTCTTCGCCCACACGCTTACCCTCCAGGTGCTCTTAGGGCTGGCCCTGGCCTTCGCCAGCCCCCTCTTCCAGGGGGCCCTAGCCGCCTTGGGGCAGGTGATGCGGACGCCGGGGGAGGCCCGCTACTTCGTGGCCGAGCACTGGGTGGGCGGGGTGGTGGCCCTGGGGCTGGCCCACGCAGGGCTTTCCCAGGCCCGGAAGGGGAAGCCCCGCGCCCGGCTCCTCTTCGCCCTCGCCCTTCTGGTGCTCGCCCTTTCCATCCCCTGGTTCCGCCCCCTCCTCCGGCTCTAGCCCCTGGCCGCCCGGGCGCCCTTGGAGCACACTAAGGCCGTGGGCTCCTTTCCGCCTAAAAGGGAGGAGGACTTCGCCTCCCTTTTCCCCCAGGAGGTGCTGCGCCGGGGCCTGGCCTACGCCCGGGAGGGCCGGGTCCTTAGGGTCTATCGGGTGGGGGAGAGGCTTCTGGGCGAGGTCCAGGGCTCGGCCCCCGCGCCCTACCGGGTGGAGGTGGGGCCCGGGGGGGGCGGGGGCTGCACCTGCCCCTACCCTGGCTTTCCCTGCAAGCACGCGGCCGCCCTCCTTTACGCCTACGTGGAGGGCCGCCCCAGGGAGGACCTCCTCGAGGCCCTGGGGCGCCTCTCCGCGGAGGAGGCCAAGGGGCTCCTCCAGGCCCTCGCCCAGGTGCCCGAGGTGGCGTGGCTCCTCGGGGAGGCCCTGCTTCCGGAGAGGACCTTCCTGCAGGGGGTGCGGGCTCTCCGCCAGGCCCTCTTCCTGGGGGGTGGGGAGGAGGAGGCCAAGGCCCTCCTCCTCCGCCTCCCCCGGGTGGGGGAGAAGGAGGTCCTGGCCTTTTTGCAGGCCCTCCTCGAGGCCCCCTTTGATCCCGAGCCCTACCTGAGGGCGGGGCTGAGGCGGTACCTGGAGGTCGCCGGGAATCCTGCCCCCCTCCTTGGCCTCTACGAGAAGGCTCCTTTTCCCGCCCTGGAGGAGGCCCTTTTGGCCTTGGGGAAGGCGGCCCCGGAGGCCCTCCTCCCCCTTCTCTCCGGCCGGGACCCGGGGGGCCTAAAAAGGGCCCTGAGGGTGAAACTCCTCTTCGCCCTGGGGCGGGAGGAGGAGGCCCTGGGCCTCATGCGGGAGCACCTGGAGGCCCCCGAGGACTACCTGGCCCTGGTGGAGCGCCTCCTCGCCCTGGGGCGGGAGGCGGAGGCCTTGGGCTACGCGGAGGAGGCCCTGGAGTGGTTCGGCAAGGACCCCAGGCTCTTCTCCCTGGCGGACCTCCTGGCGAGCCGGCGGGGACGGCCCGAGGACCTGTTCCTGCGCTTCGCCTTCCGGCCCAGCCTCGAGGACTACGCTGCCCTCCGGGCCCTCCTGGGCCGGGCTTTCCCGGAGAGGCGGAAGGAGCTTTTGCGCAGGGTGGAAGACCCCGCCCTCCTCGCCCGCATCCACCTCCTGGAGGAGGACTGGCGCTCCTTGGACCGCCTCCTGAGGCGGGCGCCCCTTCAGGCCTACCCCGCCCTGGCGGAGGCCTTGGAGGAGCGGCTTCCCGAGGAGGCGAAGCGGCTCTACCTCGAGGCCGCCCGCCATCTGGTGGAGGAGGGGGGAAGGGCGCGCTACCAGGAGGCGGCGGACCTGCTCCGGCGGGCCGCCCGCCTGGACCCGGAGGGGGCGCGGCAGGCCGCCCGGGGGCTCCTCCTCGCCTACCCCCGGCGGCGGGCCCTCAAGGAGGCCCTCGCCTCCCTGGTGGGGGGCTAATGCCTTGACAGGGAGGGAAGCTTGGCGCATAGTGGGGCTTGCGGCCAGTCCCGGAGGGTTGGCCGAGCGGTTGAAGGCGGCGGTCTTGAAAACCGCTGTGGGCCCAGCGCCCACCGGGGGTTCGAATCCCTCACCCTCCGCCAAAGGCGAGGAGAGGTGGCCGAGTGGTCTAAGGCGGCACCCTGCTAAGGTGTTGCACCGGGAAAACCGGTGCCGCGGGTTCGAATCCCGCCCTCTCCGCCAAAAGGGCCCGGGGCTTCCCCGGGCCCTTCCTCGTGTAGCCTGGGGGGGTGGAGGTGCGCCTCCCTCTCCCGGCCCTCTGGCCCTGCCGGGTCCTCCGGCGGGCCCACCGCTTCCTGGTGGAGGCGGACGTGGGACCCTTGCACCTTCCCAATAGCGGCCGCATGGCCGAGCTCCTCCGGCCCGGCACCCCGGGCCATTACCACCCTAGGCCTACCCCCAAGACCCTAGGCCGGCTTTTGCTGGTGGAGCAAGAAGGGGTCCTGGTGGGGGTGGACGCCTCCCTGGCCGCCCGGGTCCTCGAGGCCCTCCTCCGCGGGGGCTTCTTCGGCCCCCTGGAGGCCTTAAGGAGGGAAGCCCCCGTGGCGGGGGAGCGCCTGGACTTCCGGGCGAGGCTTGGGGGAAAAGAGGCTTTCCTGGAGGCCAAGAACTGCAACCGGGTGGAAGGGGGCCTGGCCCTCTTCCCCGATGCCCCCACCCCGAGGGGCGCCCGGCACCTGAGGCTTCTTGCCGCCCTAGCCCGGGAGGGCCATGCGGCCTGGGCCGTCTGGGTGGTGCAGCACCCCCTGGCCCAGGCCTTCGCCCTGGACCCCGAGGACCGGGTCCTGTGGCAGGCCGCCAGGGAGGCTCTGGAGGCCGGGGTCCAGCTCCTGGCCTTCCGGGTGCGCCCCACCCTGGAAGCCCTCCACCTCGAGGCCCCCCTCCCCTGGGTCTGGCTTAGCCCCCGAGGAGGATCTGGAAGGCCACCATCAGGGCCGCAGAAAGGGTGAGAACCGTGGCCACCCCCTCGGCCTCGGCCTCTTTCAGGGCGTCGCGGAGGATTTCGGCCACCGCCATCCAGATCATGGCCCCCGCGGCGAAGCCAAGCCCCACGGGCAGGGCGGGTTTGAAGGCCTCCACGAAGAGGTAGGCGGGCACGGCCATGAGGGGTTGGGGGAGGCTGGAGAAGACGCTCCAAAGGGCGGCTCCTAGCACGCTCACCCCCCTTGGGATCAGCACCAGGCTGATGGCGAGCCCCTCGGGAATGTTGTGCACGGCGATGGCCAGGGTGATGAAGACCCCCAAGGCCTCCCCGCCCCCGAAGGCCACCCCCACCCCCACCCCCTCGGCGAAGGAATGGAGGGTCATGATGCCTACGATCATGAGGGCCTTGCGGGCGTCCAGGCCGTTTAGGGCGCCGAAGCTCACCTCCCGGCCCTCGAGGTGGCGGTGAGAAAGCTGAATGAAGAGGAGCCCCAGGAGGACCCCCAGCAGGGTGCGGCCTAGGCCGGAGCGGACCCCTTCGTAGATGAGGCCGAAGCTGGCGGCCAGCATAAGGCCGGCGGCGGCGGCGTTGGCTAGGCCCAGGTGCCGGCTTAGGAGGCGCCGGGTGAAGAGAAAGGGAAGGGCCCCTAATCCTGTGGCGATGGCGGTGAGGAGGGCGTAGAGGAAGACGGTGAAGGGGGAGAGGGGTAGGGCGTCCATGGCTTCTAGTTTATTACAAGTGATTCTCAATCGTAATGTGTCGGTTCTGGACCCCCGCCTCCCGGTTGGGCCCGTCTGGACGGACGGGAAGGGCCATGGTAAAACGGAGGGGAATGCTTTCGGGCCACCTTGCGGAGTTTCCCTTTCCCTCCCTGGTGGGCGCTCTCATGGGCGCGGGGCGCACCGGGCGGCTCGTCCTCAAGCCCCCCTTCCTCGAGGCCGAGGTGTACCTGAGGGCGGGGCAGGTGGTCCACGCCCGGGCCTGGTCCGGGGAGCGGGGCCTCGAGGGGGAGGAGGCCCTGGACCTCCTGGTGGGCCTGAAGCAGGCCCCCTTCGCCTTTGAGCCGGAGGCCCTCCCGCCCCACACCACCCTTCTCGGAGGGCTCTCGGTCCCGGCGCGGCTGGCCGAGGCCCAGGCCGTCTGGGAAAGCCTGAGCCTTCCCGACAACTGGGGGTACGTCCTCCGCCCCCACATCCCCGAGCCCCTCCCCTTGCAGAACCTGCTCGGCCTTCCCATAGAGAGGGGCTACGCGCTGCGCCTGGGCAATGAGGGCGAGGAGGTGGAGCTTCCCCCGGAGGTGCTTTCGGTCCTGGCCCAGCTCGAGGGTAAGCGCATCGCCGAGGTGCTCCTGGCCCCTGGGGTCTTGCGCCTGGCCCGCATCTTGAATACCCTCCTCAGGATGGGGGTTCTGGAGGCCCTCCCCCAGGTGGCCCTGGCTCCGGTGCCCCTCCTCGTCCTCCCCATCTACGGGACAGGATCGGGGGTGGCCTACGTGGACGAGGCCCTTTACGCCGAGTGGGCCCGGGCCATCCGCCACGGGTTCCGGCTCCGCTTGCGCGCCCCGGAAGCGGTGATGGAGGTACGCCCTAGGCCTAACCTCCCTGAACGGCTCGGGCTTTTGGAGGGGGACCTCAAGCGCCTCCGCCTGCGCCGTGGGGACAGGGTGGAGGTGGTGCCGGAGGTGTAGCGTGGATATCCTGACCTTGAACGAGTATCTAAACCGGATCGTTTACGGCTTCCCCATGAAGCTCGTCTTCCTCTTGGTGGGGGCTTATCTGGTCTTTTTCCAAATTCGCTGGTTCAGCGCCCCCTTCCGGATGATGCGGGTTTCCTTCAGCGAGACCCTGGGGGCCATCCGGGAGCGGGCCTACGGCTTCGGGGGCCAGATCACCCCCTTCCAGGCCACCATGGTGGCCCTCTCGGCCACGGTGGGCACGGGCCACCTTCTGGGGATGATGGCCGCCGTGCTCGTGGGAGGGCCCGGGGCCGTGTTCTGGATGTGGGTGGGCTACTTTTTAGGCACTGGGACGAAGTTCGCCGAGGCGACCCTAGCGGTCCACTACCGCCGCCGCTTTGCCGATGGCTCCGTCTCCGGGGGGCCCATGTACTACCTCTCGCGGGGGCTTCCCCGCCTCCGCTTCCTGGGCTACCTCTTCGCCTTCTTCGCCGCGGTGGCCGCCTTCGGCATCGGGAACCTTTCCCAGGCTGGGGCGGTAGGAGGGGCCGTGGCTCCTCTTGGGGCCCCCCCCGCCCTGGTGGGCCTCTTCCTGGCCCTCCTCGTGGGGGTAGTCCTGGGTGGGGGGATCGTGCGGGTGGCCCGCTTCGCCCAGGTGGTGGTGCCTCTCAAGCTCCTCCTCTTCCTGGTGGCGGTGGTTCCCCTCTTCCTCCTCTACCTCGGGAGGATCCCCGAGGCCCTGGCCCTGGTCTTCCGGGCCGCCTTCAGCCCCGAGGCCGCCCTGGGGGGGGCGGCGGGGTACAGCCTCTTCGCCGCCCTCAATGCCGGGCTCGGCCGGGGCATCTTCGCCAACGAGGCGGGCCTCGGCTCGGCTCCCATCGCCCACGCTCAGGCCCAGGTGGACCACCCCGTGCGCCAGGGCTTCTGGGGGGTCACCGAGATGTTCGTGAGCTTCCTCGTGACCTCCCTCACCGCCCTCACCTTCCTCGCCTCGGGGCTTTGGCAGAAGGGGGGAAGCGCCGCCGAGGCGGCCCAGGCCCTCTTTCAGGCCCACCCCCTGGGCGGGGTAATCCTGGCCCTCACCGTAGCGGTCTTTGCCCTGGGGACCATGATCTCGTGGGGCTTCTACGGGGAGGAGGCCGCGGCCTTCCTCCTGGGCGAGGGGATCCGCTGGCCCTACCGCCTCACCTTCGCCACCCTGGCCTTCGTAGGGCCCCTGGGGGGCCTCGAGGCCTTCCTGGCCATCTCCGACACCCTAAACGGCCTCATGGCCATCCCCAACCTCCTCGGCCTGGTGCTCTTGGGACCGGTGGTGGGGCGCCTCGTTTACGGCTTCTTCCGGGGGGAGCCCTGGGTTCCTCCCCGCTAAGGGTCCCCACGTGGGTTTCGCAACATGGGATGGCCAAACTAGGGCTGTAAGGAGGCCCTTTTGGGGCTTGGCCGCGGTGGGGCCTCGCGGGGACTTTCTACCGGGGGTATTAGTCCCACTCCCGGATGGGCACCAGCTCGCCCCCCACCACCTCCTTGCGCACCGGGCGGAAGCGCCGATCAAACCAGATCTCCAGCACCGCCCGGTCCAGGCTCTTTGGGGCCACGATCTCCTTGCGCACGTAGAAGCCTGCCTCTGTGGGGGAGATCTCGGCGCTTTTGGAAAGCCTGAGCTCCACCACCTCCCCGCTTTTTGTGCGCACCCGGACCCGGAAGGCCAGGGGGCCATCGGGTTGCACGTGGGGATCCTTGCGGAAGAACCACACGGCTAAGCCTCCTTCAGGTCCGCTACCCGCGCCTGGGTGAGGGCGAGGAGCTCCTTCGGGGTGAGGGCGAAGAGGGCCCTTGGGGTGCCCCCGGCCGCGAAGACCTGGGGGTAGAGGAGGAGGTCCTCGTCCAAGAAGGCGGGGAGGGGGGTAGCGTGGCCCACGGGGGGCACCCCGCCGATGGCGAAGCCCGTGAGGGCCCGGACCTCCTCCGGGGTGGCCCGGCGCAAGGACTCCTTGGCCAGGGCCTCGGCCTTGCGGAGGTCCAGCCGGTTCCTGCCGCTCACCAGGAAGAGGTAGCCCCCTTCCCCCATGAACACCAAGCTCTTTACGATCTGGCCCACCTCGGCCCCCACCGCCCTCGCCGCCTCCTCCGCGGTGCGGGTGGAGGCGGGAAGCTCCCTCACCTGGAGGTGGGGGAAGCCCAGGGCCTTCAGGGCCTCCTGCACCCTTTGGGCGGAAGGGGAGAGGCTCATAGGGTGTAGAGGAGCTCGGCGAGGAGGGCGATCCGCCGGGGGATCTCCGGCACCACCACGTACTCCGTCCGCTGGTGGGCATCCCCGCCCAAAAGCCCCAGGCCGTCCAGGGTAGGCACCCCTAAGGCGGCGGTGAAGTTCCCGTCCGAGCCCCCGCCCACCCGGCCCGGCCTTAAGGAGAGGCCTAGGGCCTTTCCGATGGCCTGGGCCCGTTCAAAGAGGGCGAGGCTTTCCGGGGTGGGTTCCATGGGGGGGCGGTTGAGGCCGCCCGAAAGCTCCAGCCTCGCCCCCGGCAGGATGGGGGTAAGGGCCTTAAGCCCCGCCTCCACCCTCTGGACCTCCTCCATGGTCCAGGCCCGGAGGTCAATCTCCACCTCTGCCGCCTCCGCCACCACGTTGGAGGCCGTGCCGCCCCGGACCACGTTGGGGCCCAGGGTGGTGCCCTTTTCCCGGTCCTCCAGGGCCGCCACCTTGAGGATCTGGTGGGCGAGCTCTATGACGGCGTTCACCCCCTTCTCCGGCTCCACCCCCTGGTGGGCGGCCTTGCCTAGGGCCTTGAGGCGGTAGAGGCCCACCCCCTTCCGGGCCACCTTCAGGTCCCCCTCGGCCGTGGGGGGTTCCAGGACCAGGACGGCCCGGGCCTTCCTGGCCGCGGCTTCAATGAGGGGGCGGGTTTCCGGGGAGCCGACCTCCTCGTCCGGGGTGAAGAGCACCTCCAGGGCAGGAAGCCTCCGCCCGCTGGCCTCGGCGTGGCGCAGGGCGTAGAGGAGGGCGATGATGCCCCCTTTCATGTCGTAGACCCCGGGGCCGATGGCCTTCTCCCTTTCCAGGCGGAAGGCCTCGGGGAAGCTCCCCCTGGGGTGGACGGTGTCGTAGTGGCAGAGGAGGAGGACAGGGGCTCCCTCCCCTTCCCGCTTCAGGAGGAGGACCGGGCCTTTGGGGGTTTCCTTGCGGGCAAGCCTCCCCTCTAAGGGCCCGAAGGCTTCCTCGAGGAAGGCCGCGGCCTCCTTTAGGCCTGCCAGGTCCCCCGAGGGGGATTCCCGGCGCACGAAGGCCTCGAGGTCCGCAAGGATTTCGGGGAGCTTCGCCTGCATCCAGGCTAGGGTTTCCATAGGCTCATTATGCCCGCATTGCCCCTTGGCAAGCCAAGCCCCCCGTGGTATAAAGGAAGGGTATGCCCTTCGGGGCTGGTTCACCGGAAGCGGGGAGTGAGGGTTCTCCCCCGTCTTTTCGTGTGAACCCGCGCGTAAAGCGCCCGCCTTCCCCCAGGGAAGGCGCGTAAGGAGGAAAGAGGCGGCATGGAAGAAAAGGCGACCCAGACCCCGGAAAAGACCTTCAGCATGGAACAGGCCCTTCAGGAGACGGAGGCCCGCCTGGAGAAGCGGGTTCGCCCCGGCCAGGTCCTGACGGGCAGGGTGGTCTTGGTGGGTTCCGAAGGCGTAGCGGTGGACATCGGCGCCAAGACGGAAGGCATTATCCCCTTCAACCAGCTCACGGAAAGGCCCCTCCCCGAGGAGGAGCTCAAGGCCCTCCTCCGGCCCGGGGATGAGGTGAGGGTCCAGGTGCTCCGGGTGGACCCTGAGACCGGCCAGATCCTCCTCTCCCGCAGGAAGGTGGAGGCCCAGGAGCACTGGGACCGCATCCAGGAGCTCTACGAGAAGGGGGAGCCGGTGACCGTCACCGTGAAGGAGAAGGTCAAGGGGGGCGTGGTCGCCGAGCTGGACGGCGTTCGGGCCTTCATCCCGGCCTCGCAGCTGGACCTGAGGCGCATTCCCAACCTGGACGCCTACGTGGGCCAGCAGATCCTGGCCAAGATCATTGAGCTGAACCGCAAGAAGGGGCGGGTGCTCCTCTCCCGCCGGGCGGTGCTGGAAGAGGAGCAGAAGCGGGCCAAGGAGGCCTTCTTCCAGAGCCTCGAGCCCGGCCAGGTGGTGGAGGGCACCGTGGCGGATGTGACCGACTTCGGGGTCTTCGTCAACCTGGGCCCCGTGGACGGCCTCGTCCACCGTTCGGAGATCACCTGGGGGCGGTTTACCCACCCCCGCGAGGTGGTCCACAAGGGGCAGCGGGTCAAGGCCCGGGTGGTGTCCGTGGACCCCGCCCGGGAGCGGGTCAACCTTTCCATCAAGGCCCTCGTCCCCGACCCCTGGTCCACGGTGGCGGAGAAGTACCCCGTGGGCACCCGGGTCCGGGGCAAGGTGGTGGGCCTCACCCCCTTTGGGGCCTTCGTGGAGGTGGAGCCGGGCCTCGAGGGGCTGATCCACATCTCCGAGCTCTCCTGGACCAAGCGCCCCAAGCACCCCTCCGAGGTGGTGAAGGAGGGGGACGAGGTGGAGGCCGTGGTCCTCCGGCTGGACCCCGCGGAGCGCCGCCTCTCCTTGGGCCTCAAGCAGACCCAGCCCGATCCCTGGCAGCAGCTCACCGAGAAGTACCCCCCGGGGACGGTGGTCAAGGGCCGCATCACCGGGGTCACGGACTTTGGCGTCTTCGTGGAGCTGGAGCCCGGCATGGAGGGCCTGGTCCACGTGTCTGAGCTGGACCACGGGCGCGTGGAGAACCCCGCGGCCCTCTTCAAGAAGGGGGAGGAGATGGAGGTGGTGGTCCTTCACATAGATCCCGTGGAGCAGCGCATCTCCCTCTCCCGCAAGCGCCTCCTTCCCCCGCCCCCGCCCAGGGTGGAGGAGGAGCGCCCGCGCCGGGCCAAGGGCAAGGAGGCCCGGGGCAAGCGCAAGCCCAAGGGCCGCCCGGAGGAGCGACGGGAGTACGAGTACGGGGCCGTGGCCGAGTACAACCTCTACGACGCCTCCGCCCTCCCCACCACCAGCGTCAAGCTTGGCGACCTCTACGGCGACCTCCTCGCAAGCCTGGGCCTGGAGGAGGAGAAGTAGTTTCCCTGCCCTGAGGGAAAGCCCCCGCCAGCTGGCGGGGGCTTTCCCTACCGCATGGGCCTAGGGAAGCCTACCAGGAAGCCCGGGGCCCCCATGCTGGCCTAAGCCAGCATGGGGTGGCCTCAGAGGGCCTCCCGCCCCGCCGCTTCCTTTCCGTAGAAGACGCGCATCAGGGTGTAGGAGAGGGCGAAGGTGAGGAGGGGCGCTCCCAGGACCAGGGTCCACAGCACGGCGTTGTTCCCCAGGAGGGAACCCTGCTGCTGGAAGTCAATCTTGTACCCGGCGAGGCTGGCCATGAGGAAGAAGACCAAAAGGGCCAGGAGGGCGCTGGTGCGCACGGGGTGCTCGGAGGGGAGCTCGAGGTAGCGCATTTTGTCCTTGCGGACGTCCACGAAGGGCAGGAGAAGGCCCACCAGGCCCAAGACCCCCGGCACCAGGACCCCCCCGATGAACTCGGGCCCGATGGTGGCCCCGAAGAGGCGGAACTCCCAGCTGGAGGGGATGATCTGCAGGATCCCGTAGATCCAGAGGAAGTACCAGTCGGGCTTCACCGCGGGGGTGTTGGGGGTGGGGGGGCCGAAGGCCTCCACGGGGTGGGCGAGGAAGGCCCCGGCGATCAGGGTCATGATCCCCACGTAGAGGGCGAAGAGGATCACCATCATGACCAGCTGTTGCGGGTACATGGGCACGCCCAGGATCTTCCCCGGGGCCACCCGCTCGGCGTAGCGGGGCTGGGTGTGCTTCTGCTTGATCATGATGAGGAGGTGAAGCCCGATCAGGCCCATGAGGAGGAGGGGCAGCCAGAGGACGTGAAGGCTGTAGAGGCGGGGAATGGACCTCTCCGAGCCCGGGAATTCGCCCCCAAACAGGACCTGGGACAGGGTGCCCCCGATCCAGGGGATGGAGCCTGCGATCCCGTAGCCGATGCGGGTGGCGGTCACGGCGTAGTTGTCGTAGGGAAGGGCGTAACCGGTGAAGGCGGTGACCACGGCCAGGCCCAAGAGGGCGAGCCCCACCAGGTAGTTGAGCTCCCGGGGCTTCTTGTAGGCCCCCGTGAGGAGGATCCGGAGCATGTGCAAGAAGGCGGCGGCGATCATGGCGTGGGCCGACCAGTGGTGGAGGCTCCGGATCACCGCCCCGAAGGGGAGGCTATCAATGTAGAGGATGCTGGCGTAGGCGGCGGGCACCGTGCGCCCGTCGGGGAGCCGGACCTCGCGGATGGAGGGCTCGTAGTTCAGGGTGAGGAAGACCCCGGTGAGGACCAGGACCACGAAGGCGAAGAGGGTGATCTCCCCCAGGAAGAAGGAATGGTGGACGGGGAAGGCCTTGCGCAGGACCTTGTGGTAAAGGCCGGTCAGGTCCAGGCGTTCGTCTAACCAGCGGTACACCCTACACCTCCTCCCGCCCCTTTGGGCAAGGACCCTTGGCCTGCACCCCGATCTTGCCCGTAAAGGGCCCCGCCGCCACCAGGACGCCCCCCTCCGCCTTCAGGGGAAGCTGAGGGACGGGGCGGGGCGGAGGCCCGGCCACCACCTTGGCCCCGTTCCTGAGGTCGTAGGTGCCCCCGTGGCAGGGGCAGAGGGCGGCGCCCTGGTCGGCGAGCCACTGGCTGATGATGCACCCCAGGTGGGTGCAGACCGCCGAGTAGGCCACGATCCCCTCCACGGCGTTCTTAGCCGTCTCCGGGGAGAGGTCCTCCGGCCGGTAGCGGGCCAGCATGACCGTGTTCTTGGCCTCCCCGCTCTTCACCACCTTGGTCTTGGGGTCCATGGGGTAGGCGAGAAGCAGGGGGGAGCCCACCTTCAGGTCCTTTAGGGCGATGGGCTTCCCCTCCCCTTCCCCCTGGGCGTAGACCAGGATGTCCCCGGGCTTCAGCGGCTCCTTGTCGGGGGTCACCACCACCTTGGGCCGGAGGCTCGCCCCCACGTAGAAGGCGGAGACCAGGGAAAGCCCGATCCCCGTGCCGATGGCCGCCTTCAGGAAGAGGCGGCGCCGAGAGGTGCGCAGGCGGATCTCGCGCTCGTCCATGCTCCTCCTTACCAGGGGAACTCGCCTTTCTCGTCCTCGGTGACCGCCTCGTCGCGGCCGAAGAACTTCTTGTAGATGCCGAAGAGGGCGGCCACCACCAGGCTGATGCTCCCGAAGATGAGGCCCTGGAGCCAGGTGGGGTTGTGTCCCGTCTGGGCGGAGTAGACGATGAGCCGGGCGAAGAAGCCGGAGAGGGCGGTGAGGAGGAGGACCAGGATCACCCCCACGGCCATCGGGGCGGTGGAGGGGGCGGGGAAGTGGCGGCCCGGGCGCAGCTCCACCCCCTCCAACCAGAAGGAGACGAGGCCCATGAGGCCGTAGAGGAGGAGGACCGCCCCGAAGGCCATGAGGCCGATCTGCCCCACGGAGAGCTCCATGGGGGTGTGGCCCTGGAGGCGGGCGAGGAGGCGCCCGTCCAGGTAGGCCGCGTAGAAGAGGCCCAGGGCCAGGATCAGGCTGAAGGTGGGAAGGACAGGATCGTTCCGGTACATGGCTCACTCCACCGGTCCGAAGGCGTTACCCCAACTGTTGCGGATGTAGGTGGCCACGGCCTTCATGTCGGCCTCGGAGAGCTGGGGGAAGGCCGGCATCTGGCCGTTGTAGGTCTGGCCGTTCACGGTGAGGGGGCCCTGGAGGCCGTTTTTGAGGACGTTGAGGATGTGGTTGGCGTCCGCCAGGTGGGGGTTGCCCGCCAGGGGCGGGAAGGCCCCGGGGACGCCCTGGCCGTTTTGCTGGTGGCAGCTGGCGCAGTTGGCCTCGTACACGGCCTTGCCCTTTTCCATGAGGGCCGGGTCCACCCCCGCTGCGGGCTGGGCCCCGCCCTCCGGGGCCTTGGCCTCCTGCGCGGCCGGAGGGGCCACCTCGGCCACGATCTTCTCCGCGGCCGGGGAGAGGGCGAAGTAGGCCCAGATGCCTCCCAGGACCACCACCGAGGCCACCACGTACCAAAGGGGGTTGAAGCGCACGGGCTCCACGGGGAGCTCGGGCTCGCCCACGGCGAGGCGGAGCTCCACCTCTCCCGCCACCTCCCCCCCCTCGTCCAGGCCCACCACCAGGACGTCGGGGTAGTTGTTGACGGCGAAGGGGATCTCCCGCACCTCCTGGCCTCCGCCTCGGAAGTGGGTGACCACCCGCAGGAGGTGCTCCCCGTCGGGGATCCTCCGGGTGTCCAGCCGCAGGCGGTAGGGGGGCTCCCGGAGGACCGCCAGGGGCTCCTGGGACTCGTCCAGGTAGACTTCAATCCGGTCTACGACCATCCTGCCTCCCTTTGTGAACAGGGGTACAAGACCCCACCCCACCACTATACGCCCTCGAGGCCCAGGACATATGTCCTTAGGCCGGGGCCCCGAGCCGGGCCAGGCTCCGGCGCACCCCCCCGGCCCCGCCCCCCACCTCCAGGGCCGCCGTGCCCGAAAAGCCCCGGAGGAGGGGGGTAAGCCTCTCCCAGGGAACCCGCCCCGCCCCCACCGGGAGGTGGTCGTCCCTCCGCCCGTGGTTGTCGTGGAGGTGGAGGTGGAGAAGCCTCTCCCCCAGGGCCTCCCAGTAGAGGAGGGGCCCCCTGGGCCCGAGCTCCACCAGGGCGTGGCCCACGTCCAGGCAGAACCCGTACTGGGGGAAGCGCCCCAGGAGGTCCCTAAGGGCCTCCGGCCCCTTGAGGAGGTCCTCCTCCCCCAGGGCCAGGTTCTCCAGGGCCACGGGGAAGGGGAGGGGAAGGAGGGCGGAGAGGGTCTGCTCCAGGGCCTCCCGGGCCAGGGAGAGGGCCAGGGGGTGGCGGACGGGCACCTGGCCCGTGTGCAGAACCCCCACCCGGGCCCCCAGGGCCTCACCGAACTCCAGGGCCTTGAGGAGGCGCTCCTCGGCGAGCTTGCGGACGCTGGGGATGAGGCTTGCCGGGTTTAGCTCCACGAAGGGCAGGTGGAGGGTGAAGCCCACCCCCAGGGCCTCCCCCGTGGCCCAGAGCTCCTTGGGGCCCGGAAGGGGCAGGGCCTCGTGCAGGTCGTAGGCCACCTCGAGGTCCAGCCCGAGCTCCGCCGCTAGGCGGAAGGCCTCCTCGTAGCCCATCTCAGCGTTGAAGGGACTGTAGCCCAGGCGCATGCCTTAGGTTAGCGCAGGGCCTCCGCCTTCCGCTGGGCCTCCTCCAGGGCCCTCTCGGGCGGCACGCCCCCCTTGAGGCTCTTCTCCAAGGCCTCGGCCAGCACGCCCGCCCAGGCGGAGAACTGGGGGAGGCGGGGGCGCTCCTGGGCGTAGGCCACCTGTTCAAAGGCCACCTTGCGGAAGGGGTTCTCCCGGTAGAAGCCCTCCAGGAGGGGGAGGGCCGACTTCCGCACCGGCACGTAGTAGCTGGCCTGCACCCACCGGGCCACGTTGGCGGGTTCCATGAGGTACTTCCAGAACTCCACCGCCCCCCGGGCCTGGGCCTCGGAGGCGCCCTTCAGGACCACAAGCTGGGCCCCGCCCATGGGCACCTTCCCCCCCTCCTCCCGGGGCACGGGGGCCACCCCCAGGGCGAAGGCGAAGGAGAAGTTCTCGGCCGCGGGCCAGTTGGCGATGGAGGCCATGACCATCATCCCCTTGGTGCGCACGAAGTCCAGCTGGGCGAAGGTGGCCTCGGCCAGGCTTCGCACCGAGAGGGCCCCCGCCCGGTTCAGGCGGTGGAGCATCCCCAGGGCCTCGAGGGCCTCCTTGGCGGTGAAGTTGGGCCCCCCCTCCTTGACCAGGCTCCCCCCGCGGCTGGTCACCATGGCCTCAAAGAGCCAGGCCTGGGGGTCGGTAACGAAGATGAACCCCTTGGCCTGGCGGGAGGTGAGGGCCCTGGCGGTCTCCTCAAACTCCTTCCAGGTCCTGGGGGCCTTGAGCCCCTTGGCCCGGAAGGCGTCCAGGTTGTAGAAGAGGACCGGGGTGGAGGTGTTGAAGGGAAGGCCATACCGCCTCCCCTCCACCACCCCGTAGTTCCAGGCGGGCTCAAAGAGGTCCTCCACGAACCCCCGGTCCAGGCCCAGGTAGGGGTCTAGGGCTAGGGCCCTCCCCTCCCCCACGAGCCGGGGGAGGAAGGAGAGCTCCGCCTGGAAGAGCACGGGGCCCGTGCCCGCGCGCAGGGCGGCCACCAGCTTGGTCTCGGCCTCCCGGTAGTCCCCGGCGTACTGGGGGAGGACGCGGTACCGGGCCTGGCGGGCGTTGAACTCCTGGGCGAACTGGGCAAGGAGCCTCCCCGCCGGGCCGTCCATGGCGTGCCAGAAGGGGATTTCGGTCTGGGCCAGGGCGGGGAGGAGGAGGAAGGCCAGGGGCCAGAGCTTTCCCATGGGGCGGATTCTACCACCTTTCCGGTTGGGGGTCCTGGCCAGGCCTAACCCAAGGCCTTTAGGAATCCCCCAGGGCCGTAAGCCCTTCCTAGCGCCCTTCCACCGCCAGGGCCTTCCTTTGGGCCTCCTCGAGGGCCTCCCGGGGCCGCACCCCCTGCTTGAGGCTTCGCTCCAGGGCCTCCTCCAGGAAGCCGTACCAGACCACCATCTCCGGGTCTTGGCTCCAGGGGCGGGCCACCTCGGCCTGGGCGAAGACCTGGGCCCTCTCCGGGTCCTTGAGGAAGTCGGAAAGCTCCCTTTCCGCCTCCCTGCGCAAGGGGAGGTACCAGGTGGTGCGCACCCACGCCGCCTGGCGCTTGGGCTCCAGGAAGTGGAGCCAGAAGGCCACCGCCCCCCGGGCCCCCTCGGGGCCTGCCCCCTTGAGCACGGTGAGGACCGCCCCCGAGAGGGGCACCGCCCCCTCCTGTTCCCTGGGCAGGGGGGCCAGGCCCACCCCGAAGGGGAGGGAGGTCTGGGCCAGGACCACGGGGAGGGCGGTGGTGGGGGCCAGGCCCATGAAGGCCTTGGTCCTCAGGAAGTCGGCCACGGCGAAGGGGGCCTCGGCCAGGTTCCGGGCCTGGGCGTACCCCTTCTGCACCAGGCGGTAGAGCATCTCCAGGGCCTCCACCGCCTCCTTAGAGGTGAAGTTGGGCAGGTTTCCCCGGACCAGGCTTCCCCCCAGGCTCATGACGATGGCGTTGAAGCTCCAGATGTCCGTGGAGATCACAAGCCCCTTGGTGGTGCGGCCCGAGAGCCTTGCCGCCGCTTCCTCCACCTCCTTCCAGGTCCTGGGGGCCTTGAGCCCCTTGGCCCGGAAGGCGTCCTTGTTGTAGTAGAGGGCGGGCACGGAAAGCCCTAAGGGAAGGCCATAGGTCTTCCCCTTTACCCCCCCCGCCTCGAGGGCCCTCGGGTAGAGGTCCTTGGGGAGGCCCTGCAGGTAGGGGTCCAAGGGGAGGGCCACCCCTTCCTGGGCGAGCCGGGCCAGGAAGGAGAGCTCCCCGTGGAAGAGGGCCGGGGCCCCCCCGGAGCGCAGGGCGGAGAGGAGCTTCACCCCCGCCTCGCGGTAGTCCCCCACGTAGCGGGGCTCTATGCGGTAGGCCTTCTGGCTCTCGTTGAAGCTCTGGACCGCCTCCAAAAGCACCCGGTCCCCCGGGGGGCCCGCCGTGTGCCAGAAGGGGAGGACCACCTGGGCCTGGGCGAGGGAGAGGAAAAGCAGGAAACCAAAGCGCCGCATCCCCCTAAGCTTACCGGGCCTCGGGTGAGAGGGCCTTAAGGGGAAGGCCCAGGGCCTTAAGGAAGGGGAGGGCCCGCCCCTTAAGCGCCTCCCGCACCTCGAGGAAGCGCCGCCTCAAGGGAAGCCCGGAAAACCCCGGGGGCAGGAGCTCGGGGGGCAGGAGGGGGTCCAGGAAGAGGATCTTGCGCATCTCGTGGACCAGGCGGGTGAGGGTGCGGAAGGCCTCGAGGGGGTCCTGGGGGAGGGGGCCCTCCAGGTCCAAGACCCGGTAGTGGGCCTCCGCCCGCTCCAGGGGAAAGGCCCCAAGCCACGCCCCTTCCTGCCCCAGGGGCGCGCCCCGGAAGAAGGTGGCCTTTAGGCCGTAGAAGGCGAGGAGCTCCCGGGTGGCCTTGGGCTCGGCGCTCACCCCCAGGTAGACCCCGCTTTGCAGGCTCCCGTAGCCCAGAAGGGCCATCTCCCGGCGGAAGCGCTCCCTCTCCCCCCGCGCCCTCGGCTCCTCCGGCAATACCAGGAGAAAGGAGCCGTCCCAGGGGGGAAGGGGCCCGTAGAGGCGGCGCCGCACCTGGCCCACCTGCCAATAGACCCGGTCGGAGAGGGCGTACCGGGCGGTCCGGCCCTCCCTGGAGGCCACCACCCAGCCCCGCTTGGCGCTCCGGGAAAGCGCCGCCCGCACCGCCATCTCCGAAAACCCCAGGGCCTCCATCATGGCCACCAGGGCCCGCGCGGGAGTCTGCCTCTCCGGGTAAACGTACTCCAAAAAGAGGGTGAAGAGGGTGGAGCGAGCCCGCATCAGAAAACCGATTCCAGCCTTCTTTCCCGGTACTCCCGGAGGACCCCTTCCAGGAAGGCGGCGAGGGGCATGGCTCCCAGGTTCCCCCGGTGGCGCCGGCGCACGCTCACCGTCCCCTCGGCCTTCTCCTTCTCCCCCACCACCAGGACGTAGGGCACCTTCCTCAGCTCGGCGTCCCGAATCCTGGCCTGCATCCTTTCGGGGCGGAGGTCGGCCTCGGCCCTCAGGCCCGCCTCCTTCAGCCTTCCCGCCACCAGGAGGGCGTAGTCCTCCTGCTTCTCCGAGACCGGCACCACCAAAACCTGCTCCGGGGCAAGCCAAAGGGGGAAGTCCCCGGCGAAGTGCTCAATGAGGATGCCGATGAAGCGCTCCAAAGAGCCGAAGGGAGCCCGGTGGAGCATCACCGGGCGGTGCTCCTCCCCGTCCTTCCCCACGTAGCTTAGGCCGAAGCGCTCGGGCAGGTTGTAGTCCACCTGGATGGTGCCGAGCTGCCACTCCCTCCCCAGGGCGTCCTTCACCACGAAGTCCAGCTTGGGCCCGTAGAAGGCGGCGTCCCCCGGCTCCACCGTGTACTGAAGCCCGGCCTCGGCCGCGGCCTCCTCAATCTGCCGCTCGGCCAGGGCCCACTTGGCCTCCTCCCCCACGTACTTGCCGCTCTTGGGGTCGCGGGTGCCGATCCGGGCCCGGTACTCCTTGAGGCCCAGGGTGGCGAAGACCTTCAGCACCAGGTCCAAGACGCCCAGAAATTCCCCCTTCACCTGCTCGGGGGTGCAGAAGAGGTGGGCGTCGTCCTGGGTGAAGCCCCTTACCCGGGTGAGGCCCAGAAGCTCCCCCGGCTTCTCGTAGCGGTAGACCGTGCCGAACTCGGCAAGCCTTAGGGGAAGCTCCCGGTAGGAGCGCTTGCGGTAGGCGTAGATCCTTATGTGGTGGGGGCAGTTCATGGGCTTGAGGAGGTACTCCTCCAGAACCCGTTCGCCTTCCGGCGGGGCGCCCTCGCCCCGTTCCTCTAGCCGCATGGGGGGGAACTGGCTTTCCGCGTAGTAGGGGTAGTGGCCCGAGGTCTTGTAGAGCTCCAGGCTCCCGATGTGGGGGGTGGTGACGAGCTGGTAGCCCCGCCTGACCTGCTCCTCCCGCATGAAGGCCATGAGCTCCTCCCGGATGGCGTTCCCCCGGGGAAGCCAAAGCACCAGGCCCTTCCCCACCATGGGGTCAAGGAGGAAGAGCTCCAGCTCCCGCCCAAGCCGCCTGTGGTCCCGCCTTTTGGCCTCCTCCAGCTGCCAGAGGTACTCCTTAAGCTCCTCGGCGGTGCGGAAGGCCACCCCGTAGACCCTTTGCAGCATGGGGCGCCTTTCGTCCCCCCTAAAGTAGGCCCCGGCCACGTGGGTGAGCCGGAAGTGGGGGGGGATCCTGCCCGTGGAGGGGACGTGGGGCCCCCGGCAGAGGTCGGTGAAGCCCTCCTCCCCCTCCCCCTGCTGGTAGAAGCTGATCTCCTCCCCCTCGGGGATCTCCTCTATGAGCTCCGTCTTGTAGGGGTCCTTCCCCCGGTAGCGGGCTAAGGCCTCCTCCCGCGAGAGGACGAAGCGCCTCAAGGGGAGGTCCCGCTTGAGGATCCTGCGCATCCTCTCCTCTAGGGCGGGAAGGTCCTCCTCCGAGAGGGGCTCGGGGGCGTCTATGTCGTAGTAAAAGCCCTTCTCCACCACCGGCCCCACCCCCAGCTTGACGCGTTCCGGGTCGTAGCCCTTTTCCCGGAAGTGCTCCTTCACCGCCTGGGCCAGGACGTGGGCCAGGGTGTGGCGGAAGAGGTGTTGGTACTCGGGGTCCTTCTCCGTGAGGAGGCGCACCTTCGCCCCCTCCGGGAGGGGCTTCAGGAGGTCGTAGAGCTCCCCATTCACAATGGCCCCCACCGCCTCCCGCTCCCAGGCGGGCCCTAGGGCCCGGGCCACGTCCTTGGCCGTGGCCCCCTCGGGCAGGTCCAGGGCCTTCCCATCCGGCAGGTACACGGTCATGCCCTTCACTATAGTGCCTTAGCCCTCCTCCGGGAGCCTCCTCCCCAGGAGGAGGGCTAGGGCGTAGAGGAGGGCGGCCAAGAGGAAAAGGGCGGCGAAGCCCAGGCGGTCCGCCAGGTACCCCCCGAGGACCGGGGAGAAGGCGAAAAGGCCCGCCAGGGTGTTGGCGAGGCCGATGGCGGCGCTCCTTTCCCCGGGTGGGGCCAGGTTCAGGAGGTAGGTGGTGGTGGCGAGGCCCAAGGCGGCCAGGTAGGCCCCCTGGAGGAGGAAGACCAGGCCGAAGAGGCCGGGGGAGAGGGAAAGGGCGAGGAGGGGCGCGAGGAGGGCAAGGCCCGCCCCCACCTGGAGCACCCCCCTGGACCCCCTGGCCGCCATCCGGGCCCAGAGGAGGTTGGAGAGGGTGAAGGCCAGGGCGTAGAGGGCGAGGTAAAGGCCGAGCTCCTTCCCCTGCCCCAGGACCCGCACGGCGTAGGCGGCGTAGAAGGGCTCGGCGAGGCCCGCGAGGGCGAGGAGAAGGCGCACCCCCAGGTAGCGGCGGAAGGCGGGGCGAAGGAGGGGGGCTTTAAGGTCCAGCCTCGCCTCCTTAGGGGCTTCCTCAGGCTCGTCGGTGAGGCCGAAGAGGTACCAGCCTGCGCCGTAGGCCAAGGCCCCCAGGGCGAAGAGGAGGGCGTAGGGCAGGGGGAAGGGGAGGGGAAGGGCAAGCACCTCCCGCACCCCAAACCCCGCCAGGAAGGCGAGAAGCCCCCCCACCAGGTTCCGGGCGGAGAAGAGGGCGGCCCGCCTCCCTGGGGGCGTGGTCTTGGCCACCACCTCCCAGAAGGGGAGGCTAGAGACCCCGGTGAAGAGGGCGTTCAGGAGAAGGCCCAGGAGGAAGCCCAGGAGAAGGAGGGAGGGGTTTTGCCCAAAGAGGAGGGCGGAGAGGGCCATGAGGAGGACCCCGGAAAGCCTCAGGGCGGCCACCTTCCGGTAGAGCACGATCTTCCGGGGAAGCCTCGCCACCCAGGGGGCGAGGAAGGCCTGGGGCACCATCCCCCCCGCCTGGAGGAGGGCGGGGAGGAGGCCGATGAAGGCCCCGGGGGCCCCAAGCTTGGCGGCGAAACCCGAGAGGACGATGTTGGGGTTGAGAAAGGCGTCCCCTAGCCACACCAGCCAGCCGTTCACCACGGCCAGGCGGTAGTTCCGCTCCCGCAGGTCTAAGATGGTGAGGATGGTGCTCCTGCCCTCCCTCGGGGCCTTCCACATCCTGCACCCACGCTACAACGCCGCCACGGTCCTTTCCATCCTGGAAAGGGCCAAGCCCCCCGTCCTCTACCTGGCCTCCCACTCGGAGGAGGGGCTGAAAGAGGGGCGCTGGCGGGAGGAGGACCCCCTCCTCTTCCACCTCCTGCCCTGGGCGGAGGAGAGGGGCATCCCTGTGGTGGCCCTGGACGAGGAGGCCCACCTTAAGGCCGAGGCCGAGGCCTTCCGGGAGGCCCTGGGCCAGTTTCCCGGGGGGAGGCTCCACCTGGAGCGGATGGCCGCCTTTGACGAGGCCCTCCTCGCCCTCCTGAAGGAGCCTCTCACCCCAGAGGCCCTGGCCTCAGAGGCCTTCCTGGGCCGGCTTAGGGAGGTTTACGGGGGCTTCGCCCAGGCCTTCGGGGAGGGCCCGGCCACGGGCTTCCGCAAAAGGCGCATGGCGCGGGTGGCGGAGGCCCTACGGGGGAAGGAAGGGGCGGTGGTGGCGGACCTCCTGGATTACCCCTTTTTGGCCGAGGCCTTTCCTGAGGCCCTACCCAAGGCCCACGAGCCAGGAGAGGCAGAAAGGGAGAGGGCCCTTTTAGACCGGGCCTGGCAGCTCAGGGAGGAGGACGACTGGGGAAAGCTCCTGGAGGGGCTTTTTGCCCTCGGGAGCCCCGAGGCCCTGTACCTCGCGGCCCAGGTGTACCTGGCGGCGGGGGAGTGGCGGGAGGCCTTGAGCCTCATGGAGGAGGTGGTGCGGGGGGATTTCCAGCACCCCGAGTACCTACCGGGCTACGTCCTCGCCCGCTTCGGGCAGCTTTTGGACCTGGCCGGGGAGAGGGAGCGGGCCTTGAGGGCCTACCGGGGGGTGCTGGCCCTCTCCTGGGCCCCGGAGGAGGCCCGCTCCATCGCCCAGGCCGGCCTGAGGCGCCCTTTTCGGCTCTCAGGCCACCCCCAGCAGGAACCCTAAACTGGGGTCATTTGTCCCGCCCCTGGGGTGTAAGCTCAGGGCATGGGGGAGGAGGCCCGGGTTCGCTGGGCTCGCCATGCCCGTTATCTGCGCCTGGCCGCGGCCCACGCAGGCCCCTTGGGGCCTGCCCTCCTTGGCCATCCGGAGCTCGGCCCCCTCTACGAGGAGGCCTACGCCCGCTGCTTTGGGGCCGAAGGCCTCCCCTGCCAGGGGGTGGGGGGCGAGCCTCGGGCCTGCCTGGTGGGGAGGCTCCACCACCTGGCGCGAAGCGCCCTCCGGGGGGGCAGGAGGCGGCGGGAGCAGGAGCGGGAGCTGGTGGAGGGGCTTCTCCGCTGCGTGGCCCACCTGAAAACGGAGTTCCCCGAGGCCTTCCTGCCGGTCCTCGAGGCCACCCGGTCCGCCCTGGAGGAGGACCTGGCCTACCTCCAGAGCTTGGGGGACTAGAGCAGGTGGTGCATGCGGCCCAGGAGCAGCATGAAGGCCACGGTGCCCGCGGCGAGGACGATCAGGATCAGCATGAAGAGGATGAAGCGCAGGTCAAAGGTCTCCCCCTCGGTGGTGAGGACGCGGGGGTTGAGGATGAGGTAGAAGAGCAGGGTCACCAGGGCCGCCCCCAGGGCGAAGAGCGCGATATAGACCATACTTCCCTCCCTTACCCGAGGCCGAGGACCGCCTCCAGGTCTGGCCCCAAGTTTACCAGCCCAACCCCATAGGTGGGAACCCCCAGGGCGAAGCCCACGGCCCCCAGGTAGGGGCCTTCCCCCTGGGGCAGGGGGAGGGGCAGGGGCGGGCTCTCCCAGGCCTCGTAGGCCCGCACCTCCGGGTAGGTGAGGCCCGTGGGGGCCTGGACGTGGAGGACCAGGGGCTCGCCCTCCGCCTCCAGGGGGCGCCAGCCCCCCTCGGTCTCCTTACCCCCCGGGAAGCGGATCCCCAGGCCCTGGCCGGGAAAGGCGAGGAGGAGGCGGTGGGGCCGGTGGACCTCGAGGAGGCGGGCCAGGGGGGTGCGGGTGGGGCCGCTGAGGGGAAGGCCTTCCCGGGTGGGGCAGAGGGGGGAGGGGTCCAGGGCGAGGAGGAGGCGCCCCCGGAAGGCCAGGCCATTTAGGGCCTTCAGGACGGGGATGGCCTCGGTGTAGGGGGCGTGGAGGAGGGTGGTGCGCCCTCCCCTTCCCCCCTCCAGGTAGCAGAGGAGGGTGCCGAACTCGTCCAGGCAGGCCCGCACGTGCTCCGAGAGG
Source organism: Thermus islandicus DSM 21543 (assembly GCF_000421625.1). Classification (NCBI taxonomy): domain Bacteria; kingdom Thermotogati; phylum Deinococcota; class Deinococci; order Thermales; family Thermaceae; genus Thermus; species Thermus islandicus. Next base: position 122,839 of record NZ_ATXJ01000001.1, on the reverse strand, counting down.
ACCTCGAGGTCTTGGGAGAGGCGTTCTAGAAGCAGAGAGGCCATGGGCTCATGCTATCCTAAACCCCGTGCGCTACCTGGTCCTCTCCGACATCCACGGGAACTGGCCCGCCCTCGAGGCCGTGCTCCAAGGGGCCCCGGCCTTTGACCGGGTGCTCTTCCTGGGGGACGCGGTGGGCTACTACCCGGACGGGGACCGGGTCCTGGACTGGCTTTTGGAGGTGGGGGCGGAGTGCGTCTTGGGCAACCACGACGCCTGGCTTTTGGCCCTGGACCGCCTCCCCGTGAAGGGGGCGGTGATGGAGATCCTGGCCTGGCAGCGGGAGAGGCTCTCCCCCCGCCACCTGGACTTCCTGGCCTCCTGGCCCTGGCAGAGGGAGGTGGAGGGGACGCTCCTCGTGCACGGGAGCCCCTGCGATCCCCTGGAGTACCTGGACGACCTCGCCCTGGCCCGGGAGGCCTTCGGCTGCACCGGGGCCCGCCTCGCCCTCCACGGGCACACCCACCTGGCGGGGGCCTTTTTGGAGCTTCCTGGCCCCCGCCCTTGGGTGCGCTACCAGGCCTTTCCCCAAGGGGGGGAGCTCCTCCTTCCCCCGGGGGTGCGGGCCCTGGTGAACCCGGGCTCCGTGGGCCAGCCCCGGGACGGGGTTCCGGGGGCCGCCTTCCTCCTTTGGGAGGGGGAGCGGCTGGAGTTCTTCCGGGTGGCCTACCCCTTGGAGGACGTGGGCCACCGCCTCGCCGAGGAGGGGTTTCCCCTATGGCTCTACACCCGGCTCACCCTGGGGGAATAGTCGGCCACGAGGGGGTGCTGGAGCTCCTGCCGAGGCTTGGGGCCGCCACCCTCCTCTTCTCCGGCCCTGAGGGGGTGGGAAGGCGCCTCGTGGCCCGCTGGTACGCCCAGGGCCTGAACCGGGGTTTCCCCCCGCCCTCCCTGGAGGCCCACCCCGACCTCCTGGAGGTGGGTCCAAAGGAGCGGGGCCTGCGCGGGGAGAAGGAGGTGCGCCTGGAGGAGGTGGAGCCCCTCTTCGCCTGGTTCCAAACCCACCCCCGGGAGCGGGTGAAGGTGGCCCTTCTGGACTCGGCTCACCTCCTCACCGAGGCCGCGGCCAACGCGCTCCTCAAGCTCCTGGAGGAGCCCCCCTCCTACGGGCGCATCGTCCTCATCGCCCCAAGCCGAAAGACCCTCCTCCCCACCCTGGCGAGCCGGGCCCTGGAGGTGCCCTTTGGCCCCGTGCCCGAGGAGAGGCTAAGGCGCTTCACCCAGGACCCCCACCTCCTGGCCTACGCCGCCGGGGCCCCGGGTCGCCTCTTCCGGGCCCTGGCCGACCCCGCCTTCCCCGAGAGGCTGGAGCGGGCGAGGCGGCTTCTGGAAAGCCCCCCCTTAGAGCGCCTTGGCCTTTTGGAGGAGCTTTTGGCCGAGGAGGAGGGGTTTTACCTCCTCCGCGCCCTCCTCCGGGACCGCCCCCGGGCCCTCCTGGCCTTGGATAGGGCGCGGGAGGCCCTGGAGGCCTACGTGAGCCCCGACCTGGTCTTGGCCCGCCTGGCCTTAGACTTAGAGCTATGACTGTGGGCGTCCGCTTCCGCACCCCCCTTCTCCGCTACTTCCGCTTCCAGGGGGAGCCCCCGCCCCTGGACGCCTACGTGGTGGTGCGCACCAGCCGGGGCCTCGAGGTGGGCCGGGTGCGCACCCCCCCGAGGCGGGAGCGGGAGGCGGGGGAGGTGGTGCGCCTGGCCACCAAGGAGGACCTGGACCGGGCGGCGCAGCTTCGGGCCAGGGGGGAGGAGGCCCTCTTCTACCTGAAGGCCCGCCTCAAGGAGGAGGGGGTGGCGGCCAAGGTCTTGGGGTGCGACTTCACCCTGGACGGCCGCCACCTCGCCGTGCACTACGCCGCAGAAGAGCGGGTCAACCTCAGGCGCTTCACCCGGGAGCTCCAGGAGCGCTACCGGGTGCGGGTGGAGTTCGTGGCCGAGGGCCCCCGGGAGGAGGCCCGCTACCTGGGCGCCTTGGGGGCCTGCGGCATGGAGTCGTGCTGCTCCACCTGGCTCCAGGGGTTCGCCCAGGTCTCCATCAAGCTCGCCCGGGACCAGCAGCTCCCCCTCTCCCCCGAGAAGATCTCGGGCCCCTGCGGGAGGCTCCTCTGCTGCCTGGCCTACGAGCACCCCGTCTACCAGGAGCTTCTCAAGGACCTTCCCCGCAAAAACGCCCGCGTCTGCACCAAGGCGGGCCTCTGCGGCAAGGTGCAGAAGCTCAACCCCCTGAAGGGCACGGTGGAGGTGCTTTTGGAGGACGGGAAGAGCCTGGAGGTTCCCAAGGAGGAGCTCGTGTGAGGAGCTACCTGCCCCAAGGCCCCCTCCCCGCCTTCTACCACTACTACCCCGGCGTCCCCGCCGTGGTGGAGGTGCGGGCGGGGGAGAGGGTGAACTTCTGCCCCGCCGTGTGGAACACGGGGCTTTCCGCCGACCCGCCCCTCTTCGGGGTCTCCATCAGTCCCAAGCGCTTCACCCACGGGCTACTGCTAAAGGCCCGGCGCTTCTCGGCGAGCTTTCACCCCCACGCCCAAGGGGCCCTGGTCCACTGGCTGGGAAGCCATTCGGGCCGGGAGGTGGACAAGGGCCGGGCCCCCCACTTCCTGGGCCACTTTGGGGTGCCCATCCTGGAGGGGGCCTACGCCGCCTACGAGCTGGAGCTCGTGGAGGTGCGGCCCTTCGGGGACCACGACCTCTTCGTGGGGCGGGTGGTGGCGGTGTGGGAGGAGGAGGGCTTTCTGGACGAAAAGGGGAGGCCCTTGCCCGGCCTTTCCCTCCTCTACTACGGCAAGGGCCTCTACGGCCGCCCCGCCGAGGAGGCCTTCACGCCGTGAGCGAGGCCGAGGTCTGGGCCCGGAGGGTGCGCCGCCTGGCCCTGAACCGCCAGGGGACCGAGGCCCAGGTGTGGCTGGAGGAGGGCTTCCTCTACCTGCGGCAAGACGGCCATGCCCGCTTCGCCCAGGGGGAGGGGGCGGAAGGGCTTATGGGCTTCGCCCTCTTTGGGGGCGGGGTGGAGCTCGCCTTCCGGGACGGAAGCCGCCTCCGGCTCTTCTTCCGCCTCGGGCGCCTAAGGAGGCTTCACTTCTCGTAGGGCTTGCCCACCGCCCCTGGGGGACGGCTCCTGCCGATGAACCCCGCCAGGACCAGCACCGTGACCACGTAGGGGAAGGCCTGGACCAAAACGGCGGGCAGGATCTCCGTGCCCTGGAGCTGGATGGCTAGGGCCGAGGCGAAGCCAAAGAGGAGGGTGGAGAGGAGGATCCCCAGGGGGTGCCAGTTGCCGAAGATCATGGCCGCCAAGGCGATGAAGCCCATCCCCGCCGACATTCCCCGCACGAACTGGTTCAGGAAGCCGATGGAGAGGTAGGCCCCGGCGAGGCCCGCGAGGACGCCAGAGAGGACGACCCCCACATAGCGCATGCGGTGGACGTTCACCCCCAGGGTGTCCGCGGCCTCGGGGTGCTCCCCCACGGCCCGGAGGCGGAGGCCGAAGGGGGTCTTGAAGAGGACCCACCAGGCCACGGGCACCAGGAGGAAGGCCAGGTAGACGAGGGGGGAGAGGCCGAGGAGGAGGGGGAGGCGGTTCGCCACCTCCTTGGAGCTGGTGGCGTTCCCGTAGAAGTAGGTGAGGACGAGGCTGGGGGCCCCCAGGGCCAGAAGGTTGAGGGCGGTGGCGCTGATGATCTGGTCCGCCCGGTATCGGATGGAAACCAGGGCGTGCACGAAGGCCACAAGCCCCCCCACCCCCATGGCGGCGAGCACCCCTACCCAGGGGAGCCAGGGGTGGGGCCCGGGGCCGAGGGCGGCCTCGAGGCGCTCCACCACCACCGCGGCCGTGAGGGCGCCGAAGAGGAGGATGCCCTCGAGGGCGATGTTGGTCACCCCGCTCCTTTCGGAAAACATTCCCCCTAAGGCGGTGAGGAGAAGGGGGGTGGTCTGGCGCAGGGTGGAGAGGAGGAGGGCGGTGAGAAAGGCCGCGTCCAGGTTCATCCCCTCACCCCCTCGCCGCCTCTTCCCTGAGCTCCACCTCTGCGGCCCTCAGGGGATCGGTGAAGTAGCGGGGCAGGAAGCCCCCTGCGGCGATGAAGAGGACCACGAGGGCCTGGAGGACCGCCACCAGCTCCCGGCTGATGCCGAGCTGCAGGTTCACCTGGAGCCCCCCGGTGAGGAGAATGCCGAAGAGCCAGGCGGCGAGGCCCACCCCGAGGGGGGTGTTCTGCCCCATGAGGGCCACGGCGATCCCGTCAAAGCCCACGGAATAGGGAAGGGATTGTTTCAGGCGGTACTCGTCAATCCCGCCCCCCAGGACGTAGTGGGTGGCGGCGAGCCCGGCCAAGGCCCCGGAGAGGAAGAGGATGAGGACGGCCTTCTTTCCGGGAGGCACCCCCCCGTACTCCGCCGCCTTGGGGGCGAGGCCCATGGCCCTGAGCTCGTACCCCCCCACGGTGCGGAAGACGTAGAGGTGGAAGAAGAAGAGGGCCAAGACCGCGAGGAGGAAGGCCCCGTTGAGGCGCACCGAGGTGAGGTCGGGGCCGAAGCTCACGGGGATGCCGGGGAGAAGCCCCCCCACCGCGTACCCCGCCGTCCCCAGGAGAAAGGCGGCCAGGACCCGGTGCCCCAGGCTCCTCCGCACCAGGAGGTAGCCCAAAAGGCCGAGGAGGAGGGCCAGGGGCAGGGCGAAGGAGAGCTCCCCCCCGGGGGCCAGGAGGTCGGTCCAGAGGGGGATCCTGGCCTCGGGGCGGACCTCGTAGCTCCGGGCCTCGTAGCCGGGGTACTTGAAGGGGAGGTAGAGGGTGTGGCCGAGGAACTTGTACTCGTTGGCGGAGATGAGGAAGAGGAAGAGGCTTGCGGCGATGTAGTTGAACATGATGGTGTTGATGACCTCGTGGGCCCCGAAGCGGGCCTTGAGCCAGCCCACCAGCGCTCCCCAAAGCCCCCCGGCCAGGGCGGCGGCGAGCACGGCGAGGGGCAGGACGAGGGCCCGGGGGCCCGGGAGGTAGACCCCCACCAGCATGGCGGCGATGGCCCCCAGGATGAGCTGGCCCGGAGCGCCGATGTTGAAGAGGCCGCCCCGGAAGCCCAAGGCCACGGAAAGCCCGGTGAAGATCAGGGGCGTGGCGAGGAGGAGGCTTTGCAGAAAGCCGGAAGGGTTCACCAGGGGGCTGTAGAGGAGCTGGTAGGCGTAGGTGACCAGGTCCAGCTTGAGCATGAGGGCCTCCCGCAGGCTCCCTGCCGTGCCGGGGCTCTCCTTGAGGACCGCCACCATGGCCCCCCCTAGAAGGGAAGCGAGGAGGAGGGAAAAGAGGGGCACCACCACCTCCCGCCTGCGCACCAGGAAGGCGAGCCCCCCTGGGGAATAGACCCGGGCGAGGAGGAGGAGGTAGAGGCTGTAGCCCAAGGTGGCGTAGCTTCCGAGGCCCAGGCTGTAGCGGCGGAGGAGGGGCCGTTCCGCCCCCCAGTTGACCTCGGCCACGCTCCTTTGGAAGAGGAGGTAGGTGAGGAGGAAGAGCCCCAGGCCCAGGGCCCCCGCCAGGTAGAGCCCCCTGGGCCCGGCCCGCCAGGGCAGGCCCAGGCTGAGGAGGAGCCAGGCCAGGGCGAGGGAGAAGCACGGGAAGAGCCACGCGTCCCGGTAGCCGTGGGGAAGGCCCCCTGTGGGCAGGTGGTGGCCGAAGGGGTTGAGGAGCACCCCCTCCCCGCCGAAGAGCCGATGGGGTACCGCCCAGGGGGCCAGGTACCAAAGGAGGAGGGTGAGGCCCCCGCCGAGGAGAACGAGAAGTCCCAGGCGCCTAGAGTCCGCCCGCACGCCCCCGATTGTACCCTAGGCCAAAGGGGCCCCCCCTCGAGGCCCTGGCCTTCGCCGTTGCCAAACCCAAGGCGACCCCCTTAGACTTCCCCTCGTGGCGGCTTCCCCCGAGGAAAAGGCGAGGCGGGTGCGCCGGATGTTCTCCGAGATCGCCCCTCGGTACGATCTCCTCAACCGCCTCCTCTCCTTCGGGGCGGACCTCCGCTGGCGGAGGCGGGCGGTGGAGCTCGCCCTGGAGAAGGCCCCGAGGCGTATCCTGGACCTGGCCACGGGCACGGGGGACCTGGCCCTCCTCCTCAAGGCCCGGGCGGGGGAAGCGGAGGTGGTGGGGGCGGACTTCGCCCCGCCCATGCTGGAGATCGCCCGCAGGAAAGCCCGGGACCTTGGGCTTCCTGTGACCTTCCTCGAGGCGGACGCCCTGGCCCTACCCTTCCCCGAGGGGGCCTTTGACGCGGTCACCGTCGCCTTTGGCTTCCGCAACTTCGCCGACTACAGGAAGGCCCTCGCCGAGCTTTTCCGGGTCCTTTCCCCCGGGGGGAGGCTCGTGATCCTGGAGTTCCCCCCGCCTCCCGGAGGCGCCTTCGGCCTGGTCTACCGGGTCTACTTCCAGAGGGTCCTCCCCTTCCTCGGGGGCCTGATCTCGGGAAACTTCGGGGCCTACCGCTACCTGCCCGAAAGCGTGGAGGCCTTTCCCAGGCCTGAGGCCCTGAAGGCCATGATGGAGGAGGCGGGGTTTTCCGTGCGCTACGAGCTCCTCACCTTCGGGGTGGCGGCCGTCCACGTGGGGGACAAGCCCTAGGGGGCCGGTAGGCGGCGCGTAAGCTCCTCCACCTTTTCCTCCAGCACCTTCAGGGCCTTTCGCCAGAAGGCGGGGCTTTCCAGGTCAAAGCCGAAGCGCAGGGCGAGCTCCTTGGCCCGGTGCATGCCGGACTCGGCGAGGAGGGCCTCGTAGCCTTCGGCGAAGGCGGGGTCCTCCTTGGCCTCCTGGTAGACGGCAAGCCCGAAGAGGAGGCCAAAGGTGTAGGGGTAGTTGTAGAAGTCGGCCCCGTAGTAGTGGCCCTTCACCGCCCACATGTAGGGGTGGCGGGTGGCGAGCGCCTCCCCGTAGGCCTCGTCCTGGGCCCGCACCATGAGCTCCCTGAACTCCCTCGGGGAAAGTTCCCGTGCCTTCCGCCTTGCAAACACCCAGGACTCAAAGAGGAAGCGGCTATGGATGTCCACCACCACTTGGGCCGCCCCCTGCAGGTAAGCGTCCAGGATGAGGAGGCCCTCCTCAGGGGAGGCTTCCTTTAGGGCCGCCTCCACCACCAGGGTCTCGTTCATGATGCTGGCGGTTTCCGCCAGGGTCATGGGGACATCGCGGAGGCTCGCGGGGACCCGGGCCAGGGCCAGGTTGTGGTAGGCGTGGCCCAGCTCGTGGGCCAGGGTGGAGACGGACTCAAAGCTCTCCTCGTAGTTGGCGAGGATGAGGCTTTTCCCCTGGCCCTGCGGCATGCAGTAGGCCCCGCCCACCTTGCCCTGGCGGGGGAGGAGGTCCATCCAGCGCTCACGAAAGGCCCTTTCCGCCACCTCGGCCGCCCTGGGGAGGAAGGGGGCGAGCTTTTCCACCAGAAAGCTCCTCGCCTCCTCCAAGGTCCACCGCCTCCCCCGGCCGATGGGGGCGAAGAGGTCCCACCAGTCCAAGCGCTCTTTCCCCAGGGCCTTGGCCTTAAGGAGGAAGTAGCGCCAAAAGAGGGGGAGGCTTTCCCGCACCGCCTCCTGCATGGCGGCGAGGACCTTCCTGGGGATGCGGTTCTTGAGGAGGGTGGGCTCGAGGTCGTCCCTATAGCCCCTCCTCCGGTTCAGGACCGAGGCCTCTCCCTTCACCCCGTTTAGGGCGAAGGCCAGGGGCACCTCGTGGGCCTCCCAGGCCTTGAGCTCCGCCTCATAGGCCCTCCTCCGCACGGCTTCCTCGGGGTGGAAGTAGAGGTTCCGCACCTTGGTGATGGGCATCTCCTCCCCGTCTAGGAGAGCGGTGATCTGGCTCGTGAGGCTCTCGTGGAGCTTGTTCCAGGCCTGCCGGCCCGAAAGGCTGAGCTCCGCCGCCAGAACTTCCTCGCCTTCGGGCATCAGGTGGAGGGCCTCCTCCTTGGCCTCTTCCACCAGAAGGCGGTAAGGGCCGGCCTCCTCGGGGTCCTGCAGGGCCAGGTACCGGGTGAGGCGGGGGGTGAGGCGCCTAAAGTCCAAGAGGAGGACCTCCAGCTCGGAGAGCTTGGCCAGGGCGGCCTCGTCTCGGGTGTCGGCGCTGTAGCGGGCGTAGAGGTAGGCCTGGAGGGGGGTGGCCTCCTCCAAAAGCGCGTCCAGGGCCTCGAGGACCTCCAGGAGGAGAGCCTGCTTTTCCAGAAGCTCCTTTAGCCTCCCGATCCTCCCCTTGAGGCCCTCCCAGGCCCTCTGGAACTCGGGGCTTTCCAGGCCGGGGAAGAGAGGGGTTAGGTCCCAGGTGGTCTCAGTCATGCCCCCACTATACCTGACCCGCGGGTCAGATCCCCCCGAACCCGGGAGGGCTCGGGAAGGGTAAACTGGGGGCCTATGCTGGAGGCGTTTCCCGTCAGGGTGCGCGTGGACGTCCGCTTCCGGGACCTGGACCCCCTGGGGCACGTGAACAACGCGGTCCACCTCTCCTACATGGAGCTCGCTCGCATCCGCTACTTCCAGCGGATCTCTCCGGACTGGCTGGAAGAGGGCCACTTCGTGGTGGCCCGGGTGGAGGTGGACTATCTGAAGCCCATTCTGCTGGAGGACGAGGTCCTGGTAGGGGTGCGGGCCTTGGGCATGGGGCGCTCCAGCCTGCGCATGGAGCACCTCATCCTGGCGAACGGGGTTCCTGCGGCCCGGGGGCTTGCCGTGTTGGTGTGGCTGGAGGGGGGAAGGCCCGCCCCTCTCCCCCAGGCGGTGCGGGCGCGCATCGCCGAGGTGGAAGGCAGGCCCCTTTCTGAGGGGTCCCACGAGGGCGGTTCGGGAGGGCCCTGATTCTGCTATCCTGAAAGCCAGATGACCCTAGAGGAACGCCTCTACAAGCTGGAGGGCATCGTGGAGGGCGTGATGGCCGTCCTCCCCGACCGGGTGTCCGCTCTGGAGGCGAGGATAGACCTTCTCCGCCAGGAGGTGAAGGCCGAGATCTCCGGGCTCCGCCAAGGGATGGAGGAGAGGTTCAACGGCCTCCGGCAGGAGGTGAAGGGGGAGATCTCTGGCCTTCGGCAGGGGATGGAGGAGGGGTTTAACGGCCTCCGGCAGGAGGTGAAGGGTGAGATCGCCGGCCTTCGGCAGGAGATGGAGGAAAAGTTCAATGGCCTAAGGCAGGAGGTGAAGGCCGAGATCTCTGGGCTTCGCCAGGAGGTGAAGGGCGAGATCAACACGGCCTTCAACAAGGCCATGCTCTACTTCACGGCGATTGCGGTGGTTCTTGGGGTTCTCACCCTGTTTCGCTAGGAGTCCTTGAGGAACACCACCGTGACCCCGTGTCCCCCCTCGTGGGGCGGCGCGTCGGCGAGGCTTTCCACCCGCTTGTCCTTGCGCAGGGCCTCCCGGATGGCCTGGCGCAGGGCCCCCGTGCCCTTTCCGTGAAGGAGGCGGAGGGTGGGAAGCCCCAGGGCGCGGGCCTCTTCCAGGGCGCTATTCACCTCCAGGAGGGCCTCCTCCACCGTGAGGCCCCGGAGGTCCACCTCCCTCACCTCCCGGCGGGGTTTGGCGAGGAGAGGTTTGGGGGATTCCGCCTCGAGGAGGGGCCGAAGCTCCTTGGCCTTGAAGCGCATCTTCACCGGGCCCACCTGGACCAAGGCCTCCTCCCCCTTTAGCTCCAGCACCCGGCCCCGTTTGCCCAGAGAGGGGATTTCCACCGCCTGCCCCGGGGCCAGGTCCGGGGGGGGTGGGGGCGGGGCCTTCCTGGCGTACCGCTCCTTGAGGGCCATGAGCTCCCGGAGCGCGTCCCGCTTGCCCTCGGTCCGGGCCTTCTCCTTGAGGGCCTTGAGCTCGGCCTCCACCCTGCGCAGTTCGGCCCGCACCTCCTCCTCCAGGGCCTCCAGGCGCCTCTTCCTTTCCTCCTCAAACCCCCTTTCCCGGGCCTCCAGCCGTTGCCTCAGGGCCTCGGCCTCCCTGAGCGCCTCCTCCAGGCGCCGCCTCTCCTCCTCCAGGCGAAGCCTTTCCCTTTCCAGCTCCTCCAGGAGGGCCTCGAGCCTCCCCCCCTCGGGGAGGAGGGCCTCGGCCCGCTTGAGGACCCCTTCGGGCAGGGCGAGCCTCCTGGCGATGGAAAGGGCGTAGCTCCGGCCCGGCACCCCCAGGACGAGCTCGTAGGTGGGGCGCAAGGCCTCGAGGTCAAAGCGCATGGAGGCGTTCAGAATCCCCTCCCTCCCCTGGGCGAAGGCCTTCAGGGGGGAGAGGTGGGTGGTGACCATCCCCTTGACCCCCCGCTCCAGGAGGGCCTCGAGGATGGCCTGGGAGAGGGCCGCCCCCTCCTCGGGGTCGGTGCCGCTCCCCAGCTCGTCAATGAGGACGAGGCTCCCCTGCGTGGCCCCCTCCAGCATCTCCTTCAGGCGCCGGAGGTGCCCGGCGAAGGTGGATAGGCTCTCCTGCAGCGACTGCTCGTCCCCGATGTCGGCATACACCCGGTCGGGCCAGGCCAGGGTGGCCCGCCTGGCCGCCACGAAGAGGCCGGACTGGGCCATGAGGACGGCGAGGCCCAGGGCCTTGAGGAGGGCGGTCTTCCCCCCCATGTTGGGCCCGGAGATGAGGAGGAGGCGGCGCTCCTCGTCCAGGGCGAAGCTGTTCCTCACCGGGTTTTCTATGAGGGGATGGAAGGCCTCCCCGAGCTCGTAGCGCTCCCCGAACCGGGGCCGGGAGAGCCCGAGGTCCCTGCTCAGGGCCGCCTGGGCCTGGACGAGGTCCAGAAGGCCCAAAGCCCCCAGCGTCCCCGGCACCCCCGGGTCCTGGGCCAGGCGCTCGGAGAGCTCCCGCAGAATGCGGTTCACCTCCTCCTCCTCCTCCAGCCGCAGGGCGTAGAGGCGGTTGTTGAGCTTGATCACGGAGAGGGGCTCCACGAAGAGGGTGGCCCCGGACTCGGACTCGTCCAGGAGGATTCCGGGGATCCTCTGGGCCATCCCGACCCGTACGGGGATGCAGTAGCGTTCCCGCCTTAGGGTGACGAAGCGGTCCTGGACAGCCTCCCGGTGCCGGTCCATAAGGGCGTAGAGGCGGTTCAGGATCTCCTGGCGCAGGGGGTTGAGCTCCCGGCGGATCTGCAGGAGGCGGGGGCTGGCCTCGTCCTTCACCGCCCCCTCCTCGTCCAGGGCCTTCCTCACCCGGGCGAGGAAGGCCTCGTGGTCGGCGATGCCCTCCGCCACCTGGCTCAGGGCGTTCCCGAGGGGAAGGAGCTCCGCCTTGAGGCCCATGGCCTCCTCCAGGACCTGGGCCGCCTTTAGGAGCTCAGGGCCCGAAAGCCTCGCCCCCTGGACTGCCCTCTGGTAGGCCTCCCTCAGGGCCCCGGCCTCGGGGAGGGCGTAGGGGTAGCTTAAGGCCTCCTGGGTGAGCTGGTGGCGCCTTTCCGCCTCCTCGCGGGAGAGGGGGGAGAGGCTCAGGGCAAGCTCCCGCCCCAAGGGGGTCTTGGCCCGCTCCGCGAGAAGGGCTCGCACCCTCGGGAACTCCAGGACCTCGAGGACATCCCGCACAAAGAACAAGGCTACCACAACCCCAAAGGGGTGCCCCTTGCAGAAGGCGGCCCACCTGGGGTAGGCTCTCCGCCATGGATGCTCCTCAGACCGACAGGGACCGCACCTGGGCCGCGGTGGCCCACCTCGCCCCCCTGGTGGGGTACTTCGTCCTCATCGGCCAGATCCTCCTTCCCCTCGCCATCCTCCTCTGGGGGCCGAGGAGCCCCTTCGTCCAGGCCCACGCCAAGGAATCCCTGAACGGACAGATCAGCTACACCCTCTACGGGCTTTTCCTCCTCCTTCTGGCCCTGACCGTGGTGGGGCTGGTCCTGGTCCTCCCCCTCGGGGTTTTCCTCTTGGGCCTCGCCCTCTACAACATGGTGATGGGGGCCCTCGCCGCCGGTCGGGGAGAGGGGTACCGCTACGCCCTTATCCTTCGCCTCGTCCCTTGACCAAGACCACCACGGCGAGGGCGTAGGCCCGCTCGTGGCTTAGGGTGAGGTGGGCGAGGAGGCCCGCCTCTTCCAGGCGTCTCCCCAGGGAAGGGGCGAAGCGGAGGACGGGCTTTTTCCCTTCCATCCCCACCCAGACATCCCGCCAGGCGAGGCCTTCCGGCCAGCACTTCTGGAAGGCCTCCTTGGCGGCGAGGCGGGCGGCGAGGCTCGGGAAGGGGTTTTGGCGGGCGAGGGCGTAGGCCGCCTCCTCCTCGTGGAAAAGCCGCCTTAAGGCCCTTTCCCCGTGGCGGGCGAAAAGCCTCTCCACGCGGGCGATCTCCACCAGGTCAGCGCCCAGGGCCACGATCATGGGCCCATGGTATCCCTTGAGGCCCTGGGGCCTCCCGTGCTAGGGTACTCGGGTGCTGCCCAAGGCCTTCCTCACCCGGATGGCCGGGCTTTTGGGGGAGGAGTTCCCTGCCTTCCTCAAGGCCCTCACGGAGGGAAGGCGCACCTATGGCCTTAGGGTGAACACCCTGAAGCTTTCCCCCGAGGCCTTTCGGCGGATCTCCCCCTGGGGCCTATGGCCCATCCCCTGGTGCGAAGAGGGCTTCTACTATGAGGAGGCCTCGAGGCCCGGCCCCCACCCCTTCTTCTACGCCGGGCTTTACTACATCCAGGAGCCAAGCGCCCAGGCGGTGGGGGTTCTCCTGGACCCGAGGCCCGGGGAAAGGGTCTTGGACTTGGCGGCGGCCCCGGGGGGCAAGACCACCCACCTCGCCGCCCGGATGGGGGGGAAGGGGCTTCTCCTCGCCAACGAGGTGGATGGGAAGCGGCTTAAGGGGCTTTTGGAGAATGTGGAGCGCTGGGGGGCGGGGCTGGCCGTGACCCAAAGCCCCCCCCGGGCCTTGGCCGAGGCCTTGGGGGCCTACTTCCACCGGGTGCTTCTGGACGCCCCCTGCTCGGGAGAGGGGATGTTCCGCAAGGACCGGGAAGCGGTGCGGCACTGGGGCCCCTCGGCCCCCAGGCGGATGGCTGAGGTGCAGGAGAGCCTCCTCGCCCAAGCGGCGAGGCTGGTGGGGCCTGGGGGGGTTCTGGTCTACTCCACCTGCACCTTTGCCCCCGAGGAGAACGAGGGGGTGGTGGCCCGCTTCCTCCGGGCGCACCCGGAGTTCCGCCTCGAGGACGCCCGCCTCCATCCCCTCTTCGCCCCCGGGGTGCCCGAGTGGGGGGACGGGAACCCGGAGCTTAGGCAGACCGCAAGGCTCTGGCCCCACCGCCTCGAGGGGGAGGGACACTTCCTGGCCCGCTTCCGCAGGGAGGGCGGGACCTGGGGCACGCCCCCCAAGGAGCGCCCTTCCCCCCTCTCCCAAGAGGCGAGGCGGGTCCTCAAGGCCTTCTTGGAGGAGGCGGGGCTTTCCCTGGAGGGGCCCATCCTGGAGCGGGCGGGCCACCTCTACCTCCTTCCCGAGGAGCTTCCCGCCCTCTTTGGCCTCAAAGCCCCCGCCCCCGGCCTCTACCTGGGGAAGGTGCAGAAGGGCCGCTTCCTCCCCTCCAGGGCCCTCGCCCTCGCCTTTGGGGCCACCCTCCCTTGGCCCGAGGGGCTTCCCCGCCTCGCCCTCCTCCCCGAGGACCCTAGGGCCCTGGCCTTCGCCACCGGGGAGGGGGTGGCGTGGGAGGGGGAGGACCTCCCCCTGGCCCTGGTGGTGCTGAGGACGGCGGTGGGGGAGTTCCCCCTGGACTTCGGCAAGGCCAAGCGGGGGGTCTTGAGGCCCTTGGGGATGGGACTTTAGCCCTTTAGGAGCGCAAGGCGGGCAAGCTCCTCCTGCCACAGGCCGAAGGCCTCCCAAAGGAGCCCTTCGGGGAGGGGCTTTACCACGAGCCTCCCCGGGGCCAAGGGGACCACCCAGTGGAGGCTTTCCGTGACCTTCTTCTTGTCCCGGAGGAGGTAGGGAAGGAGGTCCCTAAAGGCGAGGCGGGGCAGGGGAGGGGGGGCAAGCCACCCGAGGAGGCGCCGGATGGGGGGCAGGAGGTCTTCCCCCCCGAGGGCCTTTCCCAGAAGGGCGGCGAAGAGGAGGCCGTAGGCCACCGCCGCCCCGTGGGGGAGGGCGTGGCGGGTTTTGGCCTCTAGGGCGTGCCCCAGGGTGTGGCCGAGGTTGAGCAGGCGCCTTTCCCCCTGCTCCAGAGGGTCTTTCTCGGTGATCCCCACCTTCACCGCCACCGCCCTCGCCAGGTAGGCCTCGAGGCCCGGGTGCTCCGGGGAAAGCCCCTCCACCTCCAGGAGGGCCTCGTCCCCGGCGATGAGCCCGTGCTTGAAGGCCTCCACCAGCCCCTCCTTGAAGGCAAAGGGGGGAAGGGTCTTAAGGGCCCGGAGCTCGGCGTAGACCCCCTTCGGGAAGTGGAAAGCCCCCACCAGGTTCTTCCCCTCGGGGAGGTTGATCCCGGTCTTTCCCCCCACGCTCGCGTCCACCACGGCGAGGGTGGTGGTGGGGAAGGCGAGGTAGGGGATGCCCCTCAGGTAGGTGGCGGCCACGAAGCCTCCGAGGTCCGTGAGGGTGCCGCCCCCCACCACGAGGAGGGTGGCGTTCCGGGGAAGCCCCCGTTCCGCAAGCCAGGAGAGGACCTTGCCGTACACCTGCAGGCGTTTCGCCCCCTCTCCCCCCCGAAGGCCCAGGAGGTGCCGCACCCCCAGGGCCTCGGCCACCTCCTCCGCCCACCCCGCCACCTTCCGGTCAAAGAGAAGGGCGGCGGGGCCCTCCGGCGCAGGGACCTCCTTCAGGATCCCTTCCCCGATCACGATGGGGTAGGGCACGGGGCTATGGACGTCCAGCCTTCGCATAGGCCCAGAGCTTAGCTACGATCTCCTCCACCACCTCCTCCACCCGCCTGCCGTCGGTGGAGACGTGGATGTGGGCCTCCCGGTAGATGGGGGTCCGCACCTCCAGGAGGGACCGGATGCGCTCCAAGGGGTTTTCCACCTGGAGGAGGGGCCTCTCCCCCGGTTTGCGGGTGGCCCGCTCCAGGATGGTCTCGGGGCGCGCCCAGAGGGCCACCACCGGCCCCCGGGAGAGAAGGGCGTGGCGGTTCTCGGGGTCCAGGAAGGTGCCCCCCCCCAGGGAGAGGACGAGAAAGTCCTTGGCCAGAAGGGCCTTCACCGCCTCCTTTTCCATGCGCCGGAAGGCCTCCTCCCCCAGGTGGCGGAAGATGTCGGGGATGGAGATCCCCGTGTGGCGCTCTATGTAGCGGTCCAGGTCAACGAAGTGCAGGAGGAGGGCCCGGGAAAGCTCCCTACCGATGCGGCTTTTGCCCACCCCCATGAAGCCGGTGAGGCTCACGAAGGTGGCGGGGCGGGGCACCTCGAGGCGGGCCATGGGGCTCAGTAGGCGCGCACCCGCTCCCGGTAGCGGGCCACCCGCTCCTGGACCTCCTCGAGGGTGTCCCCCCCGAACTTCTCCAGGTAGGCCTGGGCCAGGACGATGGCCGAGAGGGCGCAGAGGATGACGCTTGCCGCCGGGACCGCGGTGGTGTCGCTTCTCTCCCTGGCGGCTTCCTTGGGCTCGTGGGTCACCACGTCCACGGTGGGAAGGGGCCGCATCAGGGTGGCGATGGGCTTGAGGGCAGCGCGGAGGACGAGCTCTTCCCCCGTGGTCATGCCCCCTTCCAGCCCCCCGGCCCGGTTGGTCTCGCGGTGAAAGCCCCTTTCCGGGCTCCAGTAGATGGGGTCGTGGACCTCCGAGCCCCGCTTCATGGCGTTCTCAAAGGCGGGGCCGATCTCCACCCCCTTGACCGCGGGGATGGAGAGGGCCATCTGGGCCAGGCGGCCGTCCAGCTTCCGGTCCCAGTGGACGTGGCTTCCAAGGCCCGGCACGAGCCCCCGGAAGCGGGCCTCAATGACGCCCCCTAGGGTGTCCCCCTCCGCCTTGGCCTGGTCCACGCGCCGGATCACCTCGGCCTCGGCCTCGGGGTCGGTCATGCGCACCGGGCTCGCCTCTATGCGGGGCAGAAGCTCCCAGGAGAAGGGGATGCGGCTCCACACCCCGGCCATCCCGGCCACGTACCCCACCCCCTCCACCCCAAGGAGGGCGAGGAGCTTGAGGGCCACCGCCCCCACCGCTACCCGCATGGCGGTCTCCCGGGCGCTCGCCCTTTCCAGGACGTCCCTCAGGTCCTTGTGCCCGTACTTGAGGCCCCCAGGGAGGTCGGCGTGGCCCGGCCTCGGGGCGGTGAGGGCCCTTTTGCGGGGCTCGTTCCCCGGGGCCGGGTCCATGATCTCCACCCAGTTTTTGAAGTCGGCGTTCCGGATGGCCAGGGCCACGGGGGCCCCCGTGGTGCGCCCGGCCCTTACGCCAGCGCGGAACTCCACCCGATCCCGCTCAATGGCCATGCGTCGGCCCCGCCCGTAGCCCTGCTGCCGCTTCTCCAGCCAGGGGTTGATGTCCTCCTCCGTGAGGGGAAGCCCGGAGGGAAGCCCCTCAATGATGGCGAGGAGCTCGGGCCCGTGGGACTCGCCTGCGGTGAGGAACCTCATGGGCCCATTGTAGGGAAGGGGCCGGGGTAAAACCACCCCCGGCCCCAGGACCCCTTGGGGGCTCAGGGCCTCTGCGCCTCCTTGAGGATGTCGGCGGTGATGACCACGAGGAGCTCCCGGTCCGTGGTCTCCCCCGTGCGCTGCTTGAAAAGCTCCCCGATCAAGGGGATGTCCATGAGGAGGGGCACCCCCTGGACGGTCTGGTTGTTCTCCTGGGAGGTGAGGCCGCCCAGGACCACGGTCTGGCCGTCCTTGACCCTTAGGGTGGTGGTCACCACCTGTTTGGTGAAGCGGTCCACGTCCCCGTCCACGGGGTTCCTTTGGACGTTCCCCGAGACCTCGGCCTTGAGGTTGAGGAGGATCTGGCCGTCGGCGGTGATCTGCGGGGTCACCTCCACGATGATGCCGATGTCAAAGGGCACCCGCTCCACCTGGTTGCCCACCACCCGGCGGATGAGGAAGGTCTCGCCGGACTGGAGCCGGGCGGTCTGGTTGTTGAGCACGGTCTGGTTCACGTCCCGCAGGGCCCGGGAAAGCCCCTGGCGCTGGAGGGCATCCAGGGTGGCCACGATGTTGAGGGCGGCGAGGCTTCGGGTGGCGTCAAAGATGAGGGAGAGGCCCGAGTCCAGGATGCTGGCCACCACGTTTCCCCCGGCGATGGTGTTCCACTTAATGCCGAGGCTGCGGGTGAGGTTGGACTGCACCTCCTGGATGCGCACCCTCAAGGCCACCTGGGGCACCGCCTGGTCCAGCTTGGGGATGAGGCCCTCCACCAGGGCGAGCTCCTCCTGGGTGCCCGTCACGATCAGGGTGTTGGTGCGCTCATCCGCCACCACCGTGGCCTGGCGGGGCGGCGCCTGGGGCTTTTCCCCTTGGGGGGCCTGGGCCTTCTGTGCCTGCAGGGCCTCCTGGAGGACCTTGGCGAGCTCGCTGGCCTTAGCGTTGGAGAGCTGGTAGGCCCGCTGGAAGACGGGCGGCCCCTGCTCGGGGGCGCGGTCAATCTGGGCGAGGAGGCTTTCCACCTCGGCCAGCTGCTTCTCCGTGCCCCGCACCGAGAGGACGGGCTGGCCCGGGACGGTCTGCACCACGATCCCCGGCACCTCCCGGGCGAGGAAGGGGGCCACCTTCTCGGCGTCGGCGAAGCGCAAGGGGTAGAGGCGCCGCACGGTGGTTTCCTTGGGCGGGGCCGCCTGGCTCACCACGTCGGCGGCCTTCAGGACCTCGGCGAAGAAGGCCTGGTCGGCCTCTGTGGCCTCGAGGAGGAGGGCCTTGGGGTTGCCGGGGACGCTCTCCAGGCGGGCTGCCTTAAGCTCCTTCTCCAGGAAGGGCTTGAGGCGGGCCTGGGCCTCCTCAAAGGTGAGGTTCTGGAGGGCGTAGACCCGGCGCACGGTCTTGGGGGCGTCGGCGGCCTTGAGGAGCTCGGCAAGGCGGGCATGGTCCTCCTCGGTGGCCAGCACCACCGCCTTTTTAGGATCGGTGGGCACCACGCTCACCTGGGCCCCGGGCACCTGGCTCTGGAGGAAGGCGAGGAGCTCGGGGAAGGTGGCGTAGTTGAGGGCATAGGTCCTTTCCACCCGCGGCTTGGGCTGGGCCAGGGCCGGGAGGGGACGGAAGTCAATCCCGGCCCGCCTTAGGATGTCGGAGAAGCGGGCGTGCTGTTCGGGGGTGGCGAGGACCGAGAGGATGGCCTTGAGCCTTCCCCCTTCCTCCACCACGATCCAGTTCACGTTGAGCCCGGCGGCCTCGCGGGAAAGGAAGGGGAGGAGGTCGTTCTGGACCCAAGCCTTGGCGCCCTCAAGGTTGACCACGGTGCGGGTCTGCCCCTGGGCATCGGTTTCGGTGCGCTTGTAGGCGATCTCGGGAATGCCCACGAGGTAGGGCTTACGCTCCATGGCCCCGGCGCGGCTCGGGGCGTCCACCAAGGCGGTGATCACCTGGGTGGGGGCCACCACCACCACGTCCGGGGGCAGGAGGAGGTAGTCCAGGTTGTACTGGGTGCCGTAGGTGGCGAAGAGGAGGTCCCACACCTCCCGGAAGGGCCTGCCCTGGAAGTCCAGCTTGACGTTGGGCAGGGGGGGCTGGGCCTTGGCCGGGTCCCCCGTGGGGTCAAAGGCCCGGTAGATGAGGGGCTGGAGGCCCACGCTCTTGGCCAGGGCCTCCAGGACCACGTCCAGGGGCAGGGTGAGCCCGGCCTTGAGCTGGCTTTCCGATACCTGAAGGTTGACCTTGGCTTCAAAGCGGGGCTCGTTCGGGAGGCTTCCCGCCAGGGCGTAAAGGCCTAAGGCGACGAGGGCCATGGCCCAGGGCTTGATAAGGGTTCCTTTCACCGTTCACCTCCGGTTTGCGCTACCAGGGGAATCTCCAAGGTTTCGTCCTTGAGGGCGAGGACCACCCGGTCGCCCTCTATGCGGCGGACCACCGCCTCGCTCCCGGGAATGGGGCTTCCCACCGGGAGGACCAGGTACCCTTCCCTGCTCTCCAGGATGGCCACGCTCACCGGGCCTAGAAGGGTGCCCGAGAGCTTCAGGCCCTTGGCCTCCACCAGGGCCTCGAGGGGGGTCTTGGCCGGGGCCTGCTTAGGGGCCTCCCTAGCCCCGCCCGCTTCCTGGGGCAGGGGCGCCTCCACCAGGGAGGCAGGGGCTTCCGGGGCCACGGGGGACTCGGGATAGCTCCCTTGGCCGAGCCCCGGTGTCCCTGGGAGGGCGGGCCGCACCACCTTGGGGGGCGGGAGGGCCCCGGCGCTCCCTGGAAGGGGCGTAGGCCCCGAGGAGAGGCTCGGGGTGGGCAGGGGGGTGCCCTGGCTTACGCGCACGGGGGCGCCCCGGGGCACGGGGGTGGGCCGGAGGGTAGGGCTTGGGGCAGGCAGGGGAGCGGGGGGCGGGGCCTCCACCAGAAGGGGAACGAAGGGGTTCGGGGGCGGGCTCTCCGGCCGGGCCTGGGGCACGGGAAGGGGAGCGGGCTTGACCTCTTGGGCGGTGGGGGCCGGGGTCTGGGGCGAGGAAGGGGAGGGTTTGGGCGCTTCGGTCCCCTCGGCCAGCGGGGGGATGGGGGGCGCCTCGAGGGCCTTGGGAGCCTCCGGGGCCCTGGGCTCGAGGGCGGGGGCTTGGGTGGCCGCCGGGACCTGGGAGGGGAGGTAGAAGGCCACGTACCAGAGGCTTACGGCGGAGACCAAAAGGAGCCCCGCCAGGAGGAGCTTGGTGGACTGGGGAAGGTTCTTCCAAGCGGCGTTAAGGCGCTCCAGGACCTCTCTCACCGTCCACCTCCTTGCCCGGTCTTGGGGGGGGCCTGGGCCTCGAGGTCCTTGGCCAGCATGTAGAGGGTGAGGGTGAGGCTGGTGGCCAGGGGAGGGTTGGGGCTTTGGCCTTGGACGCTCAGGTTGAGCCCGGAGAGGGAGCTGAACCGGGAAAGGCCCTCCAGCCGCCGCAGGTAGGCGAAGGTCTCCGGGAAGGGGGCCTCGAGGGAAAGGGCCAGGTTCACCGCCCGCACCTCCGGGACCGGGGCCGAGGTGGGGGAGCGGGTGAAGGAGCGCACCACCACCCCGCTCCTTTGGGCCTCCCCCAGGATCTCCGAGAGCACCTGGGCGAGGCGCTCCTCCTTGGGCAGGGCCCGGAGGAAGGCCTGCCTTTCCGCCTGGAGGGTGGCGATGGCCGCCCGGAGCTCGGGGAGGGCCCGCTGGGCCTGGCGGCCCCGGTCCCGCTCGGGGATGAGGGTCGCGATCTCCTGCCGCACCGCCTCGGTCTCCTGCCGCAAGGGGGCGATGAGGAGAAAGTACCAGAGGAGGGCCACCACTAGGGTCAGGGCCATGGCGATGAGGGCCCACTCCCGCTGTCCCAACCTAGCGAGCACCTTCCTCACCTCCCAGGGCACCCACGCGGGCGCTAAAGGTGTAGGTTCCCCGGTTCGGATCCAGGGAAGCCCCCTGGAACTCTATGCCGAAACGGGGCGAGGCCTCAAAAGCCTGGACGAAGCGCACCAGGGCGGCCTGGTTTAGGGCCTCCCCCTGGATGGAGAACTCCACCCGCACCCGCTTGCCGTCAAAGGCCCCGCTTTCCGCCTGCCTGGCCGCCTCCTCTTCGGAAAGGGCCCGGGTGCCTACGGAGCGGAGGGCCACGGGGAAGCGCCCGCCCTCCCGGGGGATCTGCCCGATGAAGGCGGCCAGGTAGTCGGACCAGGGCACGAACCCCTTGCGCAGGCCTTCCCGGATGGCGAGGAGGGCCTCGAGGGCCTTCCTTTCCCGCACAAGCCGGTTCTGCTCCGCTATAAAGGGCTTCAAGGCCTCCACCTCGGCCCTCAGGGCGTCCCGCTCCTCCTTGGCCAGGGAGAGCTCCGTGTAGGCGGTGTAGTGGAGGAAGCCCAGGGTGAGGAAGACCACCAGGGCCAAAAGGCTCGCCACAAGACGCCACCAACCCGGCTCCACGCGGCGCCGGAGGGTTTTGGGCAGGAGGTTGAGCCTAATCAAGGGGGCTCACCCCCCTCAGGGCGAGGCCCACGGGCACGATGAGTTCGGGCCCCATCTCCTTGAGCTTCTCGGGGTCAAAGCGCCGGGGGTCCGCCTGGATCCCCTGCCAAGGGTCCGGTGTGGTGAAGCTCACCCCCAGGATGTCCGTGAGGAGGGTGGCGAGGCCCCTCAGGCGGCTTCCGCCCCCGTAGAGGTAGCCCGCCTCGGGCTGAACGTCCCCGAGCTGCACCCGGAAAAACTCCAGGCTCCTCCGGATTTCCTGGGTGAGGTCCACCAGGACAGGGCGGATGGCGTCGTAGATTTTGGCGGGGCTGTACCGCTCCCTTTCGGCGTCAAAGTCCAGGAGGAGCTCCTCGTCCTCGGTGGGAAGGGTGGCGAGGCCGTAGGTGCGCTTCACCTCCTCGGCGGTGAGGAAGTCCAGGCCGAAGCTCTTTCCTATGGCCTCGGTGAAGTCCTTGCCGGACAGGGTCAGGACGCGCACGGCCAGGGGACGGTCCCCCTTGGCCAGGACGAGGCTGGTGCTCTCGGCGCCGATCTCCACGGCCACCGTGACCCGCTCGGGGTCCTGGGTGAGCTCCGCTTCCAGAGGGTAGAGCCCGGCGAAGGGCTTCACGTCCAGCACCACCGGGATGAGGCCCGCCCCCCTCAGCGCCTCAATGAGGGAGGCCACCGCCTCCTGTCGGGCCGCGGCCACCATGACCTCCACCTGCTCCCCCTCGGGCACCTCGGCAAGCGGGTCCAGGGGGGCGAAGTCCAGGATCACCTCGTCTATGGGGAAGGGAATGTACCGCTCCGCCTCCCAGCGCACCGCCTCCTCCATCTCCTTGGGGGGCATCTTGGGCACCTGGAGGGTGCGCAGGATCACGCTGGAGTTGGGCACGGCGCTCACCACGTACCGCTTCCGGGTGCGGGCCTCGGCCAGGAGCTCGCGGATCTCCTGGGCCAGGGCCTGGGGCTCCGTGACCATCCCCTCCACCACGGTGCCCGGAGGCAGGGGGCGGGAGGCCAGGGCCCGCAAGGTGGGGGGTTGGCCCGAGAGCTCCACCAGCTTCAGGCTGGACGCCCCCACCTCGAGCCCCAGGGCCTCTACCCGAGGTTTGAATAGCTTGCTAAAACCTGAGAACACAGCACCTCCCTTTAGCTTGGCCCACCTGGGCTGGAGTCATAGCCGAACCTGCCCATAGTGTATCCTGTCCAGGCCAAAATGGGAATGCCCTTCCCTCGCCTCCATCTTACTCCGCTTTCGGCCCAAGAAAACCCCCCGGATGGCTCCGGGGGGCAGGGGGCAGGGAAGGCCTAAAGGGTTTGCAGCGCCTCCACCACCTTCTGGGTGAAGGCTTCCGTGGTGGCGTTGCCCCCGAGGTCTGGGGTGCGGGGGCCCCTCTCCAGCACCAGGTCCACCGCCTTCTCCACCTTCCTCGCCGCCTCCTTCTCCCCCAGGTAGTCCAGCATCATGGCCGCGGAGAGGATGGCGGCCGTGGGGTTGGCGATGCCTTTCCCGGCGATGTCGGGGGCGGAGCCGTGCACCGGCTCAAAGACCGCGGTGGTGTCCCCGAGGTTCCCCGAGGGGGCAAGGCCCAGGCCGCCCACGAGCCCGGCGGTGAGGTCGGAGAGGATGTCTCCCAGGAGGTTGGTGGTGACGATGACGTCAAAGCGCTCGGGGCGCATCACGAGCTGCATGGCGCAGTTGTCCACGATGATGTCCTGGACGTTGACCAGGGGGAAGTCCCTGGCCACCTCCTTGACCGTGTCCAGGAAAAGCCCCTGGGTGAGGGGGAGGACGTTGGCCTTGTGGGCGATGTGGAGGGTCTTCCGGGGGCGGCCCTCGGCGATCCTCAAGGCGGCCCGCGCGATCCTTTCGCTCGCCTTCTTGGAGATCACGGCATCGGCGATGGCCACGTCCAGGTAGCGCCTTTCCTGCTCCACATAAAGCCCCTCGGTGTTCTCCCGGACGATGACGAGGTCCACGCCGGGGCGGCTTTGGGGAATGGGCCGGCTCTTGGCGGGGCGGATGTTGGCGTAGAGGTCCAGCCTGCGCCTCAGGTAGCGGATGGCCCCGAAGAAGCCCGGCACCTTGCGCGTGGGGCTCGTGGCTGCCCCGAAGAGGGTGGCGTGGCAGGAAAGGATTTTTTCCACGGTTTCCTCGGGCACGGAGGTGCCTCTTCGCTCAAAGGTCTCCCAGCCCGCCTCGGCCTCCACGAACTCCAGGGGGAGGCCCGTGGCCTCCAGCACCCTCCTCGCCGCCGGGACCACCTCGTGGCCGATCCCGTCCCCCTCAATCAAGCAGATGCGGTACGCCATGGTTCCTCCTCGGGGGGCTTCCCCCTTAGGGAATATACACTACACAGGGAGGCGCTCAACTCCGGAGGGCGAGGAGGCCGAGGACCAAAAGGAAAAAGGCCAGGACCCTCAGGGCCGCCTGGCGCGGGGACAGGCGGAAGCGCCCGGCCTTCAGCGCGCCCTCCACCACCACCCCGGCGATCCCCAGGAGGATGAGGGCGTCCCCGGGGCTCACCACCTTGCGCAAGGGGGGCAGGAGGATCACGTCCCCCAGGAAGGGGAGGCGGGTGTGCTCGTCCAGAAGGGCGTGGACCGCGTCCCCCTTGCTTTTTAGAATGGGCTCAAAATCCGCGATCCCCGCCCGGTGGAGGGCCTCGAGGCTCACCGGCATGTGCCCTCCATTGGCGAAGATGACGAGGGTGTTGAGGAGGAGGCCCAGAAGGACCGCATAGAGGCTTTTGAGGTGGCGGTTCTGGGAGAGGCCGTACCCCACCAGGAGGAGGACCAGGGCCTTGGCGAGGGGACCCGCCCACTCGGGCCGGAAAAGCCCCCGATACGTGCCGTAGGCCAGCCCCCCCTCCAGGAGGGCGGCGAGGAGGAAGGCCCAGGCCGCTCTTAGCTCTATCCCTCCGAGGTCCTTGAGCCGGGCTCCGAGGGCGAGGGCGAGGCCGAATCCGAAGAGCGCGGCGTAGAGGTAGAGTGTGATACCGATCCCTCCTTTGCTTCCAGGTAGGCCTGGCGGTCGCGCCAGATGGGGTTCTGCTCCCAGAGTTCGGTGAAGGCCTCCACCAGCCTGGGGTCAAACTGGTGCCCGGAGAGCTCCTGGACCTCCCTTAGGGCTTCCTCGGGGGTCTTGGCCTTACGGTAGGGGCGGCCTGCGGTCATGGCCTCGTAGGCGTCGGCCAGGCCTACGATGCGGGCCTCCTCGGGGATCTCCTGCCCGGCGAGCCGCTTTGGGTAGCCCCGGCCGTCCCAGCGCTCGTGGTGGTAGAGGATGACGTTGTAGACGAGCAGGTCAAAGGCCACCTTCCGGGCCGGGGAGAGGAGCTCGGCGCCCCGGGTGGTGTGGCTTTGGATGAGGCCGTACTCCTCTGGGGTCAAGGTTCCCGACTTGAGGAGAAGGTGCTCGGGGATGGCGATCTTGCCGATGTCGTGGAGCCTCGAGGCCCGGTAGACGGCCTGGGCGTAGGCCTCGTCCCCTCCCTTCACCTTCCTGGCCAGGTCGCGGGCGATGTCCGCCACGCGCTCCGAGTGCAGGCGGGTCATGGGGTCCTTGGCCTCGAGGGCGTTCATGAGAAGCTCCAGGGTGGTGTCAAAGGCCTGCTCCAGGCGCACCTTCTCGTCCCAGTAGAAGCGGCTGTAGTAGAGGGGGATGAGGAAGAAGAGCACCGTCCACCCGCCCCACCCTGCGAGAAGGGGCGTCTCGTAGGCCCGGGCCAGGAGGAGGGCGAGGGGGGAGAGGAGGAGGTAGCTCAGGGCGAGCCAGCTGAAGTTTTTTCGCCACGCCTCACGCCAGCTAATCTTGTTGGCGAGGGAAATGGCGGTGGTCACCAGGGTGGTGTTGGCGAGAAAAAAGGCCAGGGAGGCCGCGGCGATGCCCACCCCTGCGGAAAGATTCCAGGAACCCATGTAAACGGGGTTCTGCTGAAAGAACTGCCAGGCCAGGGCCGCCAGGGCGGTGGCCAGGCCGTTCTGGGAGCGATTGAAGAGGCTCTTGTACCAGACTTTTCCACTCCACTGGAGAGCAAAGCTCAAGATGGGCGAAACCCAAGGGGGCGTGAACACAGCTAAAGCCAGGGCGAAGATGAAGAACTGGCTCATGCTGGCGCTTAAAGGGAGGGGGACCCGCACAGACACGCTCCAAAGCATGAGCGCGCCCCAGAAAAGCAGGTCCAGAAGGCCCAAGCGAAGGGGCATGCCCCCGTAGGCCCAAAGCAGAAAGCTCTCCAGGGCCAGGAAGCCCAGGAAGGCTGAGAGGACCAAAAGGAGCACCCGCGGCGGGGGAAGCTCCAGGCGTTTAAGGGCCATGGTGGCCTGAGTGTAGCAAATCCCCCTCCCCAGGGCAAGAGAAAAAAAGGCCAGCTAAGCTGGCCTCCCCTTTACTCCCAGTTCGCAGAAGCCCCAGCCGCAAGCCCGAGCGCGATCAAGCTGCTGAGAAGCACCAACACGCGAGCGATCAGCTTCTTCATCTTCATCCCTCCTTTTCCTCCGCTTCCGGGGGATCGGCCCCGTTTGCTTGTCTTCCACTCTAGGGGGTCGGGTCAATGCTGTCAAGGGGGGAAGAATAAGTATGGGCACGGCAAAAACTGCTTCTATCCTCACAACTAATTGGAACCGGTCAGATTTTCACTACCCAGCTTAGCACACCCGGTGCCGGCTGGGTAGTGGCCTTGTTGGGCGGGGGGAAGCCTCGGGGGGCTTGGGGGGAATGGCTTACAAAATACACGGGCCCGAGGGGGAAAGACTCCCCCCGCGGACCCAAGAATGCACCCGCTTTAACCCACCCCTGGAATGCACGGGCAATACCAAAAAATACCCACAAATGCCCAAAAAATCCTTGCCCCCAATGCCGCCCCGGAATAGCCCGAGAGGAAGCACCTGATGCCCTCGCTTCTCACCCCCTTGGGGACATTGTAGCACCTGGGCCCGGAAGACGGCCCTGGACCTTTCCCCGGGGAGCCTTTACCCTGAGGAACATGTACGAGGGGAAGATCCTCTACGAGGGGCTCACCTTTGACGACGTCCTCCTTTTGCCCGGCTACTCGGAAGTGCTGCCCAAGGAGGTCTCCGTCAAGACCCGGCTCACCAAGCGGCTTTCCCTGAACATCCCCATCCTCTCCGCGGCCATGGACACGGTGACCGAGGCGGAGATGGCCATCGCCATGGCCCGGGAGGGGGGGCTTGGGGTGATCCACAAAAACCTCTCCATTGAGGCCCAGGCGGCCATGGTGCGCAAGGTAAAGCGCTCCGAGGCGGGCATGATCCAAGACCCCGTGACCCTCCCCCCCACGGCCACCCTCGAGGACGCCGAGCGCCTCATGCGGGAGTACCGCATCGGGGGGCTTCCCGTGGTGGACCTCTACGGGAAGCTCTTAGGCCTCGTCACCAACCGGGACATCCGCTTTGAGCGGGACCTGAAGCGCCCCGTCACCGAGGTCATGACCCCCCTGGAGCGCCTCATCACCGCGGCCCCCGGGACCACCCTCGAGGAGGCCGAGGAAATCCTCAGGCGGCACAAGGTGGAGAAGCTTCCCCTGGTGGACGAGTCGGGGAGGCTAAAGGGCCTCCTCACCCTGAAGGACATCGTGAAGCGCAAGCAGTACCCCAACGCGGCCAAGGACGCCCTGGGCCGCCTTCTGGTGGGGGCGGCGGTGGGGGCCTCCAAAGACCTCCCCGAAAGGGCCCAGGCCCTGGTGGAGGCGGGGGTGGACGTTTTGGTGCTGGACTCGGCCCACGGCCACTCCAGGGGGGTTCTGGAGGCCCTCCTTTACCTCAAGGAGACCTTCGGCGAGAAGGTGGAGGTCGTCGCCGGGAACGTGGCCACCCGGGAAGGGGCTAGGGCCTTGGCCGAGCGGGGGGCGGACGCGGTGAAGGTGGGCATCGGCCCCGGCTCCATCTGCACCACCCGGGTGGTCACGGGGGTGGGGGTGCCCCAGATCTCCGCCATCCTCGAGGCCGTGGCCGGGGTGGAAGGCCTAGACGTACCGGTCATCGCCGATGGGGGCATCAAGTACACGGGGGACGTGGCCAAGGCCCTTGCCGCCGGGGCCCACACGGTGATGCTGGGGAGCATGCTGGCGGGCACGGACGAGGCCCCGGGGGAGGAGGTCTTAAAGGACGGGAGGCGGTACAAGCTCTACCGGGGCATGGGCTCCTTGGGGGCCATGCGGCAGGGCTCCGCCGACCGCTACTTCCAGGACCCCGGAAGGGGGGAGACCGAAGCCAAGAAGCTCGTGCCCGAGGGGATTGAGGGCATGGTACCCTACAAGGGCCCGGTGGCCGACGTCCTCTACCAGATCGTGGGGGGCCTGCGGAGCGCCATGGGCTACGTGGGGGCCCCCGACATTGAAACCTTCCGCCAGAAGGCCCGCTTCGTGCGCATGACCATGGCCGGGCTCATTGAGAGCCACCCCCACGACGTGGTGGTGGTCAAGGAGGCCCCCAACTACTCCCGCTAGCCGAAGAGCTTGTCAAAAGCCTCCCGGCTCCCCTTCTTGGGGACCAGGCGGTAGGTGCCCTCCTTCTCCTCCAGCCGCCCCTCCTCGGCCAGGGCCTTCAGGGTGTCCAGAAGCTCCTTTTTGGAGAAGGGTTCCCCTTCCTCGTCCAGGTAGCGCTGGATCTCCTGGAAGGTGGCGAAGCGGAGGGCCTCGAGGGCGCGCATGACCCAGGCCTTGCGGTCCATGCCACCATCCTACCCCGGGGGCTTGGGGCATGCTGAGGGGGTGGACCCCTACCGGGAGTACCAGGACTACGTCATGGCCTCGAGGCTCCTCGTGGCCCTGGGGCTTTCTCGGGAGATCCTGCCCCTCTCCCAGTACGCCCGGCTCCGCCTGCGGCGCCTCCGGCTTGCCCGCGGTCACGCGGAAGCGCACCTTGAGGGGCGGTGGTCGGCCTTGGAGGGGCTGGACGAGCGCCTGCGCTACGGGTTCTGGACCAACCCCCTACGGCTTAGGGAGTTCCTGAGGAGGGCTCCCGATGCCCCCTATTTGGCCTCCCCCGAGGCCTTTGAGGCCCTCCTCTTTCCGGAGGAGAGGGCCAGGCTCCGCTACCCCGGCCAGGCGGGGGAGTACTACCTGGGCTTCCTCCGCCTCCCGCACCTCCTCATGGACCCCTGGGCCTTTGAGGAGGCTCTGAGGGAGCAGGAGTCCCGGGGCGAGGCCCTGCCCCTCTTCCTCAACGCCTTTCACCGGGTACCCGGCTGAGCGCCGGGGTCCGGGCCTTAGGGCAGGAAGCGGCTTCCCTCCTCCCCCCGCAGCACCCCTTCCAGGACACCCGGCCCTCCCTTGGCGATGGCCGCCCAAGGGGCCCCGGCCCGGAGGGCGGCAAGGGCCGCCTCCACCTTGGGGATCATGCCCCCCTGGATCACCCCCGCCCCCTTTAGGGCCTCCACCTCTTCGGCCGTGAGGCGGGGGATACGGGTCCTAGGGTCCTTGGGGTCCCGGTAGACCCCCTCCACGTCGGTGAGGAAGACCGCAGGCCAGCCCAAAGCCCCCGCCACGGCCCCTGCGGCGGTGTCCGCGTTCACGTTCAAGGGGCCCTCCTCGTCCAGGGCGATGGGGGCAAGGACGGGGGTGTAGCCCTTCTCCAGGAGGTCCTGGAGGAGGCCCGCCTCCACCCCCACCACCTCCCCCACCCGGCCGAGCCCGGGGAGGGGCTGGCCCTTTAGGCAGAGGGCATCCCGGCCTGAGAGGGCGAGGGCCCGCCTGCCCCTTCGGGAAAGCCCGGAGGCCAGGCGCTTCCCGATCTGGGTGAGGACCATTTCCACCACCTCCACCTGCTCCGGGGGGGTGACCCTGAGCCCTCCCACGAAGCGGGTTTCCATGCCCAGCCGGGCGAGCCAGGCCCCGATCTCGGGCCCCCCTCCGTGGACCAGGACCAGGGGGCCCGGGTACCGGGCCAGGGCCTCCAGGAGGGTTTCGGGGGCACCGAGGCTTCCCCCCACCTTCACGAGAAGGGGCTCACTCAAGGTAGACCACCTCCTCGGGCAGGCCCTCCTCCTCCTCGGCCTCGAGGAGGTCCAAAAACCCCAGGGCGGCGTGGTCCGGGTGGAGGCCGAAGGGGGCCGCCAGGGCCTGGACCGCGCCCAGGGGGGGGAGGGCCCGGGCGGCCTCCAGAAGGGGAAGGAGCTCCTCGGGGCCGGAGAGGGCCTCCCCCAGCTCAGGGCCCTGCCTAAGCTCTGCCCGCACCTCCCCTCCTTCCGCCAGGAGGAAGAGGAGGTCCTCCTCCGCCCGGACCAGGAAGGCCAGGGCCGGTCCCAGGTGGGAGAGCGCCTTCACGAAGGCCCGCACCTCCTCCGGCTCCTCCTGGGCCTCGAGGGCCTCGTGGTAGAGGCTCACCCATGGGGGGTCGGGCACCAGGTAGACCCCGGCCCCCCCCGTCCGTCCCCGGGCGAAGGCCGCCGCCTCCTCGAGGGGGGCCCGCACGTGAAAGGAAAGGAAGCTCCGCACCAACCCCTATACTAGCCTCTGTGAGCGCCCTTTACCGCGCCTTCCGACCCCTCACCTTCCGGGAGGTGGTGGGCCAGGAGCACGTGAAGGAGCCCCTGGAGCGGGCCATCCGTGAGGGGCGCTTGGGCCACGCCTACCTCTTCTCCGGGCCCCGGGGGGTGGGCAAGACCACCACGGCCAGGCTCCTCGCCATGGCCGTGGGGTGCCAGGGGGAAGGGGAGCGCCCCTGCGGGGTCTGCCCCCACTGCCAGGCGGTGCAGAAGGGCGTCCACCCCGACGTGGTGGAGATTGACGCCGCCAGCAACAACTCCGTGGAGGACATCCGCGAGCTCAAGGAAAGGATCCTCCTCGCTCCCCTTTCCGCCCCCAGGAAGGTCTTCATCCTGGACGAGGCCCACATGCTCTCCAAGAGCGCCTTCAACGCCCTTCTGAAGACCCTGGAGGAACCCCCACCCCACGTCCTCTTCGTCTTCGCCACCACCGAGCCGGAGAGGATGCCCCCCACCATCCTCTCCCGCACCCAGCACTACCGCTTCCGCCGCCTAAAGGAGGAGGAAATCGCCTCCAAGCTGAGGCGGATCCTGGAGGAGATGGGCCGGGAGGGGGTGGAGGAGGAGGCCCTCCTCCTGGTGGCCCGGTTGGCCGATGGGGCCATGCGGGATGCGGAGAGCCTCCTGGACCGCCTCCTCCTCCTGGAAGGCCCCCTCACCCGGGCCCGGGTGGAGGAGGCCTTGGGCCTCCCGCCGCGGGAGGCCCTCGCCCGCCTCGCGGAGGACCTGGCCCAGGGGCGGGTGCGGGAGGCCCTGGAGGAGGCCCGGGGGCTTTACGAGCAGGGCTTCGCCCCGAGGAGCCTGGTGGGCGGGCTCATGGAGGTGCTGCGGGAGGGGCTCTACGCCGCCTACGGCCTCGGGGGGGCGCGCCTCCCCATAGGCCCTGAGGCCCTTCTCCAGGCCCTTACCCGGCTGGACGAGTCCCTGGAGCGCTTGAGCAGGCGCTCGGACCTCTTGGCCCTCGAGGCCGCCCTCCTCCACGCCTTCGCCGGGGCCGAAGCCTCCTTGCCTCTCCCCAAGCGCGAGCTCCCCGAGCCTCCCCAGGTCCCCCCTCGCGAACCTCCTCCCGAAACGGGCCTAGACCAGGACCTTTCCGAAAGGTGGCGGGCCTTCCTGGAGGCTTTGAAGCCCACCCTGCGGGCCTTTGTCCGGGAGGCCAGGCCCCACCTGGAAGGGGCCACCCTGGTCCTCCGCTTCCCCGAGGGCAAGGCCTTCCACCACAAGCGGGCGGAGGAGCAAAAGGCCGCCCTCCTGCCCCTGGCCCGGACCCACCTGGGGGTGGAGGAGGTGGCCTTCCTCCTAGAAAAAAAAAGCCTGAACCCCCCTAGCCCCCCGCCCCGGGCCGCCCCTGCGCGGCCGGAGGCCACCGAACCCGCCCTACCCGACCCCCCCGCTCCCTTGGAGGAAGGGGAGGGGACGGAGGCCCTGGAGGAGGACCCGGAGCGGGCTCTGGCCCGCCTCACCCGGCTCCTTGGGGCCAGCCTCCTCTGGGTGCGAAGGCCCAAGGCCCCGGAGGCCGCCCAACCCCCGAGCGAGGATGCCATAGGGGGTAATGGTATATAATGCTCCCATGACCAGGACCACCGAGCTGGGGCAAGACACGGTGGAGAACATCCTCAAGCGCCTTAAGCGTATAGAGGGGCAGGTGCGGGGCCTGCAGAAGATGGTGGCCGAGGGTCGGCCCTGCGATGAGGTCCTCACCCAGATGACGGCCACCAAGAAGGCCATGGAGGCGGCGGCCACCCTGATCCTGCACGAGTTTCTGAACGTCTGCGCCGCGGAGGTCTCCGAGGGCAAGGTGGACCCCAAGAAGCCCGAGGAGATCGCCACGATGCTGAAAAAGTTCATCTAAAGGGATGCCTTTTCTGGGGCGGCTTCGGCGCCTCCTCTGGGCTCTCCTTGTCCGTGAGGCTCCGGACGACGCCTTTGCCCTGGGTTTCCTGGTGGGGGAGGAGCGGGAGCTTTACCTCTCCATGGACCCCCGGGACCGGGCCCACGGGGTGCGGGTGGCGAGGAGGCTAATCTCCCTTTACCCCGAGGCTCCGGACTTCGTGGTGCGGGCCGCCCTTTTGCACGACGCCGGCAAGGCCCTAAGGCCCTACTGCCCCCTGGAAAGGGTCCTCACCGGGATCTACGCCCCCCCCGTGCCCCCCTACCCCTTGCGCGGGGGGCTTTTCGGAGCCTTCCAGGTGCGCCGCCACCACCCCCTCTACGCCGCCCTGCGCCTCCAGGACCCCCGGGTGCGGGCCTTGGTCCTGGAGCACCACGCCCCGCGGAGCCTGTGGGGGAGGCGGCTTCACCAGGCGGACCAGGAGGAGTGAAACCACCCCGTGGGGGCCCTGGTAGAAAGTCCTCTTTTGGGAGCCTAGGAGCGCAGGAACCAAGGGCAAAGGGTAAGAGGCCCTCCGCCTTGTGGCCCCACCCCTAGCCAAGCCCGACCCAGAAGGAGTAGGGTATCGGAGAGCAAGGGAGGGCTTATGGACGACTTCACTTGGCGCGTGGGCGGCCCCCAGGGGGGCGGGATAGAGACCGCGGCCACCCTCTTCGCCCGGGCCGCGGGCAAAGGGGGGTGGTGGGTGGCCACCAAGCGGGAGTACCACTCCAACATCATGGGGCGGCACTCCTACCTGGACGTGCGGCTTTCGCGAAAACCCGTGGCCTCCTTCCGGGACCGGGTGGACTTCCTGGTGGCCCTGGACGGGGAGACCCTGGCCCGCCACCTGGGCGAGGTGCGGGAAGGGGGGGTGCTCCTCTACGACCCCAAGGTCTTGGACCTCACGGTCCACAAGCTCCCCATGCTGGACCACCGGGTGGCCGAGGACCTCTCGGAGCGCCTAGGCCGGGAGGACCCGAGCCTTAGGGAGGTCCTCCAGGCGTACGTGGGGGCCGGGGTCCAGCCCCTGCCCTACCCCTATGAGGAGGTGGCGGACCGGATCGGGGCCGAGCTCGGGGTGCCGCCCCTCCAGGCCCGGCGTGCCCTGAACACCATCGCCGTGGCCGCGAGCCTCCGCTTCTTGGGCTACCCCTTAGAGCCCCTCCTCGAGGCCCTGGCCCTCCAGTTCAAGGGAAAGGTCCTGGAGCTCAACCAGAGGGTGGCCGAGGCCGTCTACCGGGGGGAGGCCCCGCGGCTTCCCTTTGGCCTCTCCCTGAACGGCTACGAGGCGGGCCGGATCTACCTCACCGGGGCCCAGGCCGCCGCCTTGGGGAAGCTTGCCGGGGGCCTCCGCTTCCAGACCTACTACCCCATCAGCCCGGCCACGGACGAGTCCGTCTTCCTCGAGGCCCACGCCCACCTTCCCGGAGCGGACGTGGCCGTGGTCCAGACCGAGGACGAGATCGCCGCCGTGACCATGGCCATCGGGGCGGCCCTCGCCGGGGCCAAGGCGGCCACCGCCACGAGCGGCCCCGGCTTCAGCCTCATGGCCGAGGGGATGGGCTTCGCCGGGATGGTGGAGGCCCCCCTGGTGGTGACCCTCTACCAGCGGGGCGGGCCCTCCACGGGCATGCCCACCCGGACGGAGCAGGGGGACCTCGGGTTCGCCCTGAGGGGCGGGCACGGGGAGTACCCCAGGCTCGTCCTGGCCTCGGGGGACCTCCTGGACGCCTTCTTGGATGCCCAGAAGGCCCTGGCCTGGGCCTGGCGGTACCAGACGGTGGTGGTCCACCTCCTGGACAAGTTCTTGGCCAGCACCGGACAGATCCTCCCCAAGGAGGCCCTGAAGCCCCTGGCCCTGGACGGGGAAAGGCGCCTTGCCCCCAGGGAGGGGAAGCCCACCCCCTACGCCCGCTACGCCCCCACGGAGGACGGCATCTCCCCCTTCGCCCCCCTGGGCACGCCCGGGGTCTTCTACTGGATGACCTCGGACGAGCACGACCCCCTGGGGCACATCACCGAGGACCCCGTCCTCCGGGAGGCCCAGATGGAAAAGCGCATGCAGAAGCTCCTCACCGCCCGGAAGGAGATCCCCCTCGCCGACCAGTACACCCTTTTCCGGGACGGGGAGGTCCTGGTCCTGGGCTTCGGCTCGGTGAAGGGCACCCTCCTCGAGGCCTTAGAGCACCTCGAGGGGGTGGGGTACCTGCACCTAAGGCTCCTCTGGCCCTTTCCGGAGATCGCCCACCTCCTGGAGGGGAAAAGGCTCGTTACCGTGGAGCACAACTACTCGGGGCAGCTCGCCGACCTGGTCCAGCAGGAGACCCTGAAGAAGGTCCACCACCGGGTGGTGAAGTACAACGGCCGGCCCATCACCCTGGAGGAGGCCGTGGAGGCCCTGAAGGCCGTGAAGAAGGGCCAGGCCCCGGGGAGGATCGTGCTCAGGAAGGGGGTGTAGCGTGGTAGAGCTCAAGCTTACCGACTACAAGGCGGACAAGCATCCGGACTGGTGCCCAGGCTGCGGGGACTTCGGCATCCTCTCGGCCCTGCAGATGGCCCTCTTTGAGCTCAGGCTGGACCCGAGCCGGACGGTGGTCTTTTCGGGGATCGGCTGCTCGGCCAAGACCCCGCACTACCTGAACACCTACGGGGTCCATACCCTCCACGGCCGGGTCCTCCCCATCGCCCAGGGGGCCAAGCTCGCCAACCCCCACCTCACCGTGGTGGCCGTGGGGGGGGACGGGGACGGCCTGGGGATCGGGGCCGGGCACTTCGTGGCCGCGGGGCGCCGGAACGTGGACCTGCTCTACATCCTCTACGACAACGAGGTCTACGGCCTCACCAAGGGCCAGGCGGGCCCCACCTTGGGCTTCGGGGAGAAGACGAAGAGCCTCCCCAAGCCCAACCCTCAGGGGCGGATCAACCCCCTCCTGCTCGCCTTCGCCGCCGGGTACACGTGGATCGGCCGGGGCTACGC
This sequence comes from Thermus islandicus DSM 21543, assembly GCF_000421625.1. Classification (NCBI taxonomy): domain Bacteria; kingdom Thermotogati; phylum Deinococcota; class Deinococci; order Thermales; family Thermaceae; genus Thermus; species Thermus islandicus. The sequence continues at coordinate 88,561 of NZ_ATXJ01000001.1, read as the reverse complement.
CTACGACGTGAAGGGCTTGAAGGAGCTCATCAAGGCGGGGATGGGGCACAGGGGCCTCGCCTTCCTCCACGTCCTCCAGCCCTGCCCCACCTACAACGACCTCCACACCAAGGAGTGGTTCGCCCCCCGCCTCTACAACCTCCAGGAGGAGGGTTACGACCCCCAGGTGCCCCCGGGCCTTCCCCCGGAGGCGCTGGACCGGAGGATGGCGCTTTTCCAGGAGAAGGCCCTGGAGTGGGGGGAGCGCATCCCCGTAGGGGTCTTCTGGAAGGCGGAGGCGCCCACCTTTGAGGAGCGCCTTAGGGCCTACCTGCCCCGCTACCCCGAGGTCTACCCGGCCCGGGGTCCGGAGGAGCCCCTGGACCTCGAGGGCCTCCTCCAGGAGTTCGCCCTCTAATCCCACCCCATGCGGGCTTGGGCCCGCATGGGGGCCCCGGTAGAAAGTCCCTGCGAGGATAGGAGCGCAGGAATCAAAGGCAAAGGGTGTGAGGGGCCCGGATAAGCCTCTGGGGGGTGGCGATGAGCTGGACCCGCCGCTCCGGGGCCACGGGGAGCCTGGGGTAGACCATGACCGGGTGGGCCAGGGTGGCGAAGGGGGCCTCCACCCTAAGCCAGCTTTGGGGGAAGCCGTAGCCCTTCCCCACCCACCCTCCCTCCTCGTCCACGGCCACGGCCCCGATGAGGACGAGGTCTATGGGCTGGCCCTCGAGCCCCGCCCGCACCCCGTAGCGGTAGGCCTCCCGCACCCGCTTAAGGCGCTTTGGGTCCAGGTCCTTAAGGAGGAGGAACTCCCCCGGGCGGTCGGGGTGGGGGAGGAGGAGGGCCTTGCCCTGCCTCAGCGCCTCCTCCCGCAGGGGCTTCAGCACCGCGTCCATCCCCACCAAGAGGAGCCTCGCCCCCTGGAACTCCGGGGCCTGCATCAGCCTCTCCGCCGCCCGCCTCGCCCCCAGGAAGTTGGGGTGGTGGCCGTGGGGGGGCGTGGGGTGGAGGGCCAGGTCGTGGCGGGCCAGGAAGTTCCAGACCTCCTCGCGAAGCTCCCCTAGGGTCATGCTTCCAAAAAGTGAAGGGAAACGCCGGGGAGGAGGCCTTGGGCCTGGCCCTCGAGGGCGCTTCGGTACAGCCTTTTGTCGGCGGTCCAGAAGGCCCCCTGAAACCCCTCGGCCAGGGCCAGGTAGTGGGCGTCGTAGGTGGCCCTTAGGCCCAGGGCCCAGGCCAGTTCTAAGGCCCGGGTATAGGTCCAGGGCTCGGCGAAAAACCGGACCCCAAGCCTCTGGAGGTGCCCCAGGAGGGTCTCGGCCTCGGCCAGGGTCATCTCCCCGGCGAGGGCGTAGCGGTAAAGGGCCTTGGCTGCTTCATAAAGGGCCAGGGTGGGGGCGGCGAGGAGGTGGTCTTTCTGCCTCCAGTTCCGGTAGAGGCGCACGGCTTCGGCCTTGGGGTCGGCCGCCAAGAGCAGGCGGAGAAGGAAGCTAGCGTCCAGCACCACCCAGCTCACGGTTCTGCTCCTCCCTCAGGGCGGAAAGCACCTCCTCAGGGGGTGTCAGGGGTCTGCCCAAGCGGGCGCGGACGGCCCGGTTAAGGGAGAGAACGGCTTCCAAGGGGTCCTCCTTCCCCGCGGTGAGGTGGGCGTAGGCCTTCACAGAGAGGATGACCGCCTGCGGCCTGCCCCGCCCCTCCACCACGATCACCTCCCCTTCCTCCACCCGCCTCAGCACCTCGCCGAAGTGGACCCGGGCTTCGGTGGCGCTGAGGGTGCGTTTGCGATGCATCATTTCATGCATTAGTTTACCCGCCCCGGTCCCTTCCCGCAAGGTAAACTGGGGACCATGGGCCGTAAACCCCGCTTCGCCCACCTGCACCAGCACACCCAGTACTCCCTCCTGGACGGGGCGGCGAAGCTCTCCGACCTCCTCCAGTGGGTGAAGGAGACCACCCCCGAGGACCCCGCCCTGGCCATCACCGACCACGGGAACCTTTTCGGGGCGGTGGAGTTCTACAAGAAGGCCACCGAAATGGGCATCAAGCCCATCCTGGGCTACGAGGCCTACGTGGCGGCGGAGAGCCGCTTTGACCGCAAGCGGGGGAAGGGCTTAGACGGCGGCTACTTCCACCTCACCCTCCTCGCCAAGGACTTCCGGGGCTACCAGAACCTGGTCCGCCTGGCGAGCCGGGCCTATCTGGAAGGCTTTTACGAGAAGCCCCGCATTGACCGGGAGATCCTAAAGGAGCACGCCGAGGGCCTCATCGCCCTCTCCGGGTGCCTGGGGGCCGAGATCCCCCAGTTCATCCTCCAGGACCGCCTGGACCTGGCCGAGGCCCGGCTTCAGGAGTACCTTTCCATCTTCGGCGACCGCTTCTTCATAGAGATCCAAAACCACGGCCTCCCCGAGCAGCGGAAGGTCAACGAGGTCCTCAGGGAGTTCGCCCGGAGGTACGGCCTGGGCCTGGTGGCCACCAACGACGGCCACTACGTAAAAAGGGAGGACGCCCGGGCCCACGAGGTCCTCCTCGCCATCCAGTCCAAGACCACCCTGGACGACCCCGAGCGCTGGCGCTTTCCCTGCGACGAGTTCTACGTGAAGACCCCCGAGGAGATGCGGGCCATGCTCCCCGAGGCGGAGTGGGGGGACGAGCCCTTTGACAACACGGTGGAGATCGCCCGACTCTGCAACGTGGACCTCCCCATCGGGGACCGGATGGTCTACCGCATCCCCCGCTTCCCCCTTCCCGAGGGGCGCACCGAGGCCCAGTACCTCATGGAGCTCACCCTGAAGGGCCTCCTCAAGCGCTACCCCGACCGGATCACCGAGGGGTTTTACCGGGAGGTCTACCGCCTCATGGGGAGGATCCCCCCCCACGGGGACGGGGAGGCCCTGGCCGAGGGCCTGGCCCAGGTGGAGCGGGAGGCCTGGGAGGGGCTCATGGGGAGGCTTCCCCCCCTCGAGGCGGTCCGGGAGTGGACGGCCGAGGCCATCCTGCACCGGGCCCTTTACGAGCTTTCCGTCATTGAGCGCATGGGTTTCCCCGGCTACTTCCTCATCGTTCAGGACTACATCAACTGGGCGAGGGGCCGCGGGATCTCCGTGGGCCCCGGGCGGGGGAGCGCCGCTGGGAGCCTGGTGGCCTACGCCGTGGGGATCACCAACATTGACCCCTTACGCTTTGGCCTCCTCTTTGAGCGCTTCCTGAACCCCGAAAGGGTCTCCATGCCCGACATTGACACGGACTTCTCCGACCGGGAGAGGGACCGGGTGATCCAGTACGTGCGGGAGCGCTACGGCGAGGACAAGGTGGCCCAGATCGGCACCTTTGGCAGCCTCGCCTCCAAGGCGGCCCTGAAGGACGTGGCCCGGGTCTACGGCATCCCCCACAAGAAGGCGGAGGAGCTGGCCAAGCTCATCCCGGTGCAGTTCGGCAAGCCCAAGCCCCTCCAAGAGGCGGTCCAGGTGGTGCCGGAGCTTAAGGCGGAGATGGAGAGGGACGAGAGGGTCCGCCAGGTGATTGAGGTGGCCATGCGCCTCGAGGGCCTGAACCGCCACGCCTCCGTCCACGCCGCCGGGGTGGTGATCGCCGCCGAGCCTTTAACGGACCTCGTCCCCCTCATGCGGGACCAGGAGGGCCGGCCCGTGACCCAGTACGACATGGGGGCGGTGGAGGCCTTGGGGCTTTTGAAGATGGACTTCCTGGGGCTTCGTACCCTCACCTTCCTGGACGAGGTCAAGCGCATCGTCAAGGAGTCGCGGGGGGTGGAGTTGGACTACGACCGCCTCCCCTTGGACGACCCCAAGACCTTCGCCCTCCTCTCCCGCGGCGAGACCAAGGGGGTCTTCCAGCTGGAGTCCGGGGGGATGACGGCCACGGTGCGGGGATTGAAGCCCAGGCGGGTGGAGGACATCATCGCCCTGGTTTCCCTCTACCGTCCGGGGCCCATGGAGCACATCCCCACCTACATTCGCCGCCACCACGGGCTGGAGCCCGTGAGCTACAGCGAGTTCCCCCACGCCGAAAAGTACCTCAGGCCCATCCTGGACGAGACCTACGGCATCCCCGTCTACCAGGAGCAGATCATGCAGATCGCCTCCCAGGTGGCGGGGTACTCCCTGGGGGAGGCAGACCTGCTCAGGAGGGCCATGGGGAAGAAGCGGGTGGAAGAAATGCAGAAACACCGGGAGCGCTTCGTCCGAGGGGCCAAGGAGCGGGGCGTGCCCGAGGAGGAGGCCAATCGCCTCTTTGACATGCTGGAGGCCTTCGCCAACTATGGCTTCAACAAGTGCCTGCCCGCGAGGGCCAAGGTGGTGGACTGGCGCACCGGGAGGGTCGTGAGCGTGGGGGAGATCGTCCGGGGCGAGGCGCAGGGGGTCTGGGTGGTCTCCTTGGACGAGGCCCGCCTCCGCCTGGTGCCGAGGCCCGTGGTGGCGGCCTTCCCAAGCGGGAGGGCTCAGGTCTACGCCCTCCGCACCGCCACGGGTAGGGTCCTGGAGGCCACGGCCAACCACCCCGTCTACACCCCTCGAGGGTGGCGGCCCCTGGGGGCCTTGGCCCCGGGGGACTACGTGGCCCTGCCCCGCCACCTGCCCTACCGGCCTTCGGCCCACCTCGAGGACCACGAGCTGGACCTCCTGGGCTTCGCCCTGGCCGAGGGGAACCTCCGCCATTCCTCCGGCTTCTACCTCTACACCTCCTCGGAGGAGGAGCTCGCCGCCATGGAGGAGGCCCTGAAGCGCTTTCCCAACACCCGCACCCGGGTGGCCTGGCGTCGGGGCGTAGCCCACCTTTACGTGGGCCGCGAGGACCGGAGGGTGGAGTCGGGGGCGGTGGCCTTTCTCAAGCGGATGGGGCTTCTGGGGCTTGGCGCCAGGACCAAGCGCCTTCCGGAGGAGGTCTACCGCCTGCCGCCCGAGGAGGTGGCCCGCTTCCTGGGACGGCTTTGGACCGGGGGCGGCGGGGTGCACCCCAAGGGCCGGCTCATCCACTACGCCACCGCCTCCTTGGACCTGGCCCGGGGCGTGCAGCACCTCCTCCTCCGCCTCGGGCTTCAGTCCCGCTTGGTGGAGAAGCGCTTCGCCGGGGGGCGCAAGGGGTATGGGGTCTACCTCCTGGGGGGCTTTGAGGCGGCCCACCGCTTCGCTGAGGCCCTAGGCCCTTACCTCCTGGGGAAGAGGCGGCAGGACCTGGAGACCCTCCTCGCCTCCTGGGGGGCGGCGGGCCGGAGCACCAAGGACGTCCTGCCCCTGGCCTTCCTGGAAGAGGTGAAGGAGGAGGTGGCCCGGGCGGCCCAGGGCCAGGTGGCGGCCTTCCTGAGGGAGGCGAGCCTGGCCGAGGGGCTTCTCCGCCCAGGCCGGGGGAGGCGCGGGCTTTCCCGGGCTACCCTAGAGCGGCTTGCCGCCCTCACGGGAAGCCTGGCCCTCCTCCGCCTGGCCCAGGCCGAGGTCTACTGGGACCGGGTGGAGGCGGTGGAGCCCTTGGGCGAGGAGGAGGTCTTTGACCTCACCGTGGAGGGCACCCACACCTTCGTGGCCGAGGACCTCGTCGTCCACAACTCCCACGCCGCCGCCTACAGCCTCCTCTCCTACCAGACCGCCTACGTGAAGGCCCACTACCCTGTGGAGTTCATGGCCGCCCTCCTCAGCGTGGAGCGGCACGACTCCGACAAGGTGGCGGAGTACATCCGGGACGCCCGGGCCATGGGCATAGAGGTCCTGCCCCCGGACCTCAACCGCTCGGGTTTTGACTTCAAGGTGGTGGGGAAGGAGATCCTCTTCGGCCTCTCGGCGGTGAAGAACGTGGGGGAGGCGGCCGCCGAGGCCATCCTTAGGGAGAGGGAGCGGGGGGGGCCTTATCGGAGCCTCGGGGACTTCCTGAAGCGCCTGCCCGAGCAGGTGGTGAACCGGCGGGCCCTGGAGTCCTTGGTCAAGGCCGGGGCCTTGGACGCCTTTGGGGACCGGGCGAGGCTCCTTGCCTCCCTGGACCCCCTCCTCCGGTGGGCGGCGGAGAGCCGCGAAAGGGGCCGGTCTGGGCTCGTGGGCCTCTTCGCGGAGGTGGAGGAGCCCCCCCTGGTGGAGGCCCCCCCCTTGGACGAGATCACCCGCCTGCGCTATGAGAAGGAGGCCCTGGGCATCTACGTTTCCGGCCATCCCGTGCTCCGCTACCCGGGCCTGAGGGAGGTGGCGAGCTGTGCGCTGGAGGAGCTTTCGGAGTTCGTGCGCGGGCTTCCCGGCCGCCCGAGGGTGCTCCTTGCGGGCATGGTGGAGGAGGTGGTGCGCAAGCCCACCCGCTCGGGGGGGATGATGGCCCGCTTCACCCTCTCGGACGAGACGGGGGCCTTGGAGGTGGTGGCCTTCGGCCGGGCCTACGAGGGGGTTTCCCCCAAGCTCAAGGAGGATGTCCCCCTCTTGGTCCTCGCCGAGGTGGAGCGGAACGAGGAGGGGCTCCGGGTGGTGGCCCAGGCGGTCTGGACCCACGAGGAGGTGGCGGAGGCCCCTAGGGCCCTGGAGGTGGAGGTGGACCACGCCCTCCTGGACGAGCGGGGAGTGGCCCTCCTCAGGAGCCTTCTGGACGAGCACCCGGGGACCCTTCCCCTGTACCTTAGGGTCCAGGGCCCCTTCGGCGAGGCCCTCTTCGCCCTCCGGGGGGTCCGGGTGGGGGAGGAGGTGCTGGCGCCCCTCGAGGCCGAGGGCTTCCGCGCCTACCTGGTACCGGACCGCGAGGTCTTCCTCCAGGGAAATGGGGGCGGCCAGAAGGAAGAGGTGGTTCCCTTCTAAACCCCCCGGAAAACCTTGGGAGGGAAAGGAAAAAGGGGCTGGGTTTGACCAGCCCCTTCGCTCAAGCGGCCTTGCAGCGACCTTCTACCGGGACCCCATGGGGTGGGATTAGAAGTCCATGTCCCCGGCGCCCGCGGGGGCGGGGGTGGACTCCTTCTTCTCGGGCTTCTCGGCCACCACCGCCTCGGTGGTGAGGATGAGGGAGCCGATGGAGGCGGCGTTCTGCAGGGCGGAGCGGGTCACCTTGGCGGGGTCCACGATGCCCGCCTCCACCAGGTCGCGGAACTCCCCGGTGGCGGCGTCAAAGCCGAAGCGGGGGTTCTTGCTCTCCGCCAGGATCTTCTGCACGATGACGGAGCCCTCGTAGCCGGCGTTCTCCGCGATCTGGCGGGCGGGCTCCTCCAGGGCCCGGCGCACGATCTTGGCCCCGGTGGCCTCGTCCCCCTCCAGCTTCTTGAGGAGCTCCTCCACCGCGCCGATGGCCCGGAGGAGGGCCACGCCGCCGCCCGGGACGATCCCCTCCTCCACCGCGGCCCGGGTGGCGTTCAGGGCGTCCTCAAAGCGGTGCTTCTTCTCCTTGAGCTCGGTCTCGGTGGCGGCGCCCACCCGGATCACGGCCACCCCGCCCGCGAGCTTGGCCAGCCGCTCCTGGAGCTTCTCCTTGGCGTACTCGCTGTCAGTGGTCTCCAGCTCCTTCTTGATGCCGTTGATCCGGGCCTCGATGTCCTCCTTCTTGCCCTTGCCGCCCACGATGGTGGTCTCGTCCTTGGTGATCCGCACCCGCTCGGCCCGGCCCAGCATGGAGAGGGTGGCGTTCTCCAGCTTGAAGCCGAGCTCCTCGGAGATCACGGTGCCGCCCGTGACCGCGGCGATGTCCTTAAGCATCTCCTTCCTGCGGTCGCCGAAGCCGGGGGCCTTCACCGCGGCCACGCTCAGGGTGCCCCGGAGCTTGTTCACCACCAGGGTGGCGAGGGCCTCGCCCTCCACATCCTCGGCGATGAGGAGGAGGGGCTTGCCGGTCTGGGCCACCTGCTCCAGGATGGGGAGGAGCTCGCGGACGTTGGAGACCTTCTTCTCCACGATGAGGATGAAGGCGTCCTCGAGGACCGCCTCCATGGCCTCGGGGTTGGTGACGAAGTAGGGGGAGATGTACCCCTTGTCAAACTGGTACCCCTCCACGAACTTCAGCTCGGTCTCCAGGCTCTTGGACTCCTCAACGGTGATGATCCCCTCCTTCCCCACCTTCTCCATGGCGTCGGCGATGAGCTTGCCGACGTCGGGGTCGTTGGCGGAGATGGTGGCCACCTCCTCAATGGCCTTGCGGTCCTCCACGGGGATGGCCAGGGAGCGGATCTTCTCCACCGCGGCCTCCACCGCCTTCTCAATGCCCCGCTTGAGGGCGAGGGGGTTGGCCCCGGCGGCCACGTTCTTCAGGCCCTCCCGGACGATGGCCTGGGCCAAGACGGTGGCCGTGGTGGTGCCGTCGCCGGCCACGTCGTTGGTCTTGGAGGCCACCTCCTTGAGGAGCTGGGCCCCGATGTTCTCCAGGTGGTTCTCCAGCTCAATCTCCTTGGCCACCGTCACCCCGTCCTTGGTGATGGTGGGGGAGCCGAACTTTTTCTCCAGGACCACGTTCCGGCCCCGGGGGCCCAAGGTGACCTTCACCGCATCCGCCACCGCGTTCACGCCGCGCTCCAAGGCCCGGCGGGCTGCCTCGTCAAACACCAGGATCTTCGCCATGGTTCACCTCCTTACTGCAGGACCGCCAAGAGGTCGCGCTCGGAGAGGATCACGTACTCCTCCCCGTCAATCTCAATCTCGGTGCCGCCGTACTTGGCGAAGACCACGATGTCCCCCTCCTTGACCTCGAGGGGCACCTTCTGGCCGTTCTCCAGGACGCGGCCCGTGCCCACCGCGATCACCTTCCCCTTCTGGGGCTTCTCCTTCGCGGTGTCGGGGAGCACGATGCCCCCTTTGGTCTTGGGCTCTTCCTCAATCCGCTTCACCACCACCCGGTCGCCTAGGGGCCTGATCACCGTTTTCACCTCCGCAGCCATACCCACTCCCTCCTTTGACGCTCAAAAGGCGAGAGTGTCAAACCAAGGCTTATTATTCCGGCCCCGCCAGGCTTCTGTCAAGGGGGTTGAGGGGGGTCTTGTAAGGAGCGCTGGCGCAGGGCCTCGTAGAGGAGGAGGGCGGCGCTCACCGCCACGTTGAGGCTGTCCGCCCGTCCCCGCATGGGGATCCGCACCCGCACCTGGGCCCGGCGCTTCCAGGCCTCGGGGAGTCCCTCGTCCTCCGTCCCCAGGAGGAAGGCCACCCCCTCCCGGTAGTCCTCCTCCCAGTACAGGCGCTCCCCCTCGGGGGTGGCGGCCACCAGGAGGAGGCCCTTCGCCTCGAGGAAGCGCCAGGCCTCTTCCTCGGAGACGGGGTAGACGGGGAGGGAGAAGAGGGCCCCCGTGGAGTTCCGGACCACCTGGGGGCTAAAGAGGTCCACCCCCTCGGCCAAGAGAACGAGGTCCGCCCCCGCCCCGTCCGCCGCCCGGAGGATGGCCCCCAGGTTGCCGGGTTTCTCCAGGCCCAGGAGGACCAGGGCCAGGGGCTTTGGGGGAAGGCGGGCTTGGGAGAGGTCCCTCTTGGGGATGCGGAAGACCCCCAGGACCTGGGCGGGGTTCTCCCGGCTGGAGATCCGCTCCAGAGCCGCCTGGGAGAGGAAAAGGACCTCCTTGTCCCCAGCCAGGAGGGGATCTTCGGGCCTGGCCTTGGGGCCGAGGAGGAGGACCTCCAGCTGGAGCCCCGCCTCCAGGGCCCGGGCCACCTCCCTCCGCCCCTCCACGAGGAAAAGTCCCCTCCGCTCCCGCTCCTTCCGCTCCTTCAGGGCGGCCAGGGCCTTGACCCGGGGGTTTTTGGGGCTAGCGATCTCCACCAAGGGCCACCTCGTACCGGGCCACCCGCGGGCCCGAAAGGGCCAGCTCTAGGCGCTCCACCTGGGGAAACTCCTCCAGGAGCCTCGAGACCCGGAGGACGATTTCCCGGTAGGGCTCCGGGTCCGCATGGCCCTCCAGGGGCTTGAGGAGCTCCCGGGCATCCCCTTCCGTGAGGGGGGTGAGGCGGAGGCCGAGGACCTGGTCCCCCAGGGGGGTGGGGAGGAGGAGGGTGAGGACGGGGCCGAACAGGGGATGGGGGGCGGCGTGGAGCCGGAGCGTAAGGCCCTCCCCCTCGCCCAGGGGCAGGCCGAAGGCCTGGAGGAGGTCCCGGGCCTCCTCGGGGGAAAGGGTCTTCCTGCCTTCCAGGAGCCTCCTGGCCTCGGCGAGCCTGAGGTCCGGGAAGTCGGGGAAGACGAGGGGCTCCTCCCGGAAGCGGCGGTAGGCCCAGGCCCGGACCAAGGCGATGGCCGCAGACTCGGGAAAGCGGTAGAGGACCGCGGGGCCAAGGAGCCTGGCCCGGGGCCCGTCTTGGCCCATGAGGCAGGCCAGGAAGAGCTTTTCCGTCCTGGCCTCCTGGACCAGGCGCACCACCGCCTCTTCCCGGGCAAAGCCCATGGGCACATAGAGGAGAAAGACGCTTCCCGCCTCCCCCTTTAGGGCCTCCTCCAGGGCCTTCCTGAAGTCCTCTTCCCGGGCCTCGGAGCCCAGGTCCACGTGCTCCACCTCCAGGTTCCCTTCCCTTAAGGCCTCGAGGGCCAGGTTGGAGGGGCCCGAGGCGTTGGAGACGAGGCGCACCCGCCCGTTTTCCGGGAGGCGGCCCGAGGCGAGGAGGGCGGCCACGTCAAAGGCCTCCTCCAGGCTGTTGGCCCGCACCACCCCCGCCTGGGCGAAGAGGGTGCGCACCAGGGGGTCGCGGGAGGGGTGGACGGCCAGGATCGGCTTCCGCTTGCCCACCCTCCGGGCCAGGCGGGAGAAGCGCCTGGGGTTGCCGAAGCCCTCCAGGTAGAGGAGGATGACCCGGGTCCTCTCGTCCTCCTCCCAGAACTGGAGGAGGTCGTTAGAGGAGAGGTCCGCCTTGGCCCCTAAGGAGACGAAGCTTGCGACCCCTAGCCCCATGGCCTCGGCGTAGGCCAGAACCGCCCGCCCCAGGGTGCCGGACTGGCTGGAGATGGCCAGGGGCCCCTCCCGGGGCAAGGGGACGAGGCCTGCCGCCAGGCGGGAGGCGGTGTGCACGAGCCCCAAGGAGCCCGGTCCCAAGAGGCGCATCCCTAGCCGCCTCGCCTTTTCCGCCAGGGCCTGGGCCTCCTTGGGGGTGAAGCCCGTGGTGAGGAGGATGGCCCCCCGCACCCCCCGGCGCCCCGCGGCCTCGAGGGCCTCCAGGACCCGCTCCTTGGGCACCGCCACCACCACGAGGTCCACGGGCCCCGGCACCGCCTCCAGGCCCGGGTAGGCGAGGAGGGGGCCCACGGTGCCCCCCTCCTTGCCGATGGCCTCGTTCACCGGGTAGACCGGCCCCTGGAAGCGGCCGAAGATGAGGTTCTCCAGGACCCGGTAGCCGATGCTCTCGGGGTCGCGGCTCGCCCCCACCACCGCCACCCCCTTGGGAAAGAAGAAGGGGTGGAGGCTCGCCAAGGTGGAGACCTTCTCCCGCCACTCAAAGCGCTCCGCCGCCTTCTCCGTCAGGACGATCTCAAACTCCACCTCCACCTCCCCCCCCTCCCGGTGGGCCTTGACCTGGAAGCCGCTTTCCATGAAGACCGAGAGCATCCTCTGGTTCTCCGGGAGGACGAAGGCCTGGAAGCGGCGCACCCCGCGCTTGGCGGCGAGGAGGGCGAGCCTCTCCAGAAGCAGGGTGCCGAGGCCCTTGCCCTGGTAGGCGTCCTCCACCAAAAAGGCCACCTCGGCGGTCTCCTCCCCCTTGAGCCGGACGTACTCCCCCGTGGCCACGATCCGGGGGGGCTCCCCCAGGAGGACCACGAGGACCACCTTTTCCTCCTCGGGCTTGGCGGAGAGGAGGAGCTTGGCCGCCTTCTCCGGGGCGATGGGGGAGAAGAAGCGCATGCGCAGGGAGGCCGGGGAAAGCCGCCTCAGGAACTCCACAAAGAGGGGGAGGTCCCTGGGGCCCGCCCGGCGGAGGAGGGCGGTGCGCCCGTCCTTGAGGAGCACGGGGCCCTCCTCGAGGCCGTGCTGGGGGGTGGGGGGCGGGACGTAGCCCATGCCCTCATTTTCCCCCAAAGGGCTCGTGCCCCCGCACCACCTTGGGTGCCCTCCCTTCCGCCTGAGCGCCCAAAGGGGCGTGGGCTAGGGCCTAGCTCCGGTAGAGGAAGCTCCGCAAGGGTGTAAACTGCACTCCATGCTCCGGCTGGACACCCGCTTCCTCAAAGACTTTCCCGAGGCCCTAAGCCGGCACGCCCCTCTCCTAAAGGAAGCCCGGGAGCGCCTCCTCGCCAAGCGCAAAGCCCCGGGGAGCATGCTCGGCTGGATGGACCTCCCCGAGGACACGGAGACCCTAAGGGAGGTCCGCCGCTACCGCGAGGCGAACCCCTGGGTGGAAGACTTCGTCCTCATCGGCATCGGGGGAAGCGCCTTGGGGCCTAAGGCCCTCGAGGCCGCCTTCAACCAGAGCGGGGTGCGCTTCCACTACCTGGACCACGTAGAGCCCGAGCCTATAAGGGAGCTCCTCCGCGCTCTGGACCCAGGGAAGACCCTGGTGAACGCCGTTTCCAAGTCGGGGTCCACGGCGGAGACCCTGGCGGGCCTCGCCGTCTTCCTGAAGTGGCTTAAGGCGCACCTGGGGGAGGCCTGGCGGCGGCACCTGGTGGTGACCACCGACCCCGAGAGGGGGCCTCTAAGGGCCTTCGCCGAGCGGGAGGGGCTTAAGGCCTTCGCCATTCCTAAAGAGGTGGGCGGGCGCTTCTCGGTCTTTTCCCCCGTGGGGCTTCTCCCCTTGGCCTTCGCCGGCGCCGACCTGGACGCCCTCCTCATGGGGGCCCGCAAGGCCAACGAGACCGCCTTGGCCCCCTTGGAGGCCAGCCTCCCCCTGAAGACCGCCCTCCTCCTCCACCTCCACCGCCACCTCCCCGTCCACGTCTTCATGGTCTACTCGGAGAGGCTACGCCACCTCCCCGCCTGGTTCGTCCAGCTCCACGACGAGTCCCTGGGCAAGGTGGACCGGGAGGGCAGGAGGGTGGGGACCACCGCCCTCCCCGCCCAAGGGCCCCAGGACCAGCACGCCCAGGTCCAGCTCTTCCGCGAGGGCCCCCTGGACAAGCTCCTCGCCCTGGTCATCCCCGAAGCCCCCGTGGAGGACCTGGAGATCCCAGAGGTGGAGGGCCTCGAGGCCGCCTCCTACCTCTTCGGCAAAACCCTCTTCCAGCTCCTCAAGGCCGAGGCCGAGGCTACCTACCGGGCCCTGGCCGAGGCGGGCCAGAGGGTCTACGCCCTCTACCTCTCCGAGGTCTCTCCTTACGCTGCGGGCTGGCTCCTCCAGCACCTCATGTGGCAGACGGCCTTCCTGGGGGAGCTCTGGGAGGTGAACGCCTTTGACCAGCCGGGGGTGGAGCTGGGCAAGCGGCTCACCCGCGCCCTCCTGACGCAAGGGGGATAGGGGAGGGGCGTGGAAACCCCTTTGTGATACCTTGGACGTGAGGAGGCCCCTATGGACCGCTTAGGCGCTATAGGCATCCATCCCAGGAAACAGGTCTTCTGGAACACCGTTTCCCCCGTCTTGGTGGAGCACACCCTGGCCCGGGGAGAGGGCCTTTTGGCCCATAGGGGTGCCTTGGTGGTGGACACCACCCCCTATACGGGCCGAAGCCCCAGGGACAAGTTTGTGGTCCAAGAGCCCGCCGTGGAGGGGGAGATCTGGTGGGGGGAGGTGAACCAGCCCTTTCCCCAAGAGGCCTTTCAAGCCCTCTACGAACGGGTAGCCGCGTACCTCTCCGAGCAGGACCTCTACGTCCAGGACCTCTATGCCGGGGCGGACCGGCGTTACCGCCTGGCGGTGCGGGTGGTGACGGAAAGCCCCTGGCATGCCCTCTTCGCCCGCAACATGTTCCTCCTGCCCCGCCGCTTTGGGGACGACGAGGTGGAGGCTTTCGTCCCCGGCTTCACCGTGGTCCACGCCCCCTACTTCCAGGCGGTGCCGGAAAGGGACGGCACGAGGAGCGAGGTCTTCGTGGGCATCAGCTTCGCCAAGAGGCTCATTCTCATCGTGGGCACCAAGTACGCCGGGGAGATCAAGAAGAGCGTCTTCACCGTCCTCAACTACCTTATGGTCAAGCAGGGGGTCTTTCCCATGCACGCCTCCGCCAACGTGGGGAAGGAGGGGGACGTGGCCCTTTTCTTCGGCCTCTCCGGCACGGGCAAGACCACCCTGTCCACCGACCCGGACCGCCCCCTGATCGGCGACGACGAGCACGGCTGGAGCGAGGAGGGGGTCTTCAACTTTGAAGGCGGGTGCTACGCCAAGGTCATCCGCCTCTCCCCCGAGCACGAGCCCCTCATCTACAAGGCGGCCAACCAGTTTGAGGCCATCCTGGAGAACGTGGTGCTGAACCCGGAAAGCCGCCGGGTGGAGTGGGACGACGACTCCAAAACGGAGAACACCCGCGCCTCCTACCCCATCGCCCACCTGGAGAACGTGGTGCGCTCGGGGACCGCGGGGCACCCCCGGGCCCTCTTCTTCCTCTCCGCCGACGCCTACGGGGTCCTTCCCCCCATCGCCCGCCTCTCCCCGGAACAGGCCATGTACTACTTCCTCTCGGGCTACACCGCCCGGGTAGCGGGCACGGAACGGGGCGTCACCGAGCCCAAGGCCACCTTCTCCGCCTGCTTCGGGGCCCCGTTCCTTCCCATGCACCCCGGGGTCTACGCCGGGATGCTGGGGGAAAAGATCAAGAAGCACGGCCCCAAGGTCTACCTGGTGAACACGGGCTGGACCGGGGGGCCCTACGGGGTGGGGCGCCGCTTCCCCCTTCCCCTCACCCGGGCCCTCCTCAAGGCTGCCCTTTCCGGGGCCTTGGACCGGGTGGCCTACCGGAAGGACCCCGTCTTCGGCTTTGAGGTGCCCCTCGAGGTCCCCGGGGTTCCCCAAGACCTCCTGGATCCCCGAAAGACTTGGGCGGACAAGGAGGCCTACGACCGGCAGGCAGAGAGGCTTGCCCGGCTTTTCCAGGATAACTTCCAGAAGTATGCCCAGGGGGTGGAGGAGGCGGTGCGCCGGGCGGGCCCCCGGGTGGAGTAGGGGCGATAGGGGGTGGGCGTATGGGGCCTCGAGGGCGGCAGGGACAAATGTACCTCACCCCCTGGCGGGCCCCTTTGGCAAAATGGTAGCCTGTACCGTCTGGGGGACGGGGTTCCTATGCGCCAAGCCTGGTTCAACCGTTACGCCTGGGGCGTCCTTCTGGCCAACCTCCTCGTGGCCCTCTTCGGGGCCTTTGTGCGGGCCACCGGTTCGGGGGCCGGGTGCGGGGCCCACTGGCCCACCTGCAACGGGGAGGTGATCCCCCGCGCGCCCCAGGTGGAGACCCTCATTGAGTTCACCCACCGGGCCACCTCGGGCCTCGCGTTTCTCTCCGTTCTCGCCCTCTTCCTCTGGGCACTCCGCGCCTTTCCCAAGGGGCACCCGGCCCGCTTCGGGGCGGGGCTTGCCCTCCTTTTCATGGTCACGGAGAGCCTGGTGGGGGCCTCCCTGGTCCTCTTCGGCTGGACGGCCCAAAACGCCAGCGCCGCCCGGGCCGTGGTCCAGATGGTCCACCTGGCCAACACCTACTTTCTCCTCGCCGCCCTGGTCCTCACCGCCTGGTGGGCCTCTGGGGGTACCCCCTTGCGCCTTCGGGGGCAGGGGGCGGTGGGGCCCGCCCTCCTCCTCGGCCTGCTCGCCCTCCTCTTCCTGGGCATGAGCGGGGCGGTCACGGCCTTAGGCGACCTCCTCTTTCCCGTGCGGAGCACCCTCGAGGCCCTGGAGCGCTCCTTGAGCCCGGGGGAGCACTTCCTGGTGCGCCTCAGGGTCTTGCACCCCCTGATCGCCGTGAGCGTGGGGCTCTACGTGGTCTTCACCGGGTACCTGGCCGCCCACCTCCGCCCCTCCCCCAGGACCCGCCTCCTGGCCCACGCCCTCGCCTACCTCTACGGGGTCCAGCTCCTTTTGGGGCTGGTGAACGTCTGGCTCAAGGCCCCGGTCTGGATGCAGCTCCTTCACCTCCTCCTGGCCTACGCCGTCTGGCTCGCCTTCGTCCTCCTGGCCGCCTCCGCCCTGGGCCGGGACGCCCAGCGGGTGGAGCTCGGGGAGGGGGGCCTCGAGGCCCACCGGGGGACGGGCGGGGCCACCTGGCGGGACTACCTGGCCCTCACCAAGCCCAAGGTGGTGAGCCTCCTCCTCTTCACCGCCCTCCTGGCCACGCTCATCGCCGCCCGGGGCTGGCCGGGGCTTCCCGTCTTCCTCGCCGTGGCCCTGGGAGGGTACCTGATGGCCGGGGCGGCCAACGCCATCAACATGGTGGTGGACCGGGACATTGACGCCCGGATGCGGCGCACCGCCAGGAGGCCCACCGTCACCCAGAGGGTCTCCAGCCGGGACGCCCTCCTCTTCGCCCTGGCCCTGGCCCTCCTGGGCTTTTTGGTCCTCTTCTGGGGGGCGAACCTCCTCGCGGCCACCCTGGCCCTCATGGGCCTCATCTGGTACGTCCTGGTCTACACCCTTTACCTGAAACGGCGCACTTGGCACAACATCGTCATCGGCGGGGCGGCGGGGGCCTTTCCGCCCCTCGTGGGCTGGGCCGCGGTCACGGGGGACCTCAGCCTCTTCGCCTGGTACCTCTTCGCCCTCATCTTCTTCTGGACGCCCGTGCACTTCTGGGCCCTGGCCCTCCTGATCCAGGACGACTACCGGGCCGTGGGGGTGCCCATGCTCCCCGTGGTGCTGGGGGAAAGGGTCACCGTGATGCAGATCGCCCTCTACGCGGTCCTCACTGCCCTCATCTCCCTCATGCCCCTGATGCTGGGCGAGCTTGGCCTCCTTTACCTGGCCTTCAGCTTCGTCCTTAATCTCTTGCTTATCCTTAAGAGCCTCGCCCTCTATCGCCAGCCCGAACGGAGCACGGCGGTTTCGCTGTATAAGTACTCTATGCTGTACCTGGCCCTCTTGTTCGCGGCCATGGCGGTGGACAGGGCGCTTTAAGGAGGAACCGGATGAGACGTGCTGCGTTGGCACTGGCTTTCCTGGGTATGGCGCTGGCCCAGGAGGGGCACCGGGTGGCCATCACCCATCCCGGGGGCTCCTACAACCAGGAGGTGGCCTTCCTCTGGCCCTGGGTCTACTTCTTCTCCTTCGTCATCTTCCTGGTGGTGGCGGGGAGCCTGGCCTATGTCACCTGGAAGTTCCGGGCCCGGCCCGACGACACGGCCGAGCCCCCCCAGATCCACGGGAACGAGCGCCTCGAGGTGCTCTGGACCCTGATCCCTATCTTCATCGTCCTGGTGCTTTTCGGGCTCACGGCCAAGGCCCTCATCCAGGTGAACCGGCCCATTCCCGGGGCCCTCAAGGTGGAGGTGACGGGCTACCAGTTCTGGTGGGACTTCCACTATCCCGAGCTCGGTCTCAGGAACTCCAACGAGCTCATCCTGCCCCTGGGCGTGCCCGTGGAGTTCACCATCACCTCCAAGGACGTGATCCACTCCTTCTGGGTGCCGGGTCTTGCGGGCAAGCGGGATGCCATCCCGGGACAAAAGACCCTGATCCGCTTCACCCCCAAGGAGCCTGGGAACTACTACGGCTTCTGCGCCGAGCTCTGCGGGCCCAGCCACGCCCGGATGCTCTTCCGGGTCCTTGTGGTGCCCAAGGAGGCCTTTGGCCGCTTCGTGGAGGAGGCCAAGGCGCCGCCCCCCGTGGCCGATGCCCGGGGAAGGCAGGTGTTCCAGCAGAACTGCGCCGCCTGCCACGGCGTGGCGCGGTCCGTGCCGCCGGCAGTCATCGGGCCTGAGCTCGGGCTTTTTGGCAACCGCACGAGCCTGGGGGCGGGGATCGTGGACCACACCCCGGAGAACCTGAAGGCCTGGATCAAAAACCCCGCCGGCATGAAGCCCGGGGTCAAGATGCCCGGCTTCCCCCAGCTTTCGGAGGGGGATCTGGACGCCCTCGTGCGCTACCTCGAGGGGCTTAGGGTGGCGGGCCTGGACCTCAAGGCCCTGCCCCGGTTCTGAATGGGAGGATCGGCATGGCGATTGCGGCAAAGCCCAAAACCGGTTTCTTAGGGGCCCTCTGGGACCTCCTCACCACCGTAGACCACAAGAAGATCGGCCTCCTGTACACGGCCACCGCTTTCTTCGCCTTCGCCCTGGCGGGGGTCTTCTCCCTCCTCATCCGCACCCAGCTCGCGGTGCCCAACAACCACTTCCTCACCGGGGAGCAGTACAACCAGGTCCTCACCCTGCACGGGGCCACCATGCTCTTCTTCTTCATCATCCAGGCGGGGCTCACCGGCTTCGGCAACTTCGTGGTGCCCCTGATGCTGGGGGCGAGGGACGTGGCCCTGCCCCGGGTGAACGCCTTCAGCTACTGGGCCTTCCTGGGGGCGATCCTTCTCGCCCTCATGAGCTACTTCTTCCCCGGCGGGGCCCCCTCGGTGGGCTGGACCTTCTACTACCCCTTCTCCGCCCAGTCGGGAAGCGGGGTGAACTTCTACATGGCGGCCATCCTCCTCCTGGGCTTTTCCAGCCTCCTGGGCAACGCCAACTTCATCGCCACCATCTATAACCTAAGGGCCCAGGGGATGAGCCTCTGGAAGATGCCCATGTACGTTTGGAGCGTCTTCGCCGCCAGCGTCCTCAACCTCTTCAGCCTGGCCGGGCTCACCTCGGCGAGCCTCCTTGTCCTTTTGGAAAGGAAGATCGGCCTCTCCTGGTTCAACCCGGAGATCGGGGGGGACCCCGTCCTCTTCCAGCAGTTCTTCTGGTTCTACTCCCACCCCACGGTCTACGTGATGCTCCTGCCCTACCTGGGGATCCTCGCCGAGGTGGCCTCTACCTTCGCCAGGAAGCCCCTCTTCGGCTACCGGCAGATGGTCTGGGCCCAGATGGGCATCGTGGTCCTGGGCACCATGGTCTGGGCCCACCACATGTTCACCGTGGGGGAGAGCACCCTCTTCCAGATCGCCTTCGCCTTCTTCACCGCCCTCATCGCCGTGCCCACCGGGGTTAAGCTCTTTAACATCATCGGCACCCTCTGGGGCGGGAAGCTCCAGATGAAGACCCCCCTCCTTTGGGTCCTGGGCTTCATCTTCAACTTCCTCCTCGGGGGGATCACCGGGGTCATGCTCTCCATGGTCCCCCTGGACTACCACTTCCAGGACTCCTACTTCGTGGTGGCCCACTTCCACAACGTCCTCATGGCGGGCTCGGGCTTCGGGGCCTTCGCCGGGCTTTACTACTGGTGGCCCAAGATGACGGGCCGGATGTACGACGAAAGGCTGGGCCGCCTCCACTTCTGGCTCTTCCTGGTGGGCTACCTCCTCACCTTCCTGCCCCAGTACGCCCTGGGCTACCTGGGGATGCCCCGGCGCTACTACACCTACAACGCCGACATCGCCGGCTGGCCCGAGCTCAACCTTCTCTCCACCCTCGGGGCCTACATCCTGGGCCTGGGCGGCCTGGTCTGGGTCTACACCATGCTGAAGAGCCTCCGCTCGGGCGAGAAGGCCCCGGCCAACCCCTGGGGGGGCTACACCCTGGAGTGGCTCACGGACTCTCCCCCCAAGGCCCACAACTTTGACGTGGTCTTGCCCAAGGAGTTCCACTCGGAGCGGCCCCTTTACGACTGGCCTAGGCGGGGGGTGGAGCTGAAGCCGGAGGACCCGGGCCACATCCACCTGCCCAACAGCTCCTTCTGGCCCTTCTACTCCGCCGCCACCCTCTTCGCCTTCTTCGTGAGTGTGGCCGCCCTCCCCGTGCCCAACGTCTGGATGTGGCTCTTCCTCGCCCTCTTCGCCTACGGCCTCGTGCGGTGGGCCCTGGAGGACGAGTACAGCCACCCGGTGGAGCACCACACCGTCACGGGCAAGTCCAACGCCTGGATGGGGATGGCCTGGTTCATCGTCTCCGAGGTGGGCCTCTTCGCCATCCTCATTGCCGGCTACCTCTACCTCCGCCTCTCCGGCCACGCGGTGCCCCCGGCCGAAAGGCCCGCCCTTTGGCTCGCCCTCCTCAACACCTTTCTCCTGGTGAGCTCCTCCTTCACCGTCCACTTCGCCCACCACGACCTTAGGCGGGGCCGCTTCAACCCCTTCCGCTTTGGCCTCCTCGTCACCATCCTCCTCGGCGTCCTCTTCTTCCTCTTCCAGGCCTGGGAGTTCTACCAGTTCCACCACCACTCTTCCTGGCAGGAGAACCTCTGGACGGCGGCCTTCTTCACCATCGTGGGCCTCCACGGTCTGCACGTGGTCATCGGGGGCTTTGGCCTCATCCTCGCCTACCTGCAAGCCCTCCGGGGCAAGATCACCCTGCACAACCACGGCACCCTCGAGGCCGCCAGCATGTACTGGCACCTGGTGGACGCGGTCTGGCTCTTCATCGTCACCCTCTTCTACATCTGGTAGCCCGAAGGGCGCCCTGGTCCCCGCCGGGAGGCGGGGGCCTTGGCTATGCCATGCGGGCCCCGGTAGAAAGTCCCCGCGGGGCTTTGGCTAAGCAAGAAGGATGCGGCTTTTAGTGGTGGACTTTGACTACTTCTTCCCCGTCCCCCAGGACCCCGAGGACCCCCTGGTCCCCCTGTTCGCCTGGGCCCACTTTGAGACCCCCTACTACCTCCTCGAGGCCTGGGAGGAGCGGGCCCTGGCCTTCCTCCTCCGGGGCCTTCCCCTCCCAGGGGTCTTGGGGTGGGAGGGGTTTTGGGAGCGCTTCGCCTTCGCCCCGGGCGCCGTCCTCTACTACGCCGACTCCAACGCCCTGGCCTTCCACGAGGCGGTGCGCCAAGGGGTAGAGGAGGTGGTGCTTTTGGACGCCCACCACGACGCGGGGTACCGCCCCCTAGGGGAGGAGCCGGCCTGCGACGACTGGATGGCCTTCTACCACCGCCTGGGGGCCCGCCTCCGGGTCCTCTACCCCCCCTGGCGGGACCCCTCCCGGGAACCCGAGCCCCGGGTGCCCCTCCTGAGGGCCGTAGACCCCGGAGGCCCGGTGGAGGGGACCTTCCACCGGGCCTTCCTCTGCCGTTCGGGGGCCTTCGTCCCCCCCTGGAACGATGAGGCCTTCCTCGCCCTTCTGGAGGCCTCTCCCCTTCCCAAGGTGGCCCTGGAGCCCACCCCGAGGAGGGCTCTGGACCTCGAGGCCCTGAGGCGGCGGGCCCGGGAGGAGGCCTTCGGGCTTTGGATCCTGGAAGGCCTCAGGGGACGAGGACCAAGGCGCCCCTAGCCCGGCCCCGCCGCAAGGCCTCCAGGGCCCGCTCCGCCTCCTCCAGGGGAAGGGCCTCCACCTCCGCCCTCACCGGCACCTTGGGCGCGATCTCTAGGAAGGCTCGGGCGTCCTCCCGGGTAAGGTTGGCCACCGAGCGCAGGACCCGCTCCTCCCAGAGGAGGCGGTAGGGCATTTCGGGGATGGGGCTCATGTGGATCCCCGCCAGGACCGCCACCCCTCCGGGCTCCAGGTCGGAGAGGGCCTTGGGCACCAGGGCCCCCACGGGGGCGAAGAGGATGGCCCCCTCGAGGGGCTCTGGGGGAGGTTCCGTGGAGTCCCCCGCCCAGGCCGCCCCGAGCGCCAGGGCGAAGGCCTTGGCCGCCTCGTCCCCCGGGCGCACGAAGGCGTAGACCCTCTTGCCCTCGTGCCGGGCCACCTGGAGGAGGAGGTGGGCCGCGGCCCCAAAGCCGTAGAAGCCGAGGACCTCCCGGTCCCGCACCAGGCGGTAGGCCCGGTAGCCGATGAGCCCGGCGCAGAGCCACGGGGCCAGGCCCTCCGGAGGGGCCGCTTCGGGGAGGGGGTAGGCGTAGGCCGCCCGCACCACCGCGTACTCCGCGAAGCCCCCGTCCCGGTGGTACCCGGTGAAGACCGCTTCCCGGCACAGGTTTTCCTGGCCCCGCCGGCAGTACTTGCACCGGCCGCAGGCCCCCGAGAGCCACCCCACGCCGAGCCTCGCCCCCAGGGGGATCCCTTCCACCCCCTCTCCCAAGGCCGCCACCCGGCCCACGATCTGGTGGCCGAGGACGAGGGGCAGGCGGGGCGGGGGGAGCTCGCCGTCGGCGATGTGCTGGTCGGTGCGGCAGACCCCGCAGGCCTCCACCCGGAGGAGGACCTCCCCGGGCCCCGGGGTGGGGAGGGGGCGGTCCTCGAGGGCCAGGGGCCTGCCCACCTCCTTAAGGACCACGGCCCGCATGCCCCTATTTTCCCCGGGACCGCGTCCATCTTGATCCGGAACTCGGGCACGTAGAAGTCGTGGATGACGTCGTTAGCCCGGAGCAAAAGCCGGACGGGCACCCCTAGGGGAAGGCGGAGGGGCCCCCCACCACCACCACGTCGTCCCGGGCCGCAGGGTCCTTCGGGTCCAGGCCAAAGGGGTTAGCGGGGGAGACCCGGGCCGTGTCCGTGACGCCCAGCTTCCCGTCCGGACCGGGGTAGCGGTAGCTCCAAAGCCACTGCTGGCCCAGGACCCCGGTTCCCCGTGCTGGACAAGCCCCGGGGTTTCGCCTATAATCGCAAGGGCTTTGGGCCGTTAGCTCAGCTGGCAGAGCAACCGACTTTTAATCGGTAGGTCGCAGGTTCGAATCCTGCACGGCCCACCACGCCTAAAGCGCAATGCTTTATCCCCCGGTGGCGTAGCCGGGGGTGTTTCCCTCGAGCTCGTCCTAGGGCTTCCAGGGAGGGGGTTCGGGGCCTAGAGGCCCTCGGCTTTCCGCCCGGGAAGCCCAAGCCCTCGAGGCCCGAGGGCCCGAGCCGCTTCCCATCCCACTGGGCTAGGCTCTGCCCCACGATCTCCTAGGTCTTTTCCCACCTCGTCCGCCGCCGCAAACCCGGCCGGTGAAGCCCCCGTTGGAGGGCCTCGTAAGGCAGGCTGTCATCCTTGACCCTTTCCCCCGGGGCTTGTATAATCCGAGGAACAACGTGCATTTCTTTGCCTAAACCCAATCCCACGGCGAAGAAGGAGCCCAAAGATGACCTGGAAGGAAGCCTATCCGGATATTCCCCTCGGCCAGGACGCCTGCGGCATCATCGCCATGGCGGAGAAAAGCGGCAAGCCCTCTCACCGCATCGTGCGGCGTACCCTGGAAAGTCTCTACAGAATGGCCCACCGCGCGGGGGCCATCCGGGGGGAGGGGGACGGGACGGGAATCCAGACCGATATCCCCAGGGAGCTTTGGGCGGGCCTTTTGGAACGGGCGGGGCTGGACCCGGGCTTGGCCCAGAATCCCCGGTTCTTCGTAGGGCACTTTTTCCTCCCCAAGAAGGAGGGGGAGCGGCTAGGGCAATTTGAGGCGCTCTTCCGCCAGGAGGGGGGGCGGCTTTCGGTCCGCCCCCTCCTCTTCCGCCTGGGGGAGGTGAACTCTGAGGTCCTGGGGCCGGTGGGGCGGCGGACCGAGCCCCTCTTTGTCCAGGTGGCGGGCCTTTCCCCCGACGGGGACGCCCCGCTTTGGGAGCTTGGCCTAAGGCTCGAGGCCCAGTTCCCCGTGCACGTGGTCTCCCTATCCACCCACACCGTGGTCTACAAGGTGCGGGGCTCGGCCGAACTATTAAAGCGCTACTACCCCGAGCTTTCCCGCCCCGAGTTCAAGAGCGCCATGGCCATCGGCCATAACCGCTACTCCACCAACACCCTCTCCACCTTTGAGCAGGTCCAGCCCTTCGGCCTCCTCGGCCACAACGGCGAAATCAACACCATAGAGCGCCTGAGGCGGGAGATGGACTTCCTGGGCATCCCCCGCACCGGGGGCTCGGACTCCCAGGACCTCAACCGCATGCTGGAGGGGCTTCTCTACCGCTTCGGCCTCTCCCTGCCCGAGGCCATGGACCTGGTCTTTCCCCCCGTTTTGGGGGAGATCAAGGGCCTGCCGGAGGAGCTGCAGGACCTCTACCTGGCCCTGAGGCAGCGCTTTGGCCCCCTGGCCCAGGGCCCTGCGGCCATCGTGAGCCGCCACCAGGACGAGGCCGTCTTTGCCACTGACGCCATGGGGCTTAGGCCGCTTTGGCAGTTTGAGACCCCTTACGAGATCGTCTTCTCCTCGGAAAGGGGGGTCTTCAGCGCCGAGGAGTTCGTTTCCGAGCCCAAGCCCCTGGCCCCAGGGGAGAAGGTCTACCTGCGCCTGACGCCGGAAGGGGCCAAGGTGCTGCCCTTTGACCGGCACCAGCGCCTGGTGCTGGAGCGGGTGGCCGCCCGCACCCCGGTGGCCGGGTACCGGCTCCACCTCCAGGGCCCCCTGCGCTCTGCCCCTCCGCCCCTCGCCGGAGGCAGCGAGGCCCAGGTGGAGGAGAAGCCCGCCCCACCCCCTTTGGGCCTGGAGCGGGCCTACGGCTGGGACCGCTGGGACCAGGCCTACCTCGAGGCCCTGGCCAAGACGGGCAACGAGCCCATCGGCTCCCTGGGCTATGACGGCCCCCTGGCCGCCTTAAACCCGGAGAAGCCCAACCTCTCCGAGTTCTTCAAGGAGACGGTGGCCGTGGTGACCAACCCGGCCATAGACCGGGAGCGGGAGATAGAGCACTTCTCCACCCGCACCCTCCTGGGCAGAAGGCCCCTTCCCGACGGCCGGGACGGGGGAAGGGTGGAGGAGCTGCTCCTCCCCATCGTGCTGGAGGAGGACCAGGCCCTGGCCGAGGCCTTCGGCACCCTGACCCTCGCCGAGGTGCGGGCCCGCTTCAAGACGAAAACCCTCGTCCCCCAATTCGCCGTGGAGGAGGGGCTCCTTGCGGGGCTTAGGCGCCTGGAGGAGGAGGCGGTGCGGGCGGTGGAGGAGGGGGCCGAGGTCCTCCTCCTCTCCGACCGGGAGGCCTTCCAGGGGGGGATCTGGATTGACATCGGCCTGGCGGTGGCCGCGGTGAACCGCGCCCTCCTGCGGCGGGGCCCGGACGGGATAGCCCTGAGGCGGAAAACCTCCCTCCTGGTCCACTCCGGCGGGGTGCGGAACCTCCACGACCTGGCCTTCCTCCTAGGCCTCGGGGCGGAGGCCGTGGCCCCTTGGCTTCTGGAGGAGAAGGCCCGGGCCCTGGAGGGGAGGAAGGGGGTGGCGGGGGCCCTCGAGGCCCTGCGGAAGGGTCTGGAGAAGGTCATCTCCACCATGGGCATCCACGAGCTCCGGGGCTACGGGAGGATCTTCAGCGCCCTCGGCCTGAAGGCCGAACTCGCCGAATACTTCGGCACCCGCAACTTCCTGGGCTCGGAGGGGGTGGGCTACGGCTTCTTGGAGCTGGAGCGCACCCTTCTGGAGCGGGAGGGGTTCCTCCGCGCGGAGAAGGTCCTCCCCGCCAAGGACTTCCGCTTCAACCCCCGGATCTACAAGGCGGCGCAGGAGGTGGCCTCGGGCCAGGCCCCCTACGCCCACTTCCAGGAGAAGGTCCGCTCCCTGGAGCGGGAGAGCCCAGTGGCCGCCAGGCAGCTCTTGGAGGTGCGCTTCCCCGAGAGGAGCGGGGTGGCCCCCGAGGAGGTGGACCTCTCCGTGGGCGGCCACTCCCTCCCCTTCGTCATCAGCGCCATGAGCTTTGGCTCCCAAGGGGAGGCCTCCTTTAGGGCCTACGCCGAGGCGGCCAGGCGGCTCAACATGCTCTGCATCAACGGCGAGGGCGGGGAGATCCCGGACATGCTGGGCAAGTACACCCACTGGCGGGGGCAGCAGGTGGCCTCGGGCCGCTTCGGGGTCCACGCCTACATGCTGAACTCGGCGAGCGTCATTGAGATCAAGATCGGCCAGGGGGCGAAGCCCGGGGAGGGGGGACACCTTCCCGGCAAGAAGGTCTCCCCCAAGGTGGCGGCCGCGAGGAACGCCGTGCCGGGGGTGGACCTCATCAGCCCCTCCAACAACCACGACCTCTACTCCATTGAGGACCTGGCCCAGCTCATAGAGGAGCTGAAGACGGTAAACCCCAAGGCCCTGGTCTCGGTGAAGGTGCCCGTGATCCCCGGCATCGGCACCATCGCCGTGGGCATCGCCAAGGCCGGGGCCGACGTCATCACCCTCTCCGGCTTTGAGGGAGGGACGGGGGCGGCGCGGCTCCACGCCCTGAAGTACGCCGGCCTCCCCGTGGAGCTCGGGGTGCGCCGGGCCCACCGGGCCCTGGTGCGGGCGGGGCTTCGCGACAAGGTGGAGATCTGGGCCGACGGCGGCCTCAAGACCGCCTACGACGTCCTCCGGATGGTCCTCCTCGGGGCCGACCGGGTGGGCATGGCCACCATGGCCATGGTGGCCATCGGCTGCACCATCTGCCGCGGCTGCCAGCTGGACACCTGCCACGTGGGCATCACCACCCAGATCCAGACGGTGGAGGAGGCCCTGGCCCACGGGCTGAAGCGCTTCGTGCCCCAGGACCTGGAGCGGGCGGTGGAGCAGCTCGTCCGCTTCTTTGAGGCCAAGGGGGAGGCGCTTAGGGAGCTGGTGGCCGCCCTTGGGGTCCGCTCCTTAAGGGAGCTAAGGGGCCGCTCGGACCTCCTCTACCAGCGGGACCACCTCGAGGCGCTGGACCTGAGCTACCTCTTCCTCCCCGTGGAGGAGCCCGACTGGCTCAAGGACACCTCGGCCCACGTGTTGCGGAAGCCCCTAAACCAGCTCACCCGCACCATCACCGAGGTGGTGATGGCCGCCTACGCAGAGGGGAGCCGCCGCCTCCTCTTCCAAGAGGGCCCCGTGGGCTCGTCGGACCGGGCCCTGGGGGCCCACCTCTCCGGGGAGATCGCCCGGAGGCGCCTCTACGGCAAGGGCTTTGACGCCGAGGTGGAGCTCCGCTTTGACGGGGGGAGCGTGGCCGGAAATGGCCTGGCCGCCTTCAACGTGGAGGGGGTGAAGGTGGTGGTGGAGGGCGGGGCCCAAGACGGGGTGGCCAAGGGGGCCTTTGGGGGGCTGGTGGCCGTCCTCAAGGGGAAGAACCCCTACGGAACCTATGTGGACGGCTCCGTGGGCAAGAGCTTCGCCTACGGGGCCATCGGGGGCCTTCTCATCGTGGAGGGGATGGCGGACAGCCGCTTCTGCATCCGCCTCTCCGGGGCAGATGTGATCCTGGGCGGCGAACCCGAGCGCCCCTTGCGGGACGACCTCGGCAACCTGGCCGCCCGGGCCCAGGCCAAGGGCTTCGCCTTTGAGTACATGACCCGGGGGCGGGCCCTGGTCCTGGGGGATCCCGGGCCCTGGATCTGCTCGGGGATGACGGGGGGACGGGTCTACCTGCGCCACTGGCCGGAGATGGGCCTCACCGAGGAGGCTCTGAAGCGGCGCCTGGCCAAGGGGGCTAAGGTGGCGGTGAAGCCCCTGGACGCCCGTGGGGTGGAGGACGTGCGCGAGCTTCTTTCCGCCTACCTCCGGGTGCTCCGCGAGGCCAGGCGGGAGGAGAAGGCGAGGCGGCTGGAAGCCCTCCTCCACGACCCCCAGGTCCACTTCCGCCTGGTGGAGCCGGTGAACCAGCAGGTGGAGCAAGGGGTGAGCACGGAGTAGCCGGCGGGGCTTGCGGGCCTCTAGACCCTTAGGAGGCAACGGGGTAGAGTGCTTCCGTGGACCCCGGGGAGCTTCTCGCCCTTCTTCAGCGCCGCACGGGCTTCACCGAGGCCCACGCCGCTCTCCTCAAGGGCCTCGGCCAGGTCATGACCCCCATCGCCCCCGAGGTGGCCCTGGCCTTCTACGACTACCTGGGCCGGGACGAGGAGCTTGCTGGGATCCTCTACGCCGTCCCGGGGCGGGTGGAGCGGCTTTACCGCACCTTCGCCCAGTGGTACAGCGAGCTCTTCTCCGGGGTCTACGACCGGCCCTACGCCGAAAGGAGGCGGCGGGTGGGGCTGGTGCACGCCCGGCTCGGCGTCGGCCCCCGGGCCATGATCCCCGCCATGGGCATCGTCCAGGAGCTTTCCCTGGAGCACCTGCGCCTCGTCCTCAGGGGCCCCGAGGTTTATAGCGCCGTGGAGGCCTTTGAGAAGATCATCGCCATAGAAATCGCCCTGGTAGAGGAGAGCTACCTCGAGGCCCTCTCCCTGGGCCTCGCCCTGGGCTACCGGGACCTGGGGGAGGCCTTAAGGGAGGGGGCCTCGGCCCTACTCTCCCGGGCCTAGGGCTCCTTGGCCAGGTCGTTGAAGCGCACGTGCTGGGCGTGGAACTGGAGCTCCACGGTGCCCGTGGGCCCGTTCCTTTGCTTCCCCACGATGATCTCGGCGATGCCCGCCTTCTCCGAGTGGGGGTTGTAGTATTCGTCCCGGTAGATGAACATCACCAGATCCGCGTCCTGCTCAATGGATCCCGACTCCCTTAGGTCCGAGAGCATGGGGCGTTTGTTGGGCCTCGCCTCCACGGCCCGGGAGAGCTGGCTCAGGGCGATCACGGGGACGCCCAGCTCCCGGGCCAGGGCCTTCAGGCCCCGGGAGATGGCGGCGATCTCCTGCTGCCGGTTTTCGCCGTTTTTGCCGCTCCCGGGCCCCGACATGAGCTGAAGATAGTCTATAATAATGAGGCCCACGCGGTACTGGCTTCTCAGGCGCCGCGCCCGGGCCCTGAGCTCCATGAGGGTGAGGTCGGGGGTATCGTCAATGTAGATGGGGGCCTCGGAGAGGCGGCCCGCCACGTCCACGAGCCGGGAAAAGTCGCGGTCGGAGAGCTGCCCAAGCCGCACCCGGTTCATGTCTATGCGGGCCTCGGAGCACATCAGGCGTAAGGTCAGCTGGGCGGCCGGCATCTCCAGGGAGTAGATCCCCACCCCCACCCCTTCCTTCAGGGCGGCGTGCTGGGCGATGGTGAGGGCGAAGGCGGTCTTGCCCATGGCGGGGCGGGCGGCGATGATGTTGAGGGATCCCGGAGCCAGGGTCCCGATGAGTCCGTCCAGCTCCTTGAACCCCGTGCGCACCCCGGCCACCTCCCCCTTGTTCTGGAAGAGGGCCTCGATGTGCTCAAAGGTTTCGTGGACCAGCTCCCGCATAGGGCGGGCCTCGGTGTCCGGCTGGGTGAGGGCCACCTCGAGGATCCTCTTCCCCGCCTGGTCCAGGATCTCGTCCAGGCTGCCCGCCTCCTCGTAGGCCAGGCGCATGGCCTCCCCTGCGGCCTGGATGAGCCGCCTCAGCGTCCACTTTTCCGCCACGATGCGGGCGTAGTGCTCGGCGTAGGCCGCGGTGGGGGTGGCCTCGGAGAGCTGGACCAGGTAGCTCACCCCGCCCACCCCCTCAAGCTCCCCCCGGCGGGAGAGCTCCTCGGAGAGCGTCACCAGGTCCACGGGGCTTCCCTTGGCCCTTAGGGCCTGCATGGCGGCATAGATCCTGCGGTGGGCCTCCAGGTAGAAGGCTTCGGGGGAGGGGAGGAAGCTTTCCAGTTCGTCCATGACATCGGAATCCAGGAGAATGGACCCGAGGACGCTTTGCTCCGCCTCGAGGCTGTGGGGGGGAATACGGCCTTCCATAAGCCTTACCAGGCTAAGCCCGCCTCCCCCTTTTCCGCCAGGGGGCTATCCCTGAAGGAAGCATTGCCCTTCTTCTCAAGGGGGTCTGCTAGGGTGAGGGTGTGCGCGGCCTCTGGCTTCTCCTCCTTTTCCTCGCCGCCTGCCGGGCCCAGAGCCTTCCCGAGCCCTTTGCCGCCTTGGAGAGGGGGGACACGGCCTCCCTCCGCCAGGTGGCCCTGGGAGGAGGGGGGTATGCCAGCCTCCTCGCCGGCTGGGCCCTCGTGGGACGGGCCGAGGTGCCCCTGGCGGAGCAGGCCGAATACGCCTGGCGCTACGCCCTCTTCCTGGAGGAGGTGCGGGCCTTTGAACCGGGTTGGGAGGCGGAGGCGGCCTGGCGGGTGGCCGCTCCCCTTTTGGAGGCGGCGAAGGATCCCCGGGCCTTCTCCGCCTGGACGAGGCTTCTTCCCGCGGAGGAGGCCGCTATAGCCCTCCTCCGCCTGGGGGAGGGGGAAGGGCTCTACCAGGCCCTCTTCCGGGGCCGGGCCTACGAGGCTTTTCTCCGGGTCCTCCCCGAGGGCAAAAGGCCCGACCTCCGCGCCCAGGCCCTTTACCGCCTGGGCCGCTACGAGGAAGCCCTCCCCCACTACCGGGCTTGGGCCCGGGAGGACCCGAGGGGCTACCTCGGCCTGGGGTACGCCCTCTGGCGCCTGGGGAGAAGGGAGGAGGCCCTAGAGGCCTTTGCCCGCTCCCCTTACCCCGAGGCGCGCTACGCGGAGGGCCTTCTGCTGGAGGAGATGGGCCGCCTCGAGGAGGCCCTTCTCCGCTACCGGGAGGGCCCCCCGGAGGGGCTTTGGCGGGCTACGGGGCTTCTGGAGCGCCTGGGGCGGAAGGCCGAGGCCCTTCCCCTCTACCTCGCCCTGGCCCGGGGCAAAAGCCCCTACGCCGACGACGCCGCCCTCCGCGCCTACCTCCTCGCGGGAGAGCTCGGCAACAAGGAGGCGCGGCAGGAGGCCTACGCCCGCCTCGAGGGGGGCCTGGGCCTCCTCGTGGGCAAGGCGCCGGACCCGCCGCCCAAGGCCAAGGAGGCCCCGCCGCCCGAGGTCCTTCCCCTGGTGGAGGCCCTGGCCCGGGCGGGAAAGGGGGCCTGGGCCCGGGGGGAGGTGCGCTACGCCCTCTGGCGGAGGCCCGAGGACTGGCCCGCCCTCGTCCCCCTCCTCTACCGCCTGGGGGCCTACCGGGAGGGGATCCGGGCCGCCTGGCCCACGGACCTCGCCTATCCCCGGCCCTACCGGGCGTGGGTGGAGGCCTACGCAAGGCAGGAGGGCCTGGACCCTGACCTCCTCTTTGCCCTCCTCCACGTGGAAAGCCGCTTTGACCCAAGGGCGGTGAGCCCCACGGGGGCCCTGGGCCTTGCCCAGTTCCTGAGCAGCACCTGGGCGGACGTGGCGAGAATGCTGGGGGAAGCCCCCGCCGACCCCTTGGACCCTGAGCGCGCCATCCGCTACGCCGCCCGCTACCTCGCCTGGCTCCTGGAGCGGTGCGGGGCCTTCGCGGGCATGGAGCGGGTGGCCTGCGCCCTCACCGCCTACAACGGCGGGATCGGCTACACCCTAAGGGGCGTGGCCCGGGAGGGGAGCCTCCTCGCCTTTCTCCGCTTCCAGGAGCGGGACGAGCCCCGGGAGTACCTCGCCCAGGTGCTCTCCGCTTACGCCGCCTACAAGGCTATTCCTTCGCCCCCTTGAGGCCCCGTTCCGTCCAGGCGATGAGGGGCTTCAAGGCAAAGGGGGCGAAGAGGGTGGTGAAGACCACCATGAAGAGGACGATGGCGTACTCCTCCTCGTTCACCGCGCCCGCCGCCAGGCCCAAGGCGGCCACGATGAGCCCCACCTCCCCCCGGGGGGCCATGCCCACCCCCACGGTGAAGGCGCTCCGCACCCCCTGGGTGAGGGCCCCCAGGAACCCCCCGAGGACCTTCCCCAGGATGGCGATGAGGGTGACCACGCTCCCCGCCACCCACACGGCGGGGCTTAGGAGGGCGGAAAGCTCCAGCCTCACCCCCACCATGGCGAAGAAGATGGGGGCGAGGAAGCCCTCGATGGCGAAGACGGGCTCCTCGAGGCGGTACTTCTCCCGGACCTCCGAAAGGAGCATCCCCCCAAGGAAGGCCCCCACGATGGGGGCAAGCCCGATGGCGGCCGCCAGGGCCGCCATGCCCACGCCCAAGGCCAGGGCGAAGCCCAGGGGGCTTCCCACGGGAAGCCTTTCTAGGGGCAGGCGGGCCATGAGGGGGGAAAGGAGGACCGCCAGGCCCACGAAGACGATGGAGAGGAGGATGAGCCCGAGGATCGCCCCCGCCTCCACTTGGCCGGTCTTCGCCACCCCGTTCACCACGGCTAGGACGATCAGGCCCAGCACGTCGTCAATCACCGCCGCCCCCAGGATGATGCGGGCGTAGGGGCGGGAGAGGACCCCGAGCTCCTGGAGGACCCTGGCGGTGATGCCCACGCTGGTGGCCACCAGGGAGGTGCCCAGGAAGAGGGCGGGGAGAGTTTGGAAGCCGAGCTCTAGGCCGTAGAGGTACCCCCCCACGAAGGGGAAGGCCACGCCCAAGACCGCCACCAAAAAGGCCTCCTTGCCCACGGCCAGGATGTCCTTAAGCCGGGTTTCCAGCCCCACCATGAAGAGGAGAAAGATGGCCCCTAGTTCCGCCAAAAACTCCAGCACCTCTCCCTCGTGCACCAGGCCCAAAAGGGCGGGCCCCACCAGGATGCCCGAAAGCACCTCCCCGATGACCACGGGTTGGCGGAAACGCTGGAAGAGGTAGGCCAGCACCTGGGCCGCAAGGAGGAGGTAAAACACCTCCAAAATGTGTCCGGCCCCGTGCATCAGCCCCTCCTGAGGATGAGCTTCAGGATGTCGCTCCGGGTGAGGATGCCCACCACCCTCTCCTCCCCATCCACCACGGGGAGATGGCGGATTTCGCCGGTGAGGAGGATCTCTAGAGCCTTCCCCAAAGGATCCTCCGGGTGGACCCGGGGGATATCGGTGCGCATGGCCGCCCTCACGGGCGTCTTCTGGTAGCGGCGGTAGATCTCCTCCAGGACGTTCTTGTCCACCCACTCCCCGAAGAGCTGCAGGGCCTCCACGTCGGAGAAGGGAATGTTCTCCGGCCTCGGGAGGAGGTCCTCCGCCCGGAGAAGCCCCACAAGGCGCCCCCCCTCCACCACGGGAAAGCTACCAAAGCGGGTCTCCAGGATCTTCCGGGCGGCCTCCTCGAGGGTGGCCTCCGGGCGTAGGACCACCGGGTCCGGGGTCATGAGGTCCTGGACCTTCATGGGCTCCAGTCTACCAGCGCCGCCACCTAGGGGCGAAGCGGCGGGCGAAGAGGACCCCGAAGAGGAACCCCCCCAGGTGGGCCCACCAGGCCACGCCCGGAAGGCCCAAAACCCCCTGGAGGAGCTGGAGGAAGGCCCAGTACCCCAGGTAGAACCCCGCGGGGAAGGTGACGAAAAAGGGGAAGATGAGGAAGACCACCGAGACCACATAGGCCCGGGGGAAGAGGACGTAGTAGGCGCCCAAGACGGCGGAGACCGCCCCGCTTGCCCCGATCATGGGGGCGAAGGAGCCGGGCATGAAGAGCCCCTGGGCCAGGGCCGCCGCCACGCCCCCAAGGAGGTAGAAGAGGAGGAAGCGCCCGGGGCCCATGCGGTCCTCCACGTTGTCCCCGAAGACCCAGAGGAACCACATGTTGGAAAGAAGGTGAAACAATCCCCCATGGAGGAACATGCTGGTGAGGAGGCGGTGGGCCTGCCCCACGGGGTCCTGAAAGAACAGGGCGGGGACGAAGCCCAAGGCCTGGACCACGGCCTCGGGGCCCGCGGCAAGCTCCCAGAGGAAGGCCAAGGCGTTGGCCAGGACCAGGCCCCTTACGACCAGGGGGGGGCGGCGGGTGCGGTTGAGGTCGTAAAGGGGGAACACCTAGTGCCTCCCCGGTCCCTGGCGGTAGGGGAGGGGCACGTACTGCACGCTGGGCCTCTGGCCTTGGGCTTGAGGGTAGAGGTCCATGAGCTCGTAGACCTCGAGGGGCATCTCGGTGGAGACCTTGAGCCCCATGGCCCGGGCCTGCTCCACGTCTATGGGGTAGTCGTGGGTCCAGGTGCCCTGGGAAAGCAGGGTGGCCACCTCCTCCGCCCTTTCCTCGGGCATGTGCTTCCGGAGGAGATTCTTCACCGTGGCCTTGACCTGCCTTAGCGCCTTCTCGGCCACGTCCGCCAGGATCAGGGTCTGGTCGTCTATCTCGGAGAGAGGCTTCTTCTCCAGGACCTTGAGGAGGCTCGCCGCCGGGAACTGGCCGAGCTGGGGGTCCACCGGCCCCAAGACGGCGTTTTCGTCCATGACGATCTCGTCTGCGGCCAGGGCGATGAGGGTGCCCCCGGACATGGCGTAGTGGGGGACGAAGACCGTGACCTTGGCGGGGTGGCGGAGGAGGGCCTCGGCGATCTGCTCCGCGGCCAGGACAAGGCCTCCTGGGGTGTGAAGGATGAGGTCAATGGGCACGTTCTTGTCGGTGAGGCGGATGGCCCTCAGGACCTGCTCCGAGTCGTCAATGTTGATGAAGCGGCTGATGGGGATGCCCAGGAGGCTCACCGCCTCCTGGCGGTGGATGAGGGTGATGACCCGGCTTTGCCGCCTTCTTTCCAGTTCCGCGATCTTCCGGGCCCTGGCCCCCAGGAGCATCTGCTGCTGGAGGTAGGGGGAAAGCGCGGAAAGGATGAAGAAGAGCCAGAAGAGCTGAAAGAAGATCTCCATACCTGTCCTCCGAAAACCAGGATACACGCCCGCTGCCCCTTGCCTACAGCCTACCGGGGTTTAGCGGCGGCGCGGCCTTGGCCCCGGGGAGCTTCGCCGAGGAGGAGGCGCCCCAGCTCCGGGGCAAACCGAATGGCGAGGGCGCCCAGGGGGACGGAAACCAGCACCGAGAGCACCGCCACCTGGGCCACCAGGGGGTAACCCTGGGCCAGGGCGAGGGAACCCAGGACCAGGTTGAACTCTCCCCGGGGAAGGAGGTATAGGGCGGCGTAGAGCCGCCGTTTCCGGCCAAGCCCGGCCCGCCCCCCGCCCAAATGGTCCAGGGGGAGCTTGAGGAGAAGGCCCAGGAGGGCCAGGGCCACCCCCAGGGGGGAGAGGTTGCCCAGGACCTCCAGGGACTCTGCCCCCACCACCAGGAAGAAGAGGGCCACCCCCAGGTCCCGCACCGGCCCAAAGAGGCGCTCCAGCCGCTCTCTCAAGCCCAAGGAGGCGGCGATGACCCCGGAGAGGAAGGCGCCAAGCCCCTCCGAGGTGCCCGCCGCCTGGAAGAGGAGGGCGGTTCCGGCGGTGAAGGCCGCGCCCATGAGGAGGACCAGCTCGTCAGAGATCCCCTCCACGAAGCGCACCAGAGGGGGGCCCAGGTAGCGGGCGAAGGCGAAGTAGGCCAGGGCCAGGATCCCCCCGGCCAGAATCCCCCCGGGGCCCTGGCCGCCGAGGAGGGCGAGGAGAAGGGCAACCCCCAGGTCCTCCAGCACCGAGACCCCCAGCACCACCTCGCTTTCAGGATTGGCGGCCCGGCGGAGGTCCACGATGAGCTTGGCGATGACGGCGCTGGAGCTCACGTAGGTTACCCCGGCCAGAAGGGCGGCGCCCCGGGCGTCTAGGCCCGCGAGGAGGCCCAGGAGGAACCCCAGGGGCAGGGCCAAGGCGTCGTAGAAGCCGGCCCGAAGGGCCTTGGCCGAAAGCTCCCGAAGGCGGTCCGGGCCGAACTCCAGGCCCACGGAGAAGAGGAGGAGCAAAAGCCCCAAGGAGGGGAGGGGCTCCAGCGCCTCCACCGGAAGCCGATCCCCCACCAGGAGGCCCGTGAGCAGGTAGACGGGCAGGGGCGGGAAGCCGAAGCGGTGCACGAGGGCCGCCCCCAGGGCCAAAAGCCCCGCGGCCAGGGCGAAGGCCTCCACGGAGGGGTGCATCACAGGCTCCGCTTCAGGGCCTCCACCGCCTCCCGGCTTCCCGCCACCACCAGGGTGTCCCCCACCTCGAGGACCGTCTCCGGGGAGGGATGCGGCATAAGGGGGGCCCCGGGACGGTCCACGGCCAGGAGATGGGCCCCCGGGGGCAGGTGGAGGTCTCCCACCCGCTTGCCCGCGAGCTTGGAACCGGGCAGGACCTTGATCCACTCAATGACCTTCTGGCCCAGCTTGCTCTGGGTGTCCCCCACCGCCTCGGGATGGAAGAGGACGCCCGCCAGGATGGCCCCGATCTCCCGGGCCTCCTCGTCGGTGAGGTCCAAAGCGGCGCTGGGCTCGTCCTCACTATCCGCCTCAAAGTACTGCAGCTCCCGCCTGCCCGAGCTGTGGACCACGATGACCAGGCGGTCTCCGCTTTGCACCGTGATGGTGAACTTGCGCCCCACGCCGGGCAGAACCACCTCTTCCACCTTCATCCTTGCCTCCTCGGGGGGAACTGCACCGCCAGGGTGCGCCCGGCCGCCAGGGCCAGGATGCCCAGGGTCCAGAAGAAGAGGTCCAGGCCCGAGAGCTTCTCGGCGAAGAGGTTGAGGAGGAGCTCCCGGAGGGCCAGGGCCACCCCGATCTCCAGAAGCACCTCGAGGCGCACCCGCTCCAGATCAAAGTACTCCACGAATACCCGGACCAGCTCCAGGACGATGACCAGGCTCAGGGCGTTGCTGACCAGTTCCTTTAGCCCCAGGCGCACCGTGGGCTCGGAGAGGGTAAGGCCCAGATCCAAGATGGTGCGCCCTGTGGCCACGAAGAGGCCCACCAGAAGGGCCACCACCACCAGGTTGAAGACCAGGCGGAGGGCCCTCCGGTAGAGGCCGAGCAGGAGGTCCTGGACCATCCTAAAGGAGGAGGTTGAAGATCCTTTCGGCCCGCTGGTGGTGCTCGGCCTGCGGGTTCTTGAGGCCGGGCTCCAGCTCCTTGAGCACCCGGGCGTAGGCCACCACCAAGGCGCCGGCCAGGTCGGGGAGGAGGCGCCGCACGTCCTCGGAGACCTCGAGGTCCAAGGGGGGCAGGCCAGCCAGGGCGTCCAGCACGGGCTTTAACTCCAGGGCCACGTCCATCTCGCGGAACGCCCGAAGGATCTCCTGCAGGCCCTTGGTGAGGGGGAGATCGGGCTCCAAGACGAGGTCCCGGCCGTTGTACTTGGCGTTCCGCTCCGCCGCCACCAGGAGGTCGTGGAGCTTGTCGCGGAGGAAGTCGGACAGGCGCTTGAGGTCGTCCTTGTCCACGTCCAGGCCGGCGGCCAGGCGGAAGAGCCTCTCAAACTCGGCGATTTTCATCAGCATAGCTTCACCTCCATCCCACCCCTCTTATATTATTCATATCAAGAAGGTTTCGTGGAGAGAAGAAGCCCCCGCCCGCGGGCGGGGGCCGGGGCCTAGGCTCCCTGGAGGTTGCGGAGCTCCTCGAGCCCGGGGCCCCGCCCCCACCTGCCGCCAGACCTCCTGGAGCATGGCGTGGAGGAGGGAGAGGGCCTCCTTCTCCGGTCCCTCGGGGAGCCGCTAGGAAGCGCTGGGCAAGCTCGGCGAAGCGCATACCCCCTCCTGTGTCTCCTGCTTGGTCCAGGCCTCCCGGCCTGGCCGGGAGGGCCTCACTCCTTCCAGCGGCCTCTTAAGAGCTTCTCCGTCTCCTCCTTGTGCCGCGTTTCCTCGGAGATGATCTCCTGCAGGTCGTTGGCCAGGCCGTAGTCCCCGAAGGCCTCGGCCTCCTTCATCCGCTTCACGTAGCGGGCCACCGTCTCCGTCTCCGCCTTCAGGATGGCCTCCAGCATCGCCCGAGCGTCCTCGGCCTCGGGGACGGGGGCGGGGACGGTGGTGGGCTTGCCCCCCAGGGCGGCGATCTTGTCGGAGAGGAGCTGGGCGTGGCGGAGCTCGTCCTGGATCTCGGCCAGGAAGAACTCCTTGAGCTCCTGGCGGTGGATGCCGGAGACCACCGCCGCGTAGGTGGTGTACTGGATGATGGCCTGGTACTCGTGGGCCAGGTCCTCGTTCAACCCCTGGATGAGCTTTTCCTTTTCCATGGTTCACCTCGCCTTACCCTACTCTGCGCCCATCCCCCCTAAAGACCCAGGCTTTCTCGCGGGACGGGCCTAGCGCACGTTCCCCGCCTCCAGCTTCCTGGCCTTTAGGTCCAGGAGGCTGTACTCCCCCTGGGAGAGGTCCCCGGGCACCACCACCCAGCTCGCCCCGAGCTTCTCGTGGCGCTGCCCCTTGCCCGCCACCACCACCAGGAGAGGGTTGTGGGTCTTGATCAGGTGGGCCACCTCGTGGGAGCCGCCCTCCCCCAGGCCCTTGTGGTAGGGGGCCGTGTGGAAGAGGAAGATCTTCGGGTAGTCCTTGAGGTCCCAGAGGGCCTTCAGGTGGTACTCGGCCACCCAGGCGGGGTAGCGCAGGGCCTCGTGCTCCTCGGGCTCCCCCTCGTCGGCGATCTCCCCGCCCACGCCCGCCACCAGGTAGGGGCCCCTCCAGAAGGTGAAGGTCTCGTGGACGTTCCGCATCTCGGGGCGCACGAGCTCCACGTTGGCCGCCTCCCTTAGGTACTCCCAGATGGGGGCGTCCTCGGGGCCGGGAACGTAGGCGGTGGGCAGGTGGGCCTCGGAGAGGATCCGGAAGAAGGCGGCGTAGTCCCGGCTCCCCGCCGTCTTGGGCATCAGGTTGCCCACGAGGGCGATGGCGTCCGCCCCGGTGTCCGGGGCCAGCTTGACGAGCTTCTCCAGGGCCTCGAGGTCGCCCATGGGGTTGGACGTGGCCAGGATGTAGCGGACCGTCCTGCGCATACCGCACCCCCTTTAGCCTTCCACCTGCACCTGGATCCGCTTGGGCCTCGTGGCCTCCGCCTTGGGCACCGTGAGGTGCAAAACCCCGTGGCGGAACCGGGCCTCCACCTTGGAGAGGTCGTAGGTGCTGGGGATGTTGAAGCTCCGGGCGAAGGTGCCGTAGGGGCCCTCGAGGCGGTGGTAGGCCACCCCCTCCTTCTTTTCAAAGGGCCTCTCCGCCTTCACCGCAAGGACCCCCTCCTCCGCCACCACCTCCACCTTTTCCGGCTCCACCCCGGGAAGGTAGACGAGCACGTGGAGCCCGGCCTCGTCCTCCAGGATGTCCACCGGGGGCGCGAAGACCCTGGGCCCCTGCTGGGGGGTGCCCAACGCCCGCGCCAAACGCTCCTGAAGCTCCTCCAGCTCCTTAAAGGGGTCAAACCGCATCATGCCCATCACCTCCTACCACCTCAAGAGCGCGGCCATGCCCCCGCGCTCAAGAAGCCTCCTTTCGGCCTCGCCGCGCACGAACTCCAGCTTGGCCGCGTAGCCCGAGGCGAGCTCGGGCAGGACCACGGCCAAGGGCTTCGCCTCCGGCGCTTCGCAAGAACCGAGGGCCTGGGCTTCGTCGGCCAGGTAAAGGCCTTCGCAGGCGTAGACCCTCTGGTCCAGGTGCCAGGGCAGCACCCAGAGCTCCACCCGCCCCTCCTGCACGCGGGCGAGGGCTTCTGGCCCGAACACCGCCTTGGGGTACGCCTCCTCCAGCCTTTCCAAAAGGCGCACCTCTTCCCGGCGCTCCACCTCTTCCAAGACGGGCTCCAGCCGCTTTAGGACCTCGCCCGGGGTAGCTCCGGGGTGGGGCAGGGAGGGAAGCTCCGCCGCCACCCTTTCCTTCAGGCGCCGCGGCAGGTAGCCCAGGAAGAGCTTGGTGTGCTCCTCCGGGCCCATGAGGATCAGGCGGGTAAAGCCCCTTTCCTCCCAGAGCCTTTCCAGCTCGTGGGCCAGGGTCTTGTAGAAGCGCTCCTCCCAGGCGGCGAGGCGCTTGGCGAAGAGGTCCTGGCCTGCCCCGCCCCGGGAGATCCCGCCTAAGTGGAAGCGGCGGCCCGGGGCGTCCAGGGAGAGGCGGCGCCAGGCCTCCGTATCCAGGGCCAGGAAGGCGTCCCGTACCTCCTCCACCTCCCCCAGGAAGAGTTCAAACACGCGCCACTTCTCCTGGTCCACGTAGACCACCCCGTAGCGCTCGTACTCGTCCAGGGCGTAGATCAGGGGGAGGAGGAAGGGCTCGCCGTAGTGGGCGAGGGCCCCGTCGGTGAGGAGGCGGCTTTCCTTTTCGTCCAGAAA
Source organism: Thermus islandicus DSM 21543 (assembly GCF_000421625.1). NCBI lineage: Bacteria > Thermotogati > Deinococcota > Deinococci > Thermales > Thermaceae > Thermus > Thermus islandicus. The sequence goes on along the minus strand of NZ_ATXJ01000001.1, from coordinate 49,197 downwards.
GGCCGTCTTCACCCCGCTCACCAGGGGAAGCTCCACCCCTAGGGGAAGGAGCTCCAGGCGCTTGCCGTCGGCGAAGAGGGCCAGGGTTTTGGCCTCCACCACCTCGTGCCGCAAGAGCGCCAACACCCTCTCCGCCAGGTCCTCGGGCACCTTTAGGGCCTTCATGGCGTCCTTGGCCCGGAGGGCGTAGGCCCGGCCGGCGTTTTCCGGTTTGGCCGGGTTCACGTCCAAATAGAGGGAGAGGGTGGGAAGGGCGAGGGTCTTCAGGGTTTCCTTGAGGCGAAGGACCTCCCCTTTGCCGATCATAGGCTACCTCCGATCAGGGCCACTGCCTGGCGAACGGCCTCTTGGTTGAGCCTTTCCTCCTGTCCGAGCCGGGTGAAGAGGGCCTCCAGCTCGGGGTCTAAGAAGGTGCTCTCCAGGTAGTAGGCCCGGTCCAGCCCCTCCTCGGAGAGGAGGCGGAGCATGGCCTCCCACCCCTCTTCCTCCGCCTTGGGGGCTGGGGGGAGGGGGGCCTTGAGGCGGCGGAGGGCCTCGGCGATGGCCTCGGCGTGGGCCCGCTCCCGCGCCGCCACCTCCAGGAGGAGGGCCCGGACGTGGGGGTAAGGCACCCCTTGGGCGGCCCTTTCCGCCCTGAGGGCGTCCAAGAGCTCGTCCTGGTAGGCCTTGCGTAGAACCTCCACCACCTGCATACCCCCCTCCCTAGGCCACGAGGCGCTCGGCGGTCTGGAACACGAGGCCGGTGGGCCCGGCGTCCACGGTCACCCGGTCGCCCTCCCGGACCTCGCCGGCCAGGATCTTTTTGGCCAGGGGCGTCTCCAGCTCCCGCTGGATCACCCGCCTTAAGGGCCTCGCGCCGAAGACGGGGTCGTAACCCCTTTCCGCCAGGAAGTCCTTGGCGGCCTCGGTGAGCTCGAGGGCGATGCGCTTCTCCGAAAGGCGCGCCCGAAGGTGGGCGAGCTGGATCTCCACGATCTGGCGGATCTGCTCCCGGGAGAGGGGCCGGAAGACCACCACCTCGTCCAGGCGGTTCAGGAACTCGGGGCGGAAGTGCTTCTGCAGGATGGCGAAAACCTCGTCCCGGATCCTCTCGTAGGGCAGGTCCTTCTGGATGCCCTCGAGGATGAGGGGGCTTCCCAGGTTGGAGGTGAGGATGATCACCGTGTTGCGGAAGTCCACGGTGCGCCCGTGGCTGTCCGTGAGCCGGCCGTCGTCCAGGATCTGGAGGAGGAGGTTGAAGACGTCGGGGTGAGCTTTTTCTATCTCGTCAAAGAGGATCACCGTGTAGGGCCGCCTCCGCACCGCCTCGGTGAGCTGGCCCCCCTCCTCGTAGCCCACGTAGCCGGGCGGGGCCCCGATGAGGCGGGAGACCGCGTGCTTCTCCATGTACTCCGTCATGTCAATGCGCACCATGGCCTCCTCGGTGTCAAAGAGGGTGGCGGCCAAGGTCTTAGCAAGCTCGGTCTTGCCCACCCCCGTGGGGCCCAGGAAGAGGAAGCTCCCGATGGGGCGGTTGGGGTCCTTAAGCCCGGCCCGGGCCCGGCGGATGGCGTCGGCCACCGCCCTTATGGCCTCGTCCTGGCCCACCACCCGCTTGTGGAGCTCCTCCTCAAGCCTTAGGAGCTTCTCCCTTTCCCCTTCCAGGAGCTTCGCCACGGGGATCCCCGTCCAGCGGGAGACGATCTCGGCCACGTCCTCCTCCGTGACCTCGAGGCGCACGAAGCGGGCGTTCTTCAGCCTCTCGGAGAGGGCCTCCACCTCGGCCTCGAGGCGGGGGAGCTCCCCGTAGCGGAGCTCGGCGGCCCGGTTCAGGTCGTACTGGCGCTCGGCCAGCTCAATCTCCCTCCTCACCTCGTCCAGGCGGTGCTGGGCCTCCCGGAGCTTCTTCAGGACCTCCCTTTCCGCCTCCCACTCCGCCTTGAGCTTCTCTATTTCCTTGGTGAGCTCGGCGATCTCCGCCTCGGTGGCCTTCAGGCGTTCTAGGGAGTCGGGGTCCTTTTCCTTCTTCAGGGCCTCCCTTTCTATCTCCAGCTGGAGTTTCTTGCGCTCCAAGGTGTCAATCTCCTCCGGGGCGCTCTCCAGCTGCATGCGAAGCCGGGCGGCCGCTTCGTCAATGAGGTCTATGGCCTTGTCGGGGAGGCGCCTTTCCGGGATGTAGCGGTGGGAGAGGACCGCTGCGGCCACCAGGGCGGGGTCGGCGATCCGCACCCCGTGGTGGACCTCGTACTTCTCCTTGATGCCCCGAAGGATGGAGATGGTCTCCTCTACGCTGGGCTCGTCCACGTAGACGGGCTGGAAGCGCCTTTCCAGGGCGGGGTCCTTCTCAATCTCGCGGTACTCGTCCAAGGTGGTGGCCCCGATGAGCCGAAGCTCCCCCCGGGCGAGGGGAGGCTTCAGCATGTTGCCCGCATCCACGGCACCTTCTGCCTTCCCCGCCCCTACCACGGTGTGGAGCTCATCAATGAAGAGGATGATCTCCCCTTGGCTACTCACCACCTCCTGGATCACCGCCTTCAGGCGCTCCTCAAACTCACCCCGGTACTTGGCCCCGGCGAGGAGGGAGCCCATCTGCAAGGAGATGATGCGCTTGCCCTTGAGGCCTTCCGGCACGTCGCCCTTCACGATGCGCTGGGCCAGCCCCTCCACGATGGCTGTTTTGCCTACCCCGGGTTCCCCGATGAGGACGGGATTGTTCTTGGTGCGCCTTAGAAGGATCTGGATGGTGCGCCGGATCTCCTCGTCCCGGCCGATCACCGGGTCCAGCTTGCCCTGGGCGGCCAGGGCGGTCAGGTCAAGGCCGTACTGCTCCAGGGCGTTGTATGTGGTCTCTGCGTGCTCCGACTGCACAGTTCTCCCCCCTCTCAGCTCCCAAAGGGCCTTCTTCAGGGGCTCCAGGCCGGGAAGCCCCTGGGTGGCCTCGGCTAGGGCCAGGACCAGGGTGTCCAGGGCCACGAACCGGTCCTTCAGCTCCTCCATGAGGGCCTCGGCCCGGTTTAAGGCCCCGGAGAGCCGCTGGGTGAGGTACTGCCCCCCCTCGGCCCCCTCCACCCTGGGCAGGCGGCTAAGCTCCTGGTTCTGGGAGGAAAGAAGCCGCTCCGGGTCCGCCCCGGCCTTCTCCAGGAGGCGCCAGGCGAGCCCGCTTTTGTCCCGGAGAAGCACCGCCCAAAGGTGGGGCACATCGATCGCCTGGTGCTTCATCCGCTGGGCCAGGACCTGGGCCTGGGCCAGGGCCTCCCGTGCGGCTTGGGTCCAGCGTTCCAGGTTCATCCCCAACCTCCTCTTTTGCTAGCATATCACTTGATATCTGTATTGTCAATTCTCTTGAGAAAAATAACGCTCAGAATCGGCCCCGCTTCGGTTCCAGCCTACGGGGAGGCGAGCGGTACGGATGTCCCGGGCTAGCGCCTTTCCAGAATCTCCACCACCAGGGCAGCGCCGATGAGGTTCACCCCCAGGTCCCGCCTCAGCCTCTCGGCTTTGAGCATGCGCAGGAGATCCTCCTTGCGGAAGTACCACCCCCCTTCGGTCTCTAAGGGCTCCACGAAGCCGATCTCCACATAGGCCCGCACCGCGCCCACGGAGAGGCCGTAGGCCGGAACGGCCTCCAGGGAAACCCACGGGCTATGCGCGAGCATAGTAGGCCTCCGCCAGCTTCTTCCAAAGGGCCTCCTCCTCCGGGGTAAGGTGCTCGGGGATCACCACCCGTACTTCGTAGTAGAGGTCCCCCCGGCCCCCGGGACCGGGAAAGCCCTTGCCCTTGAGCCGCAGCTTGCGCCCGGCCTGGGTCCTCGGGGGCAGGGTGACCTCCACCGGGCCCTCCAGGGTGGGGCCCCGTACCTTGCCCCCTACCACGGCGATGGGGGCGGGGACGTCCAGGGTGGCGTAGAGGTCCCGGCCCTCGAGGCGGAAACGGGGGTGGGGGAGGAGGCGCACGGTGAGGAGCAGGTCGCCCGGCGGCTCCCCAGGCCCCCCCATCCCCGGGACCCTCAGGGTGGTGCCCTCCTGGACCCCTGGGGGAATGCGCACGGAGACCCGCTTCCCGCCCACCTCCACCGTCTTCTCTCCCCCGTGGAAGGCCTCCTCGAGGCTCAAGGGCAGCTCGGCCCTGAGGTCGCGGCCGCGGCGGGGGCGGGCCCTTCGCCCTACCCCGAAGAGCCCCCCCCCGAAGAGCTCCTGGAAGAACTCGGAGAAGTCCTCCACCTCAAACCCCGAGAAGTCGTAGCCGCCGGGCGGCGGGGGAGGGGGCGGGGTGGCGGTGCCGTAAGCGTCGTAGAGCCTCCGCTTCTCGGGGTCGGAGAGGACGGCGTAGGCCTCGTTGATCTCCTTGAACCGCTCCTCGGCCTCCGGGCTCTTGTTGACGTCGGGGTGGTACTGGCGGGCCAGGCGCTTGTAGGCCCGCTTGATCTCCTCCTGGGTGGCGTTTCTGGGCACCCCGAGGATGGCGTAGTAATCCTTGGGCGCGGCCATCTTTCCCTATTCCAGGTCCGCTTCCTCGGGCTTCTCCTCCCCCACGGCGACCCGGGCCGGGCGCACCAGCGCCTCCCCCAGGCGGAAGCCCCGCTGGAAGACCTTGGCCACCCGGCCCGGTTCCCCGGGAAGGAGGCCGATGGCCTCGTGGTACCGGGGGTCAAAGGCCTCCCCCTCCCCCGGCACCTCCTCTACCCCAAGCCCGGCCAGGATACGGAAGAACCCCTCCCGCACCGCCCTTACCCCCTGGAGGATGCTCTCAGGGCTGGCCTCGGCGAACTCCAGGGCCCGCTCCAGGTCGTCCAGAACGGGGAGGAGGGCCCTGAGCACCCTTAGGGCGCCCTCCCTTTCCCGGGCCTTCAGCTCCTCCTCCATGCGCTTGCGGTAGTTGTCAAAGTCGGCCAGGAGGCGGAGGTACCTGTCCTTAAGGCCTCGCAGCTCCTCCTCCGCCTGCAGGAGGCGCGCCTCCAGGGCCTGGGCCTCCTGGGCCACCGCCTGGAGGTCCTTCTCCACCTCCTCCGCCTGGGTTTCCACAGGGGGTTCCCGGTCCTTCTCCATGGCGCCTCCGCGGAAAGGGGCCCCGGATGCCCTCACTCCGCAGGCTTGTAGTCGGCGTCAATCACCTCGTCCGGCCCCCGGCCCGAGGCCGCCGCAGGCGCGCCCTTCTCGTAGGCTTCCACCGCCTTCAAGAGCTCCTCGGTGGCCGCCCGGAGCTCGGGGTCGGGGGCGTCCCGCTCCACCAGCTCCTTGGCCCTCCGGATGGCCTCCTCCAGGCGGGCCTTGGCCTCGGGGGCGCCCTGCTTCTCCTCCAGGACCCGCTCCGCCTGGACCCTGGCGGAGTCCAGGGCGTTCTTGAGCTCCGCGTGCTCCTTGCGGCGGCGGTCCTCCTCGGCGTGGCGCTGGGCCTCGGCGATGATGCGCTGGATCTCCTCCTCGGAGAGGGTGGTGGTGTTCTGGATGGTGATGGAGGCCTCTCTTCCTGTGGACTTCTCCCTCGCCGTCACGTGCAGGATCCCGTTGGCGTCTATGTCAAAGCAGACCTCAATCTGCGGGACCCCGGCGGGCATGGGGGGGATGCCCTCGAGGCGGAACCGGCCCAGGCTCTTGTTGTCTTGGGCCATGGGGCGCTCCCCCTGGAGGACGTGGATCTCCACGGCGGTCTGGTTGTGCTCGGCGGTGGTGAAGATCTCGCACTTGCGGGTGGGGATGGTGGTGTTCCGCGGGATGAGCACGGTCATCACCCCGCCCTTGGTCTCCACGCCCAGGGAGAGGGGCGTGACGTCCAGGAGGACCACATCCCGCACCTCCCCCATGAGGACGCCCGCCTGGATGGCGGCCCCCAGGGCCACCACCTCGTCGGGGTTCACGGAGCGGTTGGGCTCCTTGCCCAGAAGCTCCTTCACCACCCGCTGCACCGCGGGCACCCTCGTGGCCCCGCCCACCAGGATCACCTCGTCGATCTGGGCCGGGGTGAGCCCCGCGTCCTTCAGGGCCTGCTCCACGGGGCCCCTTAGGCGCTTGAGGAGGGGCTCTATGAGCTCCTCAAACTTGGCCCGGGTGAGCTTCTTCTCCAGGTGCAGGGGGGTCTTGGTGGCGGGGTCCAGGGCGATGAAGGGGAGGCTTAGGGTGGTCTCAAAGGTGCTGGAGAGCTCAATCTTGGCCTTCTCGGCCGCTTCGATGAGGCGCTGGAGGGCCTGGCGGTCCGCCCTCAGGTCCACCCCGTACTCCCTCTTGAACTCCTCGGCGACCCAGTTCACGATGGCGTGGTCCATGTCGCTGCCGCCCAGGTGGGTGTCCCCGGAGGTGGCCTTGACCTCAAAGACGCCCTCCCCGATCTCCAGCACCGTGACGTCAAAGGTGCCGCCCCCCAGGTCAAAGACCAGGACGGTCTCGTTCCCCTTCTTGTCCAGGCCGTAGGCCAGGGCGGCGGCGGTGGGCTCGTTGATGATGCGCAAGACCTCGAGGCCGGCGATCCTGCCGGCGTTGGCCGTGGCCTCCCGCTGGGCGTTGTTGAAGTAGGCGGGGACGGTGATCACCGCCTTGGTGATCCTTTCCCCGAGCTTCTTGGAAGCGTCCTCCACCAGCTTGCGGAGGACCATGGCGCTGATCTCCTCGGGGGTGTAGAGCTTCCCCTTGACCTCTATGCGCACGCCCCCGTCGGGCCCGGGGACCACCTTGTAGGGCACCCGCCTGGCCTCCTCCTGCACCTCCTCAAAGCGGCGGCCGATGAAGCGCTTGACCTCGTAGATGGTGCCCTCCGGGTTCAAGACCGCCTGGCGCTTGGCCATCCGGCCCACCAGGGTCTCCCCGTCCCGGAAGGCCACCACGCTGGGGGTGGTCCGCTCCCCCTCGGCGTTTTCCAAGACCACGGGCTTGCCGCCCTCCATGACGGCGATCACGCTGTTGGTGGTGCCCAGGTCAATGCCTACCGCCTTCGCCATAGCCTCACCTCTCCCACCCAGCATAAGGCAACCCATAAGAGTGTGTCAAGAGAGTTGAGCGTAACTTTGTCATAGTGCCTTGGGCTACCCAGGGGCCCTTCCCGCCGTGTACCCTAAGGGGGACATGTCCCGGCTTCCTCTCAACCTTCTGGTGTTCGTCCTGGGCCTGCTCTTCCTGGCCTGGGCCTTCAGCCTGGCGGGAACCTTTGGGAGCTCCGGCGGCACCGTGAACTACACCACTTTTCTGGAGGACCTGAAGGCGGGCCGGGTGAAGGAGGTGGTGGTGCGCTCGGGGGAGACCCGGATCCAGGGTACCCTCACCGACGGGTCCGGCTTCACCACCTACGCGGCCAGCCCTCCGGACAACGCCACCCTCGAGGCCTGGATGCAGCGGGGGGTGAGCGTGCGGGTGGAACCCCCCCAGGGCCAGAACGCCCTGGGCTTCCTCTGGCCCCTCCTCCTGGTGGGCCTTCTCCTGGGGGCCCTCTTCTACTTCTCCCGCACGGGCCGGGCCGGCCCCTCGGACTCCGCCTTCAGCTTCACCAAGAGCCGGGCCCGGGTCCTCACCGAGGCCCCCCGGGTCACCTTCAAGGACGTGGCCGGGGCGGAGGAGGCCAAGGAGGAGCTGAAGGAGATCGTGGAGTTCCTGAAAAACCCCGCCCGCTTCCACGAGATGGGGGCCCGCATCCCCAAGGGGGTCCTTCTGGTGGGGCCTCCGGGGGTGGGCAAGACCCACATCGCCCGGGCGGTGGCCGGGGAGGCCCGGGTGCCCTTCATCACCGCCTCGGGCTCCGACTTCGTGGAGATGTTCGTGGGCGTGGGGGCGGCGAGGGTCAGGGACCTCTTTGAGACCGCCAAGCGCCACGCCCCCTGCATCGTCTTCATTGACGAGATTGACGCCGTGGGGAGGAGGCGGGGGAGCGGGGTGGGCGGGGGCAACGACGAGCGGGAGCAGACCCTCAACCAGCTCCTGGTGGAGATGGACGGGTTTGAGAAGGACTCCACCATCATCGTCATGGCCGCCACCAACCGCCCCGACGTCCTGGACCCCGCCCTCCTCCGCCCGGGGCGCTTTGACCGCCAGATCGCCATAGACGCCCCCGACGTCCGGGGCCGGGAGCAGATCCTCAGGATCCACGCCCGGGGGAAGCCCCTGGCGGAGGACGTGGACCTGGCGCTTCTGGCCAAGCGCACCCCGGGCTTCGTGGGGGCGGACCTGGAGAACCTCCTGAACGAGGCCGCCCTCCTGGCGGCGCGGGAGGGGCGGAAGAAGATCACCATGAAGGACCTGGAGGAGGCCGCGGACCGGGTGATGATGGGGCCGGCCAAGAAGAGCCTGGTCCTCACGCCCCGCGACCGCCGGATCACCGCCTACCACGAGGCGGGGCACGCCCTGGCCGCCCACTTTTTGGAGCATGCCGACGGGGTGCACAAGGTGACCATCGTGCCGCGGGGGCGGGCCCTGGGCTTTATGATGCCGAGGCGGGAGGACATGATCCACTGGTCCAGGAAGCGCCTTTTGGACCAGATCGCTGTGGCCCTGGCGGGGCGGGCGGCGGAGGAGCTGGTCTTTGAGGACGTGACCACGGGGGCGGAGAACGACTTTCGCCAGGCCACGGAGCTGGCCCGGCGGATGATCACCGAGTGGGGCATGCACCCCGAGTTTGGCCCGGTGGCCTACGCCCTCCGGGAGGAGACCTACCTGGGGGGCTACGACGTGCGCCAGTACTCGGAGGAGACGGCGAGGCGCATTGACGAGGCGGTGCGGGGGCTCATTGAGGAGCAGTACGGGCGGGTCCGGACCCTCCTCACCGAGAAGCGGGAGGTGCTGGAGCGGGTGGCCGAGACCCTCCTGGAGCGGGAGACCCTCACCGCCGAGGAGTTCCACAAGGTGGTGGAGGGCTTGCTCCTGGAAACCCCTTCGGAGCCCAAGGAGGAGCGGGAGGCCCCCCGGGTGGTGCCTAAGGTGAAGCCAGGCGGAGCCCTGGGCGGGGCTTAGCCCGCTGCCCTGGGTCGGCGGGCCCGCCCGCGGGCACGGGATAACCCGGGGAGGACGGGCCTCCCCGGGGGAAGGGAATAGCCTACTTCTTGACCTTCTCCTTGAGGGCCTTGCCCGGCTTGAAGGCGGGGTACTGGGTGGCGGGGATCTTGATCTTCTCCTTGGTGCCGGGCTTCACGCCGGTGCGGGCCTTGCGCTTGCGGACCTCAAAGGTCCCGAAGCCGGTGAGCTGGACCTTGCTGCCCGCGGACAGGGCCTCCTCCACCTTGCCCAAGAAGGCGTCCACCGCCGCTTTGACGTCCTTCTTCTTGAGGCCGGTGGCGGCCGCGACCTGGTCTACCAGATCCGCTTTCGTGATGGTTTTCTTTGCTGCCATTCTTCACCTCCTTCCTCTTTTCCCTTCCGGGCGGACTATATCACGGTTAAACGCCTTTGCGCAATACCCAAAGCTTTTTCTACAGCTGTGTATAGCAATGTATGACAGTGAAAGTTTTGCCTCTAGCGGTACTGGGGGGGGAGAAGTTCCCGTACCCTGGCCTCTATCTCCCGGGTCAGGTTTTCTAGCTCCTGATGGGTGACCTTGTCTTTCCTTGGAACGGGGATGGGCTCCCCGTAAACCACCCGGACGGGCTGTCGCAGCCGGAAGAGCTTCCGCCCCACGGGCCAGGCCCGGTCCGTGCCCCAAACGGCTACGGGCACCACGGGGCTTCCCGTGCGCAGGGCGATGGCGGCCACCCCGCTTTTAAAGGGCTTCATCCGGCCGTCGCGGCTCCTGGTGCCCTCGGGGAAGATGCCGAAGGCGAAGCCCCTTTCCAGGGCCCGGAGGGCGTTTTTGATGGCGGCGAAGTCCCCGGTGCCCCGTTCCACGGGGATGACGTAGAGCCGGGGCAGGAGCCAGGAAAGGAAGGGGAGGCGGAAGAGGTCGGCCCGGGCCAGGAAGCTCACGGGCCGCCTGAGGCCTGCCCCGATGGCGATGGGGTCCAGGATGGAGAGGTGGTTGGCGGCCAGGATGACCGGCCCCTCCTCGGGGACCCTTTCCGCTCCTTCGGTCCGGTAGCCGAAGAGGAGGTGCAGAAGGAACCGGGCCAGGGCCCGGGCGGCCCGGTAGACGGGGTTGGGCGTTTGGGCGCTCACGGGCCCCAGTTTAAGGCCCGGAGGCTCCGGCCCGCCTCGAGGTGGGCGAGGCGCAGGGGCTCGGGGAGGCGGAACCTGGTGGGAAGGCCTTTCACGAAGGCCAGGGCCTCCTCGAGGCCCACCCGGTGCCCGGGGGAGACGTAGAGGGGCTTGACCCCGGTCCGGCTCCGGTAGGCGTAGCCCAGGGGCCGGCCGTCGGGGGCGAGGAGGCGCACGGCGCTTCCCTGCGTTTGGGGAAGGGGCCCTTCCTCTCGGCCAAAGAGGAGGCGCTTGGCCACCCCCACGCTGGGCAGGTCCAGGTGGACCCCGAGGTGGCTGGCGATGCCGAGGCCCCGGGGATGGGCGATGCCTTGGCCGTCCACGAGGAGGGCCTCCGGGGCCTCGGGGAGGGCCTTCAGGGCCAGGAGGTAGGCGGGGGCCTCCCGGAAGGAGAGGAAGCCCGGCACGTAGGGAAAGAGGTCCTCCTCGGGCACCAGGCCCTTGCCCACGAAGAGGGGGCCCCTTTCCAGGTGGTAGAGGACGGCCACGGCCACGAGGGGCTTCCCCGGCTTGTGGGAGGCGTCCAGGGCGGCGATGCACCTCACCCCCTGCAGGCTCCCCTCCACCACCACCCGGGCGGCGAGGGCCTTCTGGAGCCTTGCCGCCTCCTCCAGGCTCCCGGGGCGGGGAAAGGGGGGGACCTCCACGCCTAGCTCGCCTCCCGGAGCCTCTCCAGCACCTCCTGGTCCGAAGGGTCCACCCCGTAGAGGAGGGCGAGGTAGTAGGCGGTCCAGGCCAGGCGGTACCAGAGGGCCACGGCCTGGGCGAGGCGGCTTCCCTCCGGGGCGGGCACCTCGGCGAGGGCGTCCACCCGGGTCTCCAGGATCTCCTTGGCCAAGGAGGCGGCCTCCCCCCCTCCCAGGAGGACCGCTGCTAGGGGATCTCCCTGCTCGTGGCGGGCCTCGAGGCCGGTGAGGAAGAACTCCAGGGCGCTGTGGGGCGGCGTGAGGGAAAGGCTCTTCCCGATGCGGGCGAAGAGGCTCTGGGCGGCGCCCTCGAGGGGGCGGAAGAGGGGGCTATAGAAGAGGGGCAGGCGCTCCAGGAGGGTGTAGGCCAGGAACTTGGCGGGGTTTTCCTCCAGGGGCACCTCGGGGGTCAGGCGGCGGCGCTCCAGGAGGAGCCCCTCGTCCACCTCCTTAAGGGCCTCCTCCTGCCCCGTGGCCAGGAGGAGGAAGCGGAGGTAGCGGTAGGGGCTTAAGGGACTGGGGGCCAGGTAGACCTCTGCGCCCTCCCGGAAGCCCACCCGCACCACCTGCGCCCTTCCCGACTCCGCCAGGAGGCCCATGGCCGCGGCCTCCCCCAGGTCGTACCCCCCCTCCAGGAGGAAGAGGGTCCCCTCCTCCACCCATTCGGGGAGGGAGAGGAGCTGGGCGGCGAACCACCCCTCCCCGTAGGCCAGAACCCCGTGGGGGCCCGGGTGGGCTTGGGTGGGGACCGGTCCTGTGCCCACCAGGTCCCTGAGCTCCAGGGCGAGGCCCCTGCGGTCCACCAGGTAGGTTTCCTCGCGGTCCAGGTCGCGCATACCCCTTATGCTAACTCCCGTGCGGCCCTGCGTTCCCAAGCCCGTGGCCCGCATCTGGGGAGGAAGCGGCCTGGGCTATGGCCCAGGGATCGGGGAGGTGTGGCTCTGCGAGGAGCCGCTCCTTGTGAAGCTCTTGGACCCGGCGGAGTGGCTTTCCGTCCAGGTGCACCCGCCCCACGAATACGCCCTAAGGGTGGAGGGGAAGCCGGGCAAGTACGAGGCCTGGTACGTCCTCTCCCCGGGGGAGATCGTCTACGGCGTAAAGAGGCCCTTAAGCCGGGAGGAGGTGCAGAGGCGGGCGGAGGAGGGCCACCTGGAGGAGGTCCTCCAAAAGGTGCGGGTGGTCCCGGGCCAGGTGGTCTACCTGCCCGCGGGGGTGGTCCACGCCCTGGGTCCAGGCACCCGGGTCTACGAGGTCCAGACCCCCTCGGACCTCACCTACCGCCTCTACGACTACGGTAGGCCCCGGGAACTCCACCTGGAGAAGGCCCTGGAGGTGGCCCTCCTGGAGCCCACCCCTCTTCCCGAGGCGAGGCCCGAGCCCGTGGAGGGAGGGGAGAGGCTCCTTTCCACCCCCTACTTCCGCCTCTACCGCTACCCCCTAAAGGGGCGGCTTGCCCTGAGGCCGGAGGCCCCTTTAGTCCTTACCCTCCTCGCGGGGGAGGCCCGCCTGGGGGAGGGGGTTCTGCGACCCTTCGCCACCTTGCTCCTGGAGCCTGGGGAGGAAGCCCTCCTGGAAGGGGAAGGCCTTCTCCTGGGGGCTAGCCCTGAAGGCTCCGGAGGAGGGCCTCCACCTCGGGAGAGGGCCTCTCCTTGAGCTCCTCCCAAAGCCGCTTCCGGTACCGCTCCAGGTGGGCCAGGGCCCTCGCCTTCTGCCCCCTTTGCCGGCAGTGCTCCACCAGGAGGAGGAGGGCCTCCTCGTCCAGGGGGTCTATCTCCAGGATTCTTTCCAGAAAAATGGGCTCACCCCTTTTCAGAAAGAGGGCCCGCACCCGGTGGAAGACCTCCTCCCGCTTCCGGTCCAGGAGGGGGTGATCCAGGCCGGGGAAGAGGGGCTCGCGGTAGAGGGCGAGAACCCGCTCTGCGTGCCCTTCCTCCAGGGCCTTCTCCAGGGCGTGGAGGTCGCAGGCCACCCGCCTCAGGCCTTCCTCGCCCAGATAGGTGGGGACGCCCCAGGGCTCCAGGGCCTTCTTGAGGCGGGCCAGCCAGACGTAGAGGTTGTTGAGGGCGGCCTCCTCGGCGAGGTCGGGCCAGAGGGCGTAGGCCACCTCGTCCCGGGGCAGGCCCAGGAGGAGGAGGGCGAAGACCTCCCGCCCCTTGCCCTTGAGCTCCACCTCGCCCAAGGGGTTCCTCACCCGGAAGGCCCCGAGGACCTCCACCTGGAGGGGAGGGATCTCGGCGAGCCTCAGGGCCACGGCCTCCTTCCAGCCGCTTTGCAGCACCTCCGTCAGGGGGTAGGGCCTGGCCAGCTCGGGAAGGCGGCGGGGGAGGAGGTGGAGGGGGAGGAGGCCGGGGAGGACCCGCTCCTTGGCGTCGGTAAGGGCAAGGAGGGCGTTAAGGTCGCCCTCCTCCCGCAGGAGGCGGTAGCGGGCCGCGTGCCAGTAGAGCTGTTCCTCCCGCTCCGCCGGGTACGGGGGAAGGTGGGCGGGCTCCTGGGTGAGCAGGGCCCGGGTCAGGCGCGCCAGGAAGCCCTGAAGCCCTTCAAGGAGGCCCGGTTCCCGCAAGAGCTCGGCCAGGAGGGACTTTCCGCGCTCCACCAGGTAGGGGTTTTCCCAGAGCTCCGCCTGGGCCACCAGGCGGGCCAGGGTGTCGGGGTCTTCCTCGAGGTGGGCGAGGAGCATCCGGGCCTCCAGGGCCGCAAGGGGGCTCCCCGGGGCTTCGGCTGCCTCCTTGAGGCGGGCCTTGGCCTTTTCCCTCTCCCCCAGGAGGAGGTAGAGCCGGCCCAGGTCCCGCAGGTGGCCGGGCAGGTTGGCCGGACCCAGACCTCCCAGGCGCACGGCCTCCTCCAGGGCCGCGATGTGCCCCAGGAGGGCGCCCTCCTGCTCAAAGCGCAGGAAGGCGAGGTTGGTCAGGGGGGCGAGGCGGTAAGGGCTCCCCTCGGGGAGGCGGTTTAGGGCCTCCTGCAGGAGCCTTACGGCCTCCTCCGGCCGCCCTTCCTCCCAGGGGACCCGGGCCGCGTCGTTCAAGAAGCGGCCCGCAAGCTCGGGGGGGACCTGGTCCAAAAGGGCCAGGCCCCGTTCCAGGTGGGCCCAGGCCGCCCCCAGGTCCTGGCCCAGAAGGGGGTCGGCCAGGTAGTAGGCCAGGTGGCCGGAGGCGATGAGGGCCACGCCGGGGTCCGGGGAGGCGGCCAGGGCCTCGAGGAGGGGCACCCCCTCCCGCTTTCCCGCCTCCAGGAGGGCCTCCCCAAGCCGCAGCCGGGTCCGCTCCCCGCCCCCTCGCAGGAGGTCCTGCCAGGCGAGGAGCCGCTCGGCCGGAATCCTCAGGGTAAGGGGCCTTTCCAGGAGGGCAAGGAGCTCCGGGTGGAGGCCCGCCTGGTGGTAGGCCTCGGCCAGAAGCTCCGGGGAAAGCCTCCCCTCCGCCTCGTGCACCGCCTGCCGGACCTCCTCGCCTAGGGTGCGCAGGGCCATCTCCTTGAGGAGGGGGTGGAGCCGGTACCCTTGGGGGAGCCTCTGCAGGAGCCCCTTCTGGAAGAGGGCCTCGGTGGCCGGGACCGCCTGGTCTAGGGGTAGCGCAGGGAGGGCGGCAAGGAGGAGGCCCTCCTTAAACTCTGCCTCCGAGAGGCTTTCCCTAAGCCCCTGGAGGAGGGGCCCAGGTTCTGGGGGGCGTCCCGTGAGGGCGGCGAGGAAGAGGGGCAGGGGCCAGCCGCCCGTGGCCCGGTGGGCCGCCTGCCACCCCTCCTTTCCGCCAAAAAGGGCCCGGGCCTCCTCCTCGGTGAAGGCGAGGTCGGGGGCCCGGAGGTGGACGAGCCGCCCCTCGGCGAGGAGCTTGGGGAGCTCGGGGTAGGGCAGGGGCGTGCGGCTCGCCAGGAGGAGGAGGCAGGGCAGGGTCCTTAGGAGGGGGGAGAGGGCCTCCCTGCCCGTGAGGTCCTCGAGGACCACCAGGGTGGGGGTTTCCCTCAGGGCCGCCACCACCGCGGCCCAAGGGGCCTCCGGGGGGACCCCGAGGCTTTCCGCCAGGAGGGCCTTGGGCTCCCCCAGGGCGGCGCTTCCCCACAGGGTGCGCAGCCCCAGCCTCGAGGCGAGCTGCCCGGCGAGCACGCTCTTGCCGAAGCCCGCGGGGGCCTCCAGCCAAATGGCGAAACCTGGAGCCTCGGGAAGGAGCTCCAGTAGCCTTCGCCTTTCCAGGTAGACCGGGCTTGACCAGGCCAGGGCCATGCTTGGCTTCTATTCTAGCCAAGGTCCGGCCTTGACCAAACCCCTTCCCTGCCCCAAGACTAGGGGGCATGGACCGCCCTTTTCTGGACCTTGGCCCCTGCGGCCCCTTGCGGGGGAGGCTGAGGGTCCCCGGGGACAAGTCCGTGACCCACCGGGGCCTGATGCTCCTCGCCCTGGCCGAGGGGGAGGGGAGGCTTTACCACCCCCTGAAGGCGGGGGATACCCTTTCCACCGTCCGGGTCCTCCGGGCCTTGGGCGCAGAGATAGAGGAGGAGGGCCCCCACTTCCTCGTGCGGGGGAGGGGCCTCCGCCTAAAGGAGCCCGAGGACGTCCTGGACTGCGGCAACGCCGGTACCCTCATGCGCCTCCTCCTCGGGATCCTCGCGGGCCAGGAGGGGCTTTTTGCCGTCCTCACCGGGGACGCCTCCCTAAGGCGGCGCCCCATGGGCCGGGTGGCCGCGCCCCTCAGGGCCATGGGGGCCCAGGTGGACGGCCGGGAGGGGGGGGACAAGGCCCCCCTGGCGGTGCGGGGGACGTCCTTGAGGGGCCTCCGCTACGTCCTTCCCGTCCCCAGCGCCCAGGTGAAGAGCGCCCTCCTCCTCGCCGGCCTCTTCGCCGAGGGGGTGACGGAGGTCCTGGAGCCCACGCCCACCCGGGACCACACGGAAAGGCTCTTCCGCCACTTCGGCCTGCCCCTGGAACGCGGGGAAGGGTGGGTGCGCACCTTTAGGACCGGGCCCTTCCCCGCCAGGGACCTCACCGTGCCCGGGGACTTTTCCTCGGCGGCCTTCTTCCTGGTGGCGGCCCTCCTCGTCCCGGGTTCGGAGGTGGTGGTGGAAGGGGTGGGCCTGAACCCCACCCGCACCGGCCTCCTCCAGGTGCTGAAGGCCATGGGGGCCGAGGTGGAGTGGCGGGTCCTCGAGGGGGAGGCGGGGGAGCCCGTGGGCTACGTGCGGGCCCGGCATAGCCCCTTACAGGGGGTCGCTGTGGACCCCGGCCTCATCCCCCTCATGGTGGACGAGGTGCCCGCCCTGGCCGCGGCCGCCGCCTGGGCGGAAGGGGAGACCTTCATCCCGGGGCTTTCCGAGCTCCGGGTGAAGGAGTCGGACCGCCTTTCGGCCATCGCCAGGAACCTCCGGGCCCTGGGGGTGGAGGCGGAGGAGGGGCCGGACTGGCTCAGGGTCCGGGGCGGCGGGGTGCGGCCCGGGACGGTGGAGCCCTTCCACGACCACCGCATCGCCATGGCCTTCGCCGTGGCCGGCCTCCCCGTGGGGGTCCGGATCCTGGAGCCTGAATGGGCGGAGATCTCCTACCCGGGTTTCTTCCAGGACCTGAAGAGGCTATGCGGGGGATCGTGACCATTGACGGCCCCTCCGCCTCCGGGAAGAGCTCCGTGGCCAAGCGGGTGGCGGAGGCCTTGGGGGTGCCCTACCTCTCCAGCGGCCTCCTCTACCGGGCGGCGGCCCATCTGGCCCTGAGGTCCGGGGTGGACCCGAAGGACGAGGAGGCCCTCCTCCGCCTCCTGGAGGCAAAGAGGGTTCGGCTTTTGCCGGAGAGGGCGGGCAACCGGGTCCTGGCGGACGGGGAGGACCTCACCCCCTTCCTCCACACCCTCGAGGTGGACCGCATCGTCTCGGAGGTGGCCCGGCTTCCCGGGGTGCGGGCCTGGGTGAACCGGAGGCTTAAGGAGGTGCCCCCGCCCTTCGTGGCCGAGGGCCGGGACATGGGCCGGGTGGTCTTCCCGGAGGCCCCCCACAAGTTCTACCTCACGGCGAGGCCCGAGGTCCGGGCCCAGCGGCGCGCCCGGGAAAGGCCCGAGGCCTACGAGGAGGTGCTACGCCAGCTCCTCTTTCGCGACGCTAAGGACAGGACGCAAAGCGCTCCGGCCCCCGACGCCCTGGTCCTGGACACCAGCGACCTAACCCTGGAGGAAACGGTGGCCAGGATCCTGGCCCACCTCAAGGACTAGCCATGGTGCCCGGGGCCAAGGCGAGACCCGTTCAGGAGTTTTTGAACGCGGTCCTCTTCCGCCCCCTGGCCCACCTCCTGGTGCGCCTCCTCCTCCCCACCCCCGTGAGGCCCCCCCACCTGGTCCTCTTCCACACCCTTTTGGTCCTCCTCGCCGCGGGGCTCGTCCTCAGGGGCGAGGATCTCCTCGCGGCCTTCCTTCTGCAGGCGAAGACCGTCCTGGACAACGCCGACGGGCAGCTTGCCCGCCTCAGGGGTGAGGTCACGGAGCTCGGGCGTTATCTGGACACGGAGCTGGACTTCCTGGGCAACCTCTTTCTCTTTCTGGCCCTAGGCTTCCGGACCGGGGCTTGGGGATGGGCCCTGGCCGCCTTTTTGGTCTTTACCCTCGTCCAGACCTGGGACTTTAACCTGGAGAGGCTCTACCGAAAAGCCCGGGGGCTTCCCCTTGCCCAAGAGCCCCGGGACCCCGAGACCCCGCTCCTCGCCCTCTTGAGGGGGGTTTACCGCCTCCTCTTCCTGCCCCAGGACCGGGCCGTGACCGCCCTCGAGGAGGCCCTGGCCCGCCGCCTCGGCCTTGACCCCTTGCGCTTTTGGGACGAGGCCGCCCTGGCGGGGGTGGTCAACCTGGGCCTCACCACCCAGCTTTTCTTTCTCGGGGTCTTCCTGGCCTTTCACCAGCCTGCGGCCTACCTCACCTTCGTCCTCCTCCAGGCGGTGTACCTTGGGGCCTGGTACCTATGGAGGATCGCCCGCAGTATCCCATCCCCACGGTAGGGGCCCTGGTGGAGAGGGGGGGCCTTGTGCTCCTGGTGCGCACCGCCAAGTGGCCGGGGCGTTGGGGGGTGCCCGGGGGGAAGGTGGAGTGGGGGGAGGCTCTGGAGGAGGCCCTGAGGCGGGAGTTTTGGGAGGAAGTGGGCCTCAGGCTTTCCCATATCCGCTTCGCCCTGGTGCAGGAGGCCCTCTTTAGCCCCGAGTTCTACAAGCCCACCCACATGCTCCTCTTCAACTACTTCGCGAGGGCGGAAGGGGAGGTGCGCCCCGGCGAGGAGATCTTGGAGTGGGCCTGGGTGCTCCCGGAAGAGGGGCTCGCCTACCCTTTAAACGCCTTCACCCGGGCCCTTCTGGAGCGCTACCTGGAGGAAGAATGAGGGCCGCGTTGGTCACGGGAAGCGCCAAGGGGATCGGGCGGGCCATCCTTCTCGCTTTGGCCCGGGAAGGCTATGCCGTGGCCGTCCACTACCGCACCTCCGAGGCCCTCGCCGAGGCTACCCGGGCCGAGGCCGAGGCCCTTGGGGTGAAGGCGATCAAGGTTCGGGCCGACCTCACCCGGGAGGAGGAGGTGGCCTCCCTGGTGGAAGAGGTGCGCTACCACCTCGGGGGCGTGGGCGTGCTGGTCAACAACGTGGGGGACTACCTCTTTAAGCCCATAGAGGCGGTAACCCTGGAGGAGTGGCGCTGGATCCTGGACACCAACCTCACCGCCACCTTCCTCCTTACCCAAAGGGTTCTTCCCCTCATGGCGGAGCAGGGCTTTGGGCGCATCGTGAACCTGGGCTACGCCGGGGCGGGAAACCTCCTCGCCCGGACCCATATCACCCCCTACGCCATCGCCAAGACCGGGGTTATCCTCTACACCAAGGCCATCGCCAAGCGCTTTGCCGCCATGGGCATCACCGCCAACGTGGTGGCCCCCGGGGTAGCGGAAAACTCCGTTTCCAAGCCCCTTCACGAGATCCCCATGGGAAGGCTCGCCCTCCTTGAGGAGATCGCCAAAGCGGTGCTCTTCTTCGTCCGGGAGCCCTACCTCACGGGGCAGGTGCTGGAGGTGGCGGGGGGGTGGAACCTTTAGCCCAGCATGATGTGCTAAACCTAGGGCCCTGGGCCGGAACCTCACCGGGGGCCAGCCCTTGTCCCCCCGGGAGGGGCGGCATGCCCGCAGGGCTTGAGTTTGTGGACACCAACGTCCTGGTCTACGCCTACGACCTTTCCTCGCCGGAGAAAAGGGCACGGGCCATCCCTCTTCTGGAGACGCTTCTTTTGGAGAGAAGGCTAGCCCTCTCTTTGCGGGTTCTCCAGGAATTCTCCACCCCGCTTCCTACGGAGGGGTGCGGGTAAAGAACCCTTTTGCGTGATACCTTAGCTTCGTGGACGGGAACGCCCCTGACCCTAAGTACTGGGAAAGGATGGGCCTGGTGGCCGCGGTCCTGAAGGCGGTGGAGGGCCCCATCTACCTCGCCACCCACGTGGACCCGGACGGGGACGCCATCGGAAGCTCCCTGGGGCTCTACCGGGCCCTCAAGGCCCTGGGCAAGGACGCCCGCTGGGTGGCCGATCCCCCCCGCTTCCTGCGCTTTTTGCCCAAGGAGGAGGAGTACTCCGACCCTGTGGAGAAGCTTCCCCCTGGGGCCACCCTGGTGGCCTTGGACAGCGCTGAGCCCTCGAGGGTGGTGGGGGTCCCCGTGGAAGGCTTCGTCATCAACATTGACCACCACGGCACCAACCCCCGCTTTGGCCACCTGGCCGTGGTGGACCCCTCCAAGGCCGCCACCGCCCAGATGGTGAAGGACCTCATAGACCTTTTGGGCGTGGAGTGGACCGCGGAGATCGCCACCCCCGTCCTCACGGGGATCCTCACCGACACCGGGAACTTCCGCTTCGCCAACACCACCCCGGAGGTCTTAAAGGTGGCGGCGGAGCTCGTGGGGTACGGGGTGAAGCTCGCCGAGCTCACCGACCGCCTCCAGTTCCGCCCCCCTTCCTACTTCCGCCTCATGGGTCAGGTCCTCTCCACGGTGGCCTTCCACTTTGGAGGGCTTCTCGTCACCGCCCACCTCCCCGAGGGGGCGGGGGGCGAGGAGGACTCCGACGACTTCGTAGGCCTTATCCGCTACGTGGAGGGGAGCGTGGTCTCGGTCTTCCTGCGCCGGCGGGAGGAGGGGGTTAAGGTCTCCATCCGCTCCCGGGGCGGGGTCTCGGCCCAGAACATCGCCCTGAGGCTCGGGGGCGGGGGGCACGTGCCCGCCGCCGGGGCTACCCTGAAGGGGGTGGACCTGGACCGGGCCTACGAGCTGGTCCTCGAGGCCGTCCAAGAAGAGCTCAAGCGGGCGGGGTACCTCTAGGGGGGTTCCAGAGCAGAGGAGGATGGGACAGGAGAAGGGGGGTTATCTCCTCCCCCGGCTCCAAAAGGAGGCGGTGGCGGATCATCTTCCCATTTTAGGCCCCGTACTTGAGGAGCTTCCCCGCATGGGCCAGGAGGAGGGGCATGAGCTCCACCCCCCGGAGGTGGCCCAGGCTTCCCCTTAGGGCTTCCCTTTCCGTGAAGCGCTTCGCCTCGTCGGCCCGGAGATAGGGCGCTTTCAGGAGGAGGGGTACGGGGTGCCAGGAGTGGGCCTTGAGGGCACTTGGGGTGGAGTGGTCCCCGGTGATGGCCAGGACCTCCGGTCTAAGGGCTAGGATCCCAGGGAGGAGGGCATCAAAGAGCTCAATCTTCTCCACCTTGCCCGGGAAGTTGCCGTCCTCCCCCATGGCGTCCGTCTTCTTCACGTGGAAGTAGAAGAAGTCGTACCGGTCCCAGTTCGCCTCGAGGGCTTGGAGCTTGCCCTCCAGGGCGTCCCCTTCCCCCTCCACGGGAAGGACCTCCATGCCCACCAGAGCAGCGAGGCCCTTGTACATGGGGTAGCTGGCGATGGCCGCCGGGGTAAGCCCGTAGACCTCCTGCATCCTGGGGAAGCTGGGCCTTTTGGAAGCCCCGCGGAAGAGGGCCCCGTTCATGCGGGGCTCCTCCTTGAGGGCCTCGCGGACCCTCTCCGATAGCAGGTTGACGAGGCGGGCCGTCTTCTCCGAGGCCCGGTCCAGAGCCTGGGCCCGTAGGGGGGGAAGGCCTGTCTTCTGGGGGTCGGTGTCCGTGACCTCGTCGGCAAGCCCCTCGCCCCGGAGGATCACCAAAAAGCGGTGCTCGCTTTCCGTGTAGAAGTGGACCTCCACGTCCTCCAGCCGGGGGATGGCCTCCTGCAGCTTGGCGATGACCCGCCGGTTTTCCTCGGTGGAGGGCCTTCCGGCGCGGCGGTCCAGAACCCTGCCCTCGGCGTCTAGGGTGGCGAAGTTCCCCCTAAGGGCCACGTCCCCCTCCCGGAAGTCGGCCCCGAGGCCCAGTGCAGAAAGCGCCCCCCGGCCCACCACGTATCGGAAGGGGTCGTAGCCGAAGAGGGCGAGGTGGCCTGGCCCCGATCCAGGGGCAAGCCCCGGGTAGACGGGGGTGAGGAGGCCTAAGGCGCTTTCCTGCGCCAGCCGGTCCAGGTTGGGGGTTCGCGCGGCCTCCAGCTCCGTGGGGCCCCCCGGCTCCAGGGGAAGCCCCCCCACGCCGTCCAGGACGATGAGGAGAATTTTGCTTGGGGTCTTCTGGGCGAGCTCCTTGAAGACGGGGAAGAGGTCCATGGCGCCATTTTACTGGGGTAAGATGGGCGGGTATGGCGAAGGAGAAGGGCCTAACCCCCCAGAGCGAGGACTTCAGCGAGTGGTACCTCGAGGTCATCCAAAAGGCCGAGCTCGCCGACTATGGCCCGGTGCGGGGAACCATCGTGGTCCGGCCCTACGGGTACGCCCTCTGGGAGAACATCCAGGGGGTTCTGGACCGGATGTTCAAGGAGACGGGTCACCAGAACGCCTACTTCCCCCTCTTCATCCCCATGAGCTTCCTCAAGAAGGAGGCCGAGCACGTGGAGGGCTTCTCCCCCGAGCTCGCCGTGGTGACCCACGCCGGGGGCGAGGCGCTGGAGGAGCCTTTGGCGGTGCGCCCCACCTCGGAGACGGTGATCGGCTACATGTGGTCCCGGTGGATCCGAAGCTACCGGGACCTGCCCCAGCTCCTCAACCAGTGGGGGAACGTGGTGCGCTGGGAGATGCGCACCAGGCCTTTCCTTCGCACCAGCGAGTTCCTCTGGCAGGAAGGGCATACCGCCCACGCCTCGAGGGAGGAGGCGGAAGAAGAGGTGCGGAGGATGCTCTCCATCTACGCCAGGCTTGCGCGGGAGTACGCCGCGATCCCCGTCATAGAGGGCCTCAAGACCGAAAAGGAGAAGTTTGCGGGAGCGGTCTACACCACCACCATTGAGGCCATGATGAAAGACGGCAAGGCCCTCCAGGCGGGCACGAGCCACTACCTGGGGGAGAACTTCGCCCGGGCCTTTGACATCAAGTTCCAGGACAAGGACCTCCAGGTGAAGTACGTCCACACCACGAGCTGGGGCCTCTCCTGGCGCTTCATCGGGGCCATCATCATGACCCACGGGGACGACCGGGGCCTTGTCCTGCCCCCACGCCTTGCGCCTATCCAGGTGGTCATCGTCCCCATCTACAAGGAGGAAAGCCGCGAGCGGGTTTTGGAGGCCGCCCAAGGCCTTCGCCAGGCCCTTCTTGCTCAAGGCCTCCGGGTCCACCTGGACGACCGGGACCAGCACACCCCCGGCTACAAGTTCCACGAATGGGAGCTCAAGGGGGTACCCTTCCGTGTGGAGCTTGGCCCCAAGGACCTCGAGGGGGGCCAGGCGGTGCTGGCGAGCCGCCTCGGGGGCAAGGAGACCCTGCCCCTCGCCGCCCTCCCCGAGGCCCTGCCCGGGAAGCTTGACGCCTTCCACGAGGAACTCTACCGGAGGGCCCTGGCCTTCCGGGAGGCCCACACCCGGAAGGCGGACACCTACGAGGCCTTCAAGGAGGCGGTGCAGGAAGGGTTCGCCCTGGCCTTCCACTGCGGGGACAAGGCCTGCGAGAAGCTCATCCAGGAGGAGACCACCGCCACCACCCGCTGCGTGCCCTTTGAGGCCGAACCCGAAGAAGGCCCCTGTGTCCGCTGCGGCAGGCCCTCCGCCTACGGCAAGCGGGTGGTGTTCGCCAAGGCGTACTAGGCCATGCCCCGGGTCCTGGGCCGCAGGGTCTACTGGCGTTGGTACGGGGAGGTCCTCCTCACGGGGGGTGTCCTCCTCAGGATGTCGGGGGACGCCGCCAAGTGGCTTAGGCCGGGGGAGAAGGTGAGGCTCCGCACCGAGCTCAAGAAGCCCGTCCTCGGCTTTGAGGAGTACGCCCTCGAGGGCGCCTTTCCCCTCTGGCCCCCCTTCGCCAAAACCCTGGAGCACGTTCGGGAAAGCCCCCTGGGGGGCGAGGCCTACCGCTACCGCCTTAGGGCGCGGGAAGCCATGTACGAGAGCGACTTTGAGGCCATCGCCGAGCTGGAGCAGTTCCACTACGCTTCGGAGAAGGAGGTGGTGGCCCTCTGGGTCTGCACCCAGTGCCACAAGACCCTCCCCGCCAACGCCAAGCCCCTCTGCGACTGCGGCGGGGAGGCGCGGCTCAAGGAGATCCGGGGCTCCACGCCGGCAAGCCGTTTTCTGGTGCTGGAGCTTTCGGAGAGGCTTCCCTTTGAGCCCAGGATCCTCGGCTACCTGCGCTTAGACCCCCCCATTCCCCGCATGCACCGGAGGACCCTCGAGGGCGTGGAGCGGGACATCCGGGAGAGGATCTTCCCCCGGGACTGGTTCCACCCCACCTACGAGGGCGGGGCCGACTGGGAGAAGGCCCTGGACCGGGTGAACACGGCCGCCGCCCGCATCGCCCGGGTGGTGGTCCACCCCGACTACCGCTCCGAGGGCTTCGGGGCGCTTCTCGTGCGGGTGGCCCTGGAGTGGGCGAGGGAGCGGGGGGCGCCCGAGGGGAGGCGGGAGAAGCACCTGGTCTACACCATCGCCCAGATGGCCCGCTACCATCCCTTCTTTGAGAGGGTGGGGTTCCGTTACCTCTTTGACACGGCCTCGGGAAGGCCCGTCCTCTTCTACCCCCTCACCGAGGAGGCCGAGGCGTACCTGGAGCGCTTCCTTCAGGAGGACCCCTACGCCCGGGCCCACGGGGGGAGGCTCTACCGGGAAAGCTACGGGAGGGTGGAAGGCCTTAAGGGGCCCATCCGGCTTCAGGGCGTGCACAAGGCCTACCGGAGCCTTCTGGACCTGAAAGGCCTCTCCCCGGAAGTGGCCGAGGTGCTCGCCGCCTTTGGGGTGAGGGCGAGGCGGCTGGAGCGGGCGGTCCTCAAGGGCGTGGACCTGGAGATCCCCCCGGGAAGCCTCGTGGTCCTGGCCGGGGCGAGCGGGGCGGGGAAGACCACCCTGCTGCGCCTCCTCCTGGGGGAGGCGCCCGACCTTGGCGAGGTGCGCCTCCCTGGGGGGCGGGTGGCCGCCCACATCCCGGGGGAGGTGGAGGTGGCCCTGGGGGAGGAGCCCCTTTTGGAGAGGCTTTTCCGGGAGATGGGGGAGGTGCGGGCGGCCATAGAGGTGCTGAACCGGGTGGGCCTCTCCGACGCCGTGCTCTACCGGGCAAGGCCCAAGGAGCTCTCCACCGGGCAAAGGGAGCGCTTCCGCCTCGCCCTCCTCCTCGCCCAGCGCCCCGACCTCCTCCTCCTTGACGAGTTCGCCGCCCACCTGGACGTGCCCACGGCCAGGCGGGTGGCCCTGGGGCTGGGGAAGCTCTGCCGGGAGGCGGGGATCACCCTGGTGGCCGCCACCCACCGGCCCGAGGTGGTGGCCGCCCTGGACCCGGACCTTCTCGTCTACGTGGGCTACGGGGGGCTCACCACCGTACCCCGGAGAGGTCCACGAACATAACCCGCCCGGGCCTCTGGGGGACGTAAAGGGGCTTCTCGTAGCGGAAGGCGTTCTCCAGGACCCAGGCGAAAAGGGGGCCTTCCCCGGCGTAGGCCCGCAAGAAGGCCTCCTCCGCCAGGTGCTTGGGGAAGTGGGGGAGGAGCTCCTCCACGCTAAAGGGCCCCTCCACCCCCACCAGGTCGGCCTGTCCGATGAGCCATCCTCCCGTGACGATGCCGAGAGGCCCCCGGTGGCGGGCCTTGCGCTTCCTGATCTCCCACGTTTTCCTGCCGTCCACGATGAGGCTGGCGTAGGGCTCCCGGACGATGAGCCCGAGCGTTGGCCTTTGCACGCTCCCATTGTAGATTGGAGGGCGTGGCGTGCCCGGAGGAGGGCAAAAGGGAGAAAAGGGCCCGGGCCCAAAGGATCTTAGAGGCCCTGGAAAAGGCCTACCCGGAGGCCCGCACCGAGCTTAGGCACGAGAACCCCTTCCAGCTCCTCGTGGCCACGGTCCTCTCGGCCCAGGCCACCGATAAAAGCGTGAACGAGGCCACCCCGGCCCTCTTTGCCCGCTTTCCCGACGCCAAGGCCCTGGCGGCGGCCACCCCGGAGGAGGTAGAGCCCTACATAAGGCGCATCGGCCTCTACCGCACCAAGGCGAAGAACCTGGTGGCCCTGGCGAGGAGGCTCGTGGAGGAATACGGGGGAGAGGTGCCCAGGGACAAGGAGGCCCTGATGCGCCTTCCCGGGGTAGGGTGGAAGACGGCCACCGTGGTGCTGGGGGCGGCCTTTGGGGTGCCGGGGATTGCCGTGGACACCCACGTGGCCCGCCTCGCACGGAGGCTTTGCCTCTCGGAGGCCAAGGCTCCGGAGAGGATCGGGAAGGACCTCGAGGCCCTCTTCCCCAAGGAGCGGTGGGTCTATGTGCACCACGCCCTAGTCCTCCACGGGCGGTACGTCTGCCTGGCGAAAAGGCCCCGCTGCGGCGCCTGCGCCCTTGCGCCCCACTGCCCGAGCCGCCAGGGCTAAGGCCACCCCATGCTGGCTTGGGGCAGCATGGGGCCCCGGTAAAGGGGCCCATTTGGGCATTTCTGAGGCCGGTCGGGTCAGGAGAAGGGGCATAACGCTAAAGAAGAAAGGAGACCCTGTGCGCGAAACCTCTCCCGCCTACCGCTTTCTCCTCGCAGCCTTCCTCTGGTCCTTCGGGGGAAACCTGGTCTACTTCTTCCTCAACTTCCACCTCGAGGCCCTGGGCTTCTCCCGCCAGGCCATCGGCCTGGCCCAGGCGGTGGTCCTCCTCTCCGGGGTGGCCTTTGCCTTGCCCCTGGCCTACCTCATCCCCCGCCTGGGCTACCTGAAAAGCCTCTACCTGGCCTTTTTCCTTGGCGTGGGGAGCGGGCTTCTTCTGGGCCTAGGGCTTTGGGTCTTTCCCTCCCTGGTGGGCTACGGCCTGGCGGGGGCCTTCCTGCAGGGGGCCTCGGCTCCCCTCCTCGCCCGGCTCGTCCCCGAGGGGAGACGGGTGGCCTTCTTTAGCCTCCAGGCCGCCCTCACCACGGCGAGCGGCTTTTTCTCCACCCTGCTTGCGGGCTACCTCTCGGACCTCCTCGGGGCCCGGTGGGTCCTCCTCTTTGCCCTGCCCTTTTTCTTCCTGGGCCTTCCCCTGGTGCGGGGCCTGCCCGCCGGGGTGGGGGAGGGAAGGCCCCCCCGCTTCCTGGGCCGGATCCGGGTGTGGCTCAGGCTCCTTTTGCCCCAGGTGCTCATCGGCTTCGGGGCGGGACTCGTCATCCCCTTTCTAAACCTCTTCCTCAAGGAGAAGTTCGGCCTTACCTACGGGGCCACAGGGCTCGTCTTCGCCCTATCCTCCCTGGCCACGGGGGCGGCCATGCTCCTCCAGCCCCTCCTGGTCCAAAGGCTCGGGCGGCTTGGGGCCATCGTCTTCGTCCAGGCGCTTTCTCTTCCCTTCCTCGCTGCCCTGGCCTGGGCCCCCTGGCTTCCCCTGGTCACCCTCGCCCTCTTGGTGCGAGGAGCCCTGATGAACGCCGCCGGGCCCGTCTACGCCGCCTTGGTCATGGACTACTTGGCCGAGGAGGAGCGCCCCGGGTTCTTCCTCCTGGAGAGCGCCCTATGGAGCCTCCTCTTCGCCCTGGCGAGCGCCCTTTCTGGGGCGGTGCAGGGGGCCTTGGGCCTTAAGGCCTTTGACCTCCTCTTTGGGGTGACCCTCGCCCTCTACGCCCTGGGCATCGCGCTCTGGCCCTGGGCCTTCGCCAAGGCGAGCCCCCCGGGGGCCGCCCCCGGGGGGGAGGGAAAGGGGGCCCTTTAGGGCTGGGTGTAGCTCCCAGACGCTCCGATCGCCTCCAGGTCCAGGGGCAGGTGGCGGTTGAGGACCTCAAAGGGAACCAGCCCCTGCGGGATGGGCCTGGCCCCCAGGACTTGGCCTAGGGCCTGATCCATCCCCAGGGCTACGGCCTGCCAGTTCACCGCGTCGCCGCTTGTGGGCTTCAGGGCCTCGAGGCCCGCCACCCCCGTGGGGTCCGGGAGGGCGTAGCTGGTGGCCGCTCCCAGGGCCCCCTGGCCCACCAGGTGCTCCCAGGAGGCCCCGGTCCAGCTGAGCGCCAGGAGGTACCCCTTGAGGGGGCTCGTGCCCGCGAACCCGGAGGCGGTGAGCCCCTGGAAGGTGGGCAGGCTTCCCGCGCTGGGGGTGGGCACGCTGGGGCTGAAGCTCAGGCTCGGAAGCGCGGTGTTCACGGGGCTCCCTAGGGCGTTCCCAGGGACGCGCCTCAGGCGGCCTTGGGAGGGGCCGAAGTTGGCGAGCTCATAAAGGTCTCCCGGGTCGGCGGTGGGTTTGGGGAAGGACATTCCGGTCCCTAGGGGGATCCGCACCTCCTTGCCCAGGAAAAAGGCCAGAACTGGTTGGGTGGTGGCGAAGCTTGTCCCCACGGGGCTTACGGCGATGGGCGGGATGCCCGTGGTGGTGGAGGCCACGTTCACCAGGGCCCGGCCGAAGTAGTAGGTGGTGCCGATCTGGCCGAAAATGGCCACCTCCCGGTTCGGGCCCACCGGAACCCGGAAGGGGTTGGGCAGGTCGTTCACCTGGCCGTCGCCCCCTTCGTCCAAAAGGGGTGCTCCTAGGGAGGTGGCGGAGTAGGCCTGGCCCCATCCTCCGGCGAAGTCCTGGCCGCTCGTGTTGTCGTTGGTCTGGTTTAGGTTGGCCTCCGGGCCGGCGTAGGCCAGGGGGCAACGGGCCTTGAAGGAGGTGGCCTCGGCCAGGGTGAGCTCGTAGCTCACCGCCTGGACCTGGGAGGCCAGGGTGCCGAAGGAGGGGCAGCGGAAGACCACCGTGTACCGGTTCTCCCCGCTCGGAACGGTGAAGCGGTACTGCCCGGGGCCCGTGGGATGGAGGGCCTGGAAGGGACCGCTGCCTGCCCGGTAGGCGGCGGCGGTGGCCTGGATGGGGTTGTCCAACCCGTCCACCAGGGTCACCTGGACCTGCGTACCGCTTGGGCCCCCACCCCCGCAGGCGGCGAGGAGGAGGGCGAGTCCTGTGCCAAGGGCCATCCTTCTCATGGGTTCACCTCCCGGCCTCTTTCATAGCCCAAAGGGGCTGAACGCCCCATGAACGGGGCATGAACGCCCCAGGGGAGGATGACCTTACCCTGGGCTAAGATGGGGGCATGTTCCTCCGCACCCTGGGGGGCCCTGAGCTTGTGGGGGCGGGCTTCGCCCGCGAGAAGCCCCTCCTCCTCCTCGCCTACCTGGCGGTGGAGGGGAGGAGGCCGAGGCGCCACCTGGCGGAGCTCTTCTGGCCCCGGGCCCGGGACCCCTTGAACAGCCTCGCCGTGGCCCTGGCCCAGCTGAGGCCTTTGGGCGTGGTGGCGGAGGAGGGAGGGTACGTGGAGGCGCGGGTGGAGCTGGACCTCCCCCTCCTCCACCGGGCCCTAAGGGAAGGGGCCTACGAGGAGGCCCTGGGCCTTTATACCGGGGTTTTTCTGGAGAAGATCTACCTCCAGTTGCCGGAGGAGCTGGAGGAGTGGGTCTGGCGCAAGCGGGAGGAGGTGGCGAGGAGGGTGGCCCGGGGTCTCAAGCGGGCGGCCCTGGGCCTGGCCGCCCTGGGTTTTCTGGAGGAGGCCGAGGGGCTTTTGGAGCGGGCGAGGGGGCTTCCCGGTCTGCCCGCTCCCTTGCGGACCCCCGCCCTGCCCAAGGTCCTCCTGCCGGAAGGGGTGCGTAAGGCCTTTTTCCGCCTCCTCCTCTCCGGGGAGTGCCCGGACGCCGAAGCCCTGGCCCTCTTCCGGGCTTCCGGCCTGGTGGACGCCAAGGGCAGGCCCCTCCTCCGCCCCCCCCTGGGCCTCGAGGCCCAGGGGGTAGCCCTAGAGCTGGCCCGGGAGAAACCCCTACCCGAGGCGGCCTTCTTTTACCGCATAGCCCGTCCCCTCTTGGGGGGAGCCGACCTCAAACGGGCGGTGGAGGCGGTCTTGAGCGAGGCCCGACCCCTCCTTTACCAGAACCCCAGGAGGGCGTGGGAGATCCTGCAGGAGGCCCCGGAGGCCCCTGAGGTCCGCCTCCTCAAGGCCCGGGCCCTGGAGCGCCTAGGCCGCTTCCGGGAGGCCTTGGCCCTCCTGGAAGAGCTTCCTGAGGAAGGAGAAGCGGGGGTGCTGAAGGGCGTGATCCTCTTTCGCTTAGGGCGGAAGGCCGAGGCTTGGCACCTTTTGGGGCGGGCGGGGGAGGCCTCGGGGGAGGCGTTGAACCTGCGGGGCCACCTCCTCCTGGGAGAGGGGCGCTTTCTGGAGGCGGCGGAGGCCTTCGCCCGGGCGGCGGTGCGCTTTTTGGCCCTGGGAGAGGAGGAGCGGCACGCGGGGGCGTTGGGGAACCGTGCCCTCGCCCTGGCGGAAGGCGGCTCACCTCCCGAAGAGGTGGAGGAGGCCTTCCGGCAGGCCCTGGAGGCCGCCCAAGGCCCCCTGGCCCGGGCCCGGATCCTCCTCAACCTGGGGGTTTACCGGGAGCGCCTCGGGGCGATGGAGGAGGCCGAGCGGCTTTACCGGGAGGCCATGGACCTGGCCGAGGAGGGGGGAAGCCTCGAGGTCCTGGGCCGGGCCTGGAACAACCTGGGAGCCCTGTACCACCGGAAGGGCGAGCGGGAGAAGGCCGAGTCCGCCTACCGCAAGGCCCTGTTCCTGGCCCGGGAGGCGGGGGAGGTCCTCCTCACCGCCGCCATCCTGGCCAACCTGGCCGAGCTCCGGGGGGAGCGGGCCTTCCTGGAGGAGGCCATCGCCCTCCTAAGGGAGGCCGGGCACGAGGCCCTGGCTGCCCGCTACGAGAAACGCTTTTCCGCGCCCCCTGCCTCAGGCTAAAATGGCCCCGTGACCGAAAGGCCTCCCGGGACCATGCCCCCGCCCCCGAACCCTCTGGCCGCGCTGGTGGGGCTTGCGCTCCTGGGCCTTCTCCTCTTCGGCCTCCTCCAAACCCCACCTTCCGAAAAGCCCCTTCCTGCGGGCGCCCTCTTCCCCCGCCGGGCCCTGGTGGGGGAGGAGGTGCGCCTCGGGATCGGCGCCCTGGACCCCGGGCGGTTCCGGGTGAGCGTGGAGGGGGTGGAGGCCCGGGTGGTGGCCCGCAGGCCTGGGGAGGTGCGGTTCCTGGTCCCCGAGGTGCCCGGGGGGCCGAGAAGGGTGCGGGCCGAGGGCAGCCCGGCGGTGGAGGCGGTCCTGGGCGTCTTGGGCCAGGTGGTGCGGGACGAGGCCCTCCTCTTCCTGCCCAAGGGGGCCTCCCTGCGCCTGCCCGAGGGCTTCGGGGTCCTGGAGGCGCGGGACCTCGGCCCTTGCGGGGGAAGGCTCTACCGGGTGAGCGTGGGGGGGCTCCCCCTGGGCTTGGCCCTGGAGCGCCTTTCCGCCCAAGACGCCGCGTACCGGGCTGACCCGGAAAGCCTCTGGTCCTTGGACGCCCTAGACCCGTCCCAAGCCCTTGGGGCCAAGGCCCTCTGGGAGCGGGGCTTCCGGGGGCGGGGTGTGGCGGTGGCCGTCCTGGACACCGGCGTGGGGAGGCATCCCCTGGTGGAGGGCAGGCTCCTCCCGGGGGCCGACCTGGTGGACGGGGATACCCTCCCTGAGGATGCCTTTCCCGGAGGCCACGGCACCGGGGTGGCGGGCCTGGTCCTGGCCGTGGCCCCGGAGGCGCGGGTCCTGCCCGTGCGGGTCTGCGACGCTAAGGGGGTCTGCCGGGCGAGCCGGGTGGTGCAGGGGGTCTGCTACGCCCTGGAGCGGGGTCCAAGGCCCCTGGTCCTCAACCTGAGCCTCGGGGGCGATACCCCGGTGGAGGCCCTGGAGGCCATCCTGCGCCAAGCCCTCTCTGAGGGGGTTCCCTTGGTGGCGGCCGCAGGGAACCAGGGGAAGGGAGGGCCCGCCCACTATCCCGCGGCCTGGGACCTCCCGGGCCTCCTCGCGGTGGGGGCTCTGGGGGAGGGCCTTAACGCCCCGGCCCCCTTCAGCACCTGGGGGGGGTATGTGGACCTAGCCGCCCCCGGGGAGGGGCTCCCCTGCCCCGCACCCGAGGGCGGGATGGCCTCCTGCCGTGGCACCTCCTTCGCCGCCCCTCTGGCGGCGGGGGCCTTGGCCCTCCTCCTCGAGGCCCGGCCCGGTCTTTCCCCCGAGGCCTACGCCCGCCTCCTCCAGGAGGCGGCCAGGCCCCTCCCCTTCCCCAAGGAGGCGGTGGGCGCGGGGGCCTTGGACCTGGCCCGCCTTTCCCTAAACTGAGGCCATGAGGCAAGACCTTTCCGTGGAGGAGGCCCTAGAGCTTGTGCTTCGGGAGGCCCGGGGGGAGCTTTCGGTGGAGGAGCTTCCCCTAAGGGAGGCCTACGGGCGGGTGCTGGCCGAGGACCTCGCCTCCTTGGTGGACCATCCGGACCAGGAGGACTCCGCCATAGACGGCTACGCCTGCCGGGAGGAGGATGCCCGGGCTGCCTCGCCGGAGAACCCGGTGCGCCTCAGGTTCATCGGCGAAGCCCCGGCGGGCAGGGCCTTCCGCGGGGAGGTGGGGAGGGGGGAGGCGGTGGCGGTCTACACCGGGGCCCCCATCCCCAAGGGGGCGGACGCGGTGGTGCGGGTGGAGGACACCCGGCGCGAGGGCGACTTCGTCCTCCTCTTCGCCCCCGCCTCCCCCCAGGACCTCCGCCCCAAGGGGGGCGACCTCAGGCGGGGGGAGGTCTACCTAAGGCGGGGGGACCTCCTCACCCCAGGGAGGCTCGGCCTGGCGGCGGCCATGGGCTACCCCCGCCTCAGGGTCTTCCGGAGGCCCCGGGTGGGGATCCTCACCACGGGGGACGAGGTGGTGGAGCCGGGGGAGCCCCTGCCCTTTGGCGGGGTCTATAACGCCAACGCCTATAGCCTCATGGGGCTCGTCCTCGAGGCGGGGGGGGAGCCCGTCCTTCTCGGCAAGGTGCCGGACCGGCCTGAGGAGGTGCTGAAGAGGCTGGAGGGGGCAGGGCCTTTGGACCTCCTCCTCACCTCCGGAGGGGTTTCCATGGGGGCGTACGACGTGGTGCGAAAGGTGCTGGAGGAAGCGGGCGAAGTGATCTTCTGGAGGGTGAGGCAGCAGCCCGGGGGGCCCCTCCTTTTCGCCAGGCTTCAAGGGCTTCCCGTCCTCGGCCTTCCGGGAAACCCGGTTTCCACCATGGTCACCTTCTTCCTCTACGGGAGGTCCTTCCTCTTCAGGCTCCTCCAGCGCACCGAGCCTCCCTACAGGCCCCTCAAGGCCCGGGCCCTCACCCCCTTTAAGGGGGCCAGGGGGAAGAAGGCTTTTCGCCGAGGGGTGCTCCTCCTGCCGGAGGGGACGGTGCGCACCACGGGGGACCAGGGCAGCTTCGTCCTCCGCTCCATGGCCTTGGCCAACGCCCTGGTGGTCCTTCCCCCAGACCGGGACGCCAGGGAGGGGGAGGAGGTGGAGGTCCTGCCCTTGACTTTCGTGCCCTAGTTCACTAAGCTAGGAAGGTTTACGGGCGCTCCCTCCCTTTTCGGGCGCGGGTGGGCCCGGAAAGGAACAAGGTAGCATGGAGTTCAAAGATTTTCCCCTGAAGGAAGAGATCCAGCGGGCCCTAATCCAACGCGGCATCACCGCCCCCACCCCCATCCAGGCGGCGGCTTTGCCCTTGGCGCTAGAGGGCAAGGACCTCATCGGCCAGGCCCGCACCGGCACCGGCAAAACCCTGGCCTTCGCCCTCCCCATCGCCGAGAGGCTCGCGCCCAGCAAGGAGCGGGGCCGGAGGCCTAGGGCCCTCGTCCTCACCCCCACGAGGGAGCTTGCCCTCCAGGTGGCCTCGGAGCTGGCCGCCCTTGCCGCCCACCTCAAGGTGGTCCCCGTCTACGGGGGCACGGGCTACGGCAGGCAGCGGGAGGAGCTGGCCAGGGGCGCCGACGTGGTGGTGGCCACCCCGGGGCGGGCCCTGGACTACCTGCGCCAGGGCGTTTTAGACCTCTCGGGAGTGGAGATCGCCGTTTTGGACGAAGCGGACGAGATGCTCTCCATGGGGTTTGAGGAGGAGGTGGAGGCCCTCCTCTCCGCCACGCCTCCCTCGCGCCAGACCCTGCTCTTCTCCGCTACCCTGCCCTCCTGGGCCAAAAGGCTTGCCGAGCGCTACATGCGAAGCCCGGTGGTCATCAACGTGGTGCGGGAGGAGGGGATCACCTACCAGGAGGAGGCCATCCTGGCCCCTTCCGACCGGCTTGGCCTCCTTTCCGACCTCCTTTACGTCAAGGCCCCCAAGCGGGCCATCGTCTTCACCCGGACCAAGGCCGAGACCGAGGAGGTGGCCACGGGCCTTCTCCGCCTGGGCCACGCCGCCCGGGCCATCCACGGCGACCTCTCCCAGGCGGACCGGGAGCGGGTGATGCGGGCCTTCCGCGAGGGGGAGGTCAGGGTGCTGGTGGCCACGGACGTGGCCGCCCGGGGCCTGGACATCCCCGAGGTGGACCTGGTGGTGCACTACCGCTTTCCCGACAAACCCGAGACCTACCAGCACCGCTCCGGGCGCACGGGCCGCGCGGGCCGGGGGGGAGAGGTGATCCTCCTTTACGGGCCCAGGGAAAGGCGGGAGCTCGCCGAGCTGGAGCGGGCCCTGGGGCGCACCTTGAAGCGGGTGAACCCCCCTACCCCCGAGGAGGTCCTCGAGGCGAGGTGGCAGCACCTCCTGGCCCGCCTCGCCCGGGTGCCGGAGAAGGACTACCGCCTCTACCAGGACTTCGCCGCCCGCCTCTTCGCCGAGGGCCGGGTGGAGGTGGTGGCCGCCCTCATGGCCCTCCTCCTGGGGGGCGCCCCCAAGGAGAAGAGCCTTCTCACCGGGGAGGAGGGCTGGCGCACCTACAAGGCCACGGGGGCAAGGCTTTCCCTCCCCCGGCTGGTGGCCCTTTTGAAGGAGCAGGGCCTCGAGGTGGGCAAGGTGGCCGAGGCCGAGGGGGGCTTTTACGTGGACCTCCGCCTCGAGGCCCGGCCGGAGGTGGCCGGTCTCCGGCTGGAGCCCGCCAGGAGGGTGGAGGGCCTTTTGGAGACGCCTCCCCGCTTTCGGCGCCCGGCCAGGGTGTAGTACCACCCCATGCGGGCTTGGGCCCGCATGGGGGAAGTCCCCGCGAGGTTTTAGGAGCATAGGAAAAGCCAAAGGTATGAGGCCCCACCCCTCTAGGAGGCGGAGCCTTGGTCCTTGGTGCGCCCGGAGGGATTCGAACCCCCGACCTAGGGCTTAGGAAGCCCCCGCTCTATCCTGCTGAGCTACGGGCGCCCACGCCTTCAGGATTCTACCATCCCCCCTGGCCCCGGGCAAGCTTAGGGTTCCGGCCCCGCCCGGCGCACCACCAGCGTGTCGGCGATGAGGTCGTGCCAGGCTTGGCGCCTGGGGTGGAAGAAGGCCCAAAGGTACCCGAGGCCCAGGGGCAGGGCGGAGAGGGTCTTGCCCACCACCTCCCTCATGAAGGCGGTGAGCCAGTCCACCCGGTCTCCGTCCAGCCGCACCACCCTCAGGCCCAGGGCCATCTTTCCCGGGGTGGCCCCGTAAAGGGCGGTGAACCCCGCGTAGTAGGCCCAGGTGGGAAGCCCTTGGAGGAAGAAGTCCTGGATTAGGGTTGTAGGGCCCATGAGGTCCACCCCCGCCAGGACCCTGAGGAGGAGGCTCAAGGGGGCAAGGATCAGGCCATCCACCAAGGAGGCCACGAGCCTGCGCCAAGGGCTCGCTACCACAGCCCACCTCCCAGGTACCGGTACTCCAGGCGGAAGCGGGCCTGGGAAAGGGCCTTTAGGAGGGCTTCGGCCTCCGAGGAGAGGCCCAGCGGGCTTTCCTCGCCGAGAAGGGCTTGGAAAAGCCCCTTGGGCCGGATGTACCGCACCAGGCGGAAGGATTGGAGCCCGGCAAGCTCGGCGGCCCTGCGGGCGGCGTCCTCCAGGTAGCCCTCTCGGTCGGCGAGGCCCAGGGCCACGGCCTGCTGGCCCGAGTAGATGCGCCCGTCCGAAAGCCGGTAAGCCTTTTCCAAGGGCATCTTCCTGCCCTCGGCCACCCGCTTCACGAAGAGCTCGTAGGCCTCGCGGAGGTAGCGTTGGAGGATAGCCTTTTCCTCCGGGCTCAGGGGCCTTAGCCCCGAGGCCATGTCCTTAAGCCTTCCCTCCTTCAACACCTCCACCTCGAGGCCCAGCTTGGCCAGAAGGCCTTGTACCCGCGGTAGGGTGGCGATGACCCCGATGGAGCCCGTCAGGGCGGTGGGCGGGGTCAGGATCTCCCGGGCGGCGGTGGCGGCGTAGTAGCCCCCGCTGGCCGCCACGGTGCCGAAACTGGCTACCAGGGGCTTCTCCCGGGCCAAGGCGGTGAGGGCGCGGTGGACGGCCTCGGTCTCCGTAACCCCGCCTCCTGGGCTTTCCACGTAAAGGACCACGGCCCTGACGGACTCGTCCTCCCGCGCCTGGCGTACCTGGGAGAGAAAGTCCTCCAGGGCTTTGTCCGTGGGGATGGTCCCCTTGAGCTCCAGGAGGAGAACCTTTTCCCCCTGGCCGAAGAGGGCGGCCTCCTGCCAGCGCCCCTCCCCCTTCGCCGGGGCGGCCAGGCGGCCCAGGCCCACCGCCACGGCGAGGACCAGGAGGAAGAGGACGAGGGCGAGCCAACGCTTTCGGTTCATGGGTCCAGGGTAGCACGGGGTATGCTGGGGCTTGTGCTTCGGGTGGTGGTGAGGCCGGGAAAGGAGCGGAAGCTCAGGAACTTCTACCCCAACGTGTACCGGGACGAGCTCCTCGAGGCCCCCGAGGAGGCGGGCGTGGCCGAGGCCTACGCCGCCGACGGCAGCTTCCTGGCGGTGGGCTACCACGACCCCCGCTCCCGGGTTCCCTTCCGCGCCTTCCGCTTTGACCGGGGGCCCCTGGACCGCCCCTTTTTCCGGGGGCGCTTCCTCAGGGCCATGCGGAAGCGGGAGGGTATGGGGACCGCCTACCGCCTGGTGCACGGGGAGGCGGACGGGCTTCCTGGCCTCGTGGTAGACCGCTTCGGGGAGGTACTGGTCCTCCAGGTGCGCGCCCGAGGGATGGAGGCCCTGCGGGAGGTCTGGCTTCCCGCTCTGGTGGAGGCGGTGGGGCCCAGGGGGGTCTACGAGCGGAGCGACGTGGAGGCGAGGAGGCTGGAAGGGCTTCCCGGGCGGGTGGGGGTGGTCTACGGGGAGGTGCCCGAGGTCCTGGAGGTGGAGGAGGACGGCCTCCTCTTCCCCATCCCCCTGGCACTGGCCCAGAAGACGGGCTTCTACCTGGACCAGCGGGAGAACCGCCGCCTCCTGGAGGCCATGGTCCGCCCCGGGGAGCGGGTTCTGGACGTCTACAGCTACGTGGGGGGCTTCGCCCTCAGGGCGGCCCGGAAGGGGGCCTACGCCCTGGCGGTGGACAAGGACCTCGAGGCCCTGGCTGTCCTGGACCGGGCCGCCTTGAGGGCTGGCCTTCGGGTGGACCTCCGCCACGGGGAGGCCCTGGGGGTGCTCGGGGGGCTGGAAGGGCCTTTCCACCACGTCCTCCTGGACCCTCCCACCCTGGTCAAGCGCCCCGAGGAGCTTCCCCCCATGAAGCGCCACCTGGTGGACCTGGTGCGGGAGGCCCTAAGGCTTCTCGCCCCGGAGGGCTACCTCTGGCTTTCCAGCTGCAGCTACTACCTGAAGGCGGAGGACCTCCTGGAGGTGGCCCGTAGGGCCGCCGCCGACCGAAGGATGCGCCTCCGGGTCCACGCTCTCACCCACCAGCCCAGGGACCACCCCTGGAGCCTGCACGTCCCGGAGAGCCTCTACCTCAAGACCCTGATCCTCCAGGAGGACGCCCTCTGACCGATCCCTGTATGATGGGGGGGAAGCACCCTTGGGGTGCGGAAAAGGAGGAGGTATGGAAGTGGCGCGGGGTTTGGAAGGCGTTCTCTTTACGGAAAGCCGCATGTGCTTCATTGACGGGGAGGCGGGCCGCCTCTACTATTACGGCATCCCCATCCAGGAACTGGCGGAAAAGAGCACCTTTGAGGAGACCACCTTCCTCCTATTGCACGGGAGACTGCCCAAACGGGAGGAGCTTGAGGCCTTCCGGAAGGACCTGGCCCGAAGGCGGACCCTGCCCCCCCACCTTCTGGACTCCTTCCGCCGCTATCCCGCCTCAGCCCACCCCATGAGCTTCCTGCGCACCGCCGTTTCCGAGCTGGGCATGCTGGACCCCACGGAGGGAGACATCGCTAAGGAGGCCCTCTACCAGAAGGGCCTTGACCTCATCGCCAAGTTCGCCACCATTGTGGCCGCCAACAAGCGGCTTGGGGAGGGCAAGGAACCCATTCCCCCGAGGGAGGACCTCTCCCACGCCGCCAACTTCCTCTACATGGCCAACGGGGTGGAGCCTTCCCCCGAGCAGGAGCGGCTCATGGACGCCGCCCTCATCCTCCACGCCGAGCACGGCTTCAACGCCAGCACCTTCACCGCCATCGCCGCCTTCTCCACGGAGACGGACCTCTACTCGGCCATCACCGCCGCCGTGGCCTCCTTGAAGGGTCCCCGCCACGGGGGGGCCAACGAGGCGGTGATGAAGATGATCCGGGAGATCGGGGAGCCGGAGCGGGCCCGGGAGTGGGTGCGGGAGAAGCTCGCCCGGAAGGAGCGCATCATGGGCATGGGCCACCGGGTCTACAAGGCCTTTGACCCCAGGGCGGGGGTCCTGGAGAAGCTGGCCCGCCGCGTGGCGGAGAAGCACGGCCACTCCAAGGAGTACCAGATCCTGAAGCTCGTGGAGGAGGAGGCGGGGAAGGTCTTGAACCCCCGGGGCATCTACCCCAACGTGGACTTCTACTCCGGGGTGGTCTACTCCGACCTGGGGTTCGGCCTGGAGTTCTTCACCCCCATCTTCGCCGTGGCCCGCATCGCGGGCTGGGTGGGGCACATCCTGGAGTACAAGGAGCTGGACAACCGCCTCCTCCGCCCCGACGCCCGGTACATTGGCGAGCTGGACCGGCCCTACCTCCCCCTCGAGGCCCGGGGGTAGGGCCTACCCCCTTCCCAGGCCGCAGAAGGCCTCGTAGTCTATGAGCTCCCGCTGGGTGGGGTTTTCGCCGCAGACGGGGCAGGCGGGGTTGCGGCGCACCCGGACTTTGCGAAAGGTGGCCTCGAGGGCCTCGTAAAGGAGGAGGTAGCCCGCGAGGGGCTTCCCGAGGCCAAGGAGGAGCTTCAAGGCCTCCGCCGCCATCAGGGCCCCCACCGTTCCCGGGAGCACCCCGAAGACCCCGGCCTCGGCGCAGGAGGGGACGGCGCCGGGGGCAGGGGGCCTGGGGAAGAGGCAACGGTAGCAGGGGCCCATCTCCCCTTCCTCCGTGGGGTGGTGGAACACGGCCACCTGGCCGTCAAACCGGTGGATGGCCCCATAGACCAGGGGCTTCCCCAGGAGGACGCAGGCGTCGTTCACCAGGTAGCGGGTGGGGAAGTTGTCCGAGGCGTCCACCACGAGGTCGTAGGGTCCAAGGATTTCCAGGGCATTCTCTGCGGTCAGGCGGACCGGATAGGCGTCTATCCGCACCCCAGGGTTCAGGGCCAAAAGGCGCTCCTTGGCCGTGAGGGCCTTGGGCCTGCCCACGTCTTCCGTGGCGTAGAGCACCTGGCGGTGGAGGTTGGAAAGTTCCACCCGGTCCATCTCCACGAGGCCCACCCGCCCCACCCCGGCGGCCACCAGGTACTGGAGGACGGGCACCCCCAGGCCCCCCGCGCCCACCACCACCACGGAGGACCGTTGGAGCTTTTCCTGCCCCTCAGGACCCACCCCGGGCAGGATCATCTGCCGGTGGTAGCGGTCCAGCTCCTCCTTGGTCCACATCTAGGCCTCCCGGGTGCCGAAGCCAGGGGGGAGGAAGTCGGGGTAGTCGGGGTTGCCCTTGCGGTCTTGGACCTTGGGCACGAGGTCCGAGGGATGGGGCTCCCCCTTGCGGCAGTAGGGGCAGTCGTGGCGCACCTTGAAGCGGGCAGGGCGGGCGGGGATGCCCAGGGCGATGGCGTGGGGCGGCACGTCCCGGGTGACGATGGCCCCCGTACCCACCATGGCGTCGTCCCCGATGCGCACTCCCGCCAAGACGGTGGCGTGGTAGGTGATGCGCACCCCGCTTCCGATGATGGTCTCCTTCAGGGTCACGTCGGGGGTGGCGAGGACATGGTGGGTGTGGCTGTAGACGTTCACGTAGTCGGAAAGCGAGGTGCGGTCCCCGATCTTGATGCCCCCGATATCGTCCAGAAAGACGTAGCGGTGGACCACCACCTCGTCGCCTAGCTCCAGGTTGTAGCCCACGGAGAACTCCACGTTCTGGAAGAACTTGGGGTTTTTCCCCACCCGCTTGAAGATGAAAGGGGCCAAGGCCCGCCTTATGGCCACCCCAGAGTGCACGGACTGGCCCAAAGGGGTGAGGTCCAGCACCTTCCAGAACCAGAGGAGCGGCTTGACCCGTTGGAACTTCTCCGGGTCGGTGGCGGCGTAGTACTCCGCCTCAAAGGTGATGCCTTCGGGGTCCAGGCTCAGGGCCGCGAGGGGGCTCACCTCCAGGAGCTCCTCGTAGGGCCTGGCGTAGAGGAGGCGGGCGAGCTCCTCCCGCACCAGGGCGTTCCGGTCCACGCCGGGGTCCGAAAGCTGCTCCACCAGGCGGCCCACAAAGTGGTCCAAGGCCTTTTGGTGGAGGGGGGCGATGGCTTTGGGCAGGAGCCAGGGCATAAGGCTATGGTAAAGGGCCGGCCCCGATTGGGGGGCGCCCAGGCTCACCCTAGGGAGGAACGGTAGCCGAGCTCCCTCAGGGCCTCGGGGTCCTTGCGCCAGTCCGGGTAGACCTGGACCTCGAGGTCCAGGTACACCCTGCGGCCCAGCAGGGCCTCCAGCTGCTTCCTCGCCGCCTGACCGATCTCCTTGACCTTCCTTCCGCCTTCCCCGATGACGATGGCCTTCTGGGTGGGCCGTTCCACGTACAGGACCACCTTGAGGTAGAGGAGGCCGTTTTCCCGCTCCGCCACCTCCTCCACCTTGGTGGCGATGGCGTAGGGCACCTCGTGCCAGAGGCGCTTCATGGCCTCCTCGCGGACGATCTCCGCCACCCACTCCCCGAAGTCCTGGTCGCTCTTGGCGAAGTCCTCGGGGTAGAGGAAGGGCCCCTCGGGGAGGAGGGCGAGGAGCTCCGCCTTTAGGGAGGCCACCTGCTTGGGGTTCAGGGCGGAGAGCTTCCGGGGCAGGGCCTCGGGGAGGAGGGCGTGGTAGGCCTGTAGCGCCTCCTCGGGGTACTTGGCCTCGTCCAGCTTGTTGCCCACAAGGAGGATGGGCACCTTCCCCACCAGGGGCTTTAGCGCCCGCGCCACCAGCTCGTCCTCGGGGGTGGGCGGGTGGCGCAGGTCCACCACCCAGACCACGGCGTTCACGTCGGAGAGGGCCTCGTAGACCTCCTGGTCCATGAACTCCCCCAGGGCGTCCATGGGCTTGTGGAGGCCCGGGGTGTCCACGAAGACGATCTGGCGCTGGCCCTCCGTGAGGATGCCCCGGAGGCGCTTCCTCGTGGTCTGGGGACGGGGGCTGATGGGGGCCACCTTAACCCCCAGCAGGGTGTTGAGGAGGGTGGACTTGCCCACGTTGGGCTTGCCCACGAGGGCCACGAAGCCGGAGTAGGTCTTCTTTTCCATGGCGGCAGGTGATCCCGGCCTTCGGGATTTGCCCTTTTGGGGCAGGGGCCGGACCTTCCAGGCCTTTCAGTATACTCTACGGCGTGGACCCTTTGGCCCTGGCCTTCCTTCCGGGCATCGGCCCGAAGCGGCTTTTGGAGGCCCTGGAGGCGGAGGATCCCGCGGGCTTCCTCAAGGAACGCTTCCCCGAGGCCTGGCGGCGCCTGCCCGAGGCCGAGGGGCGGGCGGAGGCGGAACGGCGCCTGGCCGAGGCCGAGGGCGTGCGCATCCTGGGCCTTTGGGAAGAGGGCTTTCCCGAAGGGCTGCGGGCGCTTCCCCAGCCCCCCACCCACCTCTACCTGAAGGGGGAGCTCCCCCCTGAGGGGTGGGCGGTGGCCCTGGTGGGCACCCGGCGGGCCTCCCCCTGGGCCCTGGCCTTCACCCGGAGGCTTGCCCGCGAGCTCGCCGAGGCCGGGCTTTGGGTGGTCTCGGGCCTTGCCCGAGGGATAGACCGGGAGGCCCACCTAGGGGCCCTGGAGGGGGGCGGGCGCACCCTGGGGGTCCTGGGAAGCGCCTTAGACCGGGTCTACCCTCCGGAAAACCGCTCCCTGGCGCAAAGGATGGACCTCCTCTCCGAGTTCCCCTTCGGAACCGGCCCCAAGCCCGAGTTCTTCCCCAGAAGGAACCGCCTCATCGCCGGGCTTGCCCGGGCGGTGGTGGTGGTGGAGGCCCCCCCGGACTCCGGGGCCCTCATCACCGCCCGCCACGCCCTGGAGCTCGGCAAGGAGGTGCTGGCCGTGCCCGGAAGGCCCACGGACCAAGCCTCCCTAGGGGCCAACCGCCTCCTCCAGGACGGGGCCTACCCGGTGCTCGGGGCGGAGGACGTGCTCTCCTACCTGGGCTTTTCCGGAAAACCCAAGGCCCCCTTGGACCTCTCCCCCGAGGAGGCCAGGCTTTACGAGCGCCTCCGCCAGGGGGAGGCCCTGCCCGACGACCTGGCGGAGGCCCTGGGCCTTCCGGCGGAGAGGGTGCTCGCCCTCCTCACCCTCCTGGAGGTGAAGGGCCTGGCCCAGGCCCTCCCCGGGGGGAGGTACGGGGCGCTCTAGGGCCCACCCCGTCCCGGCCCGGCCGTTCGGGTAGCCCCTTGCGCGCTTGTGGGGCTGAAGCTTGGGGCCCTGCCGGGGGGGTCATCGCTCCCAGGCCTTACGCCCTGAGGCTTATGCGTAGAAAAGCGTTATGATGGGGGCGGAGGTTCGCCATGACCAAGCCTGAGGCCAAGGGCGGCGATGTGC
Organism: Thermus islandicus DSM 21543; assembly: GCF_000421625.1. Taxonomy (NCBI): domain Bacteria; kingdom Thermotogati; phylum Deinococcota; class Deinococci; order Thermales; family Thermaceae; genus Thermus; species Thermus islandicus. The sequence goes on along the minus strand of NZ_ATXJ01000001.1, from coordinate 7,200 downwards.
ACATCAAGGCCGGGCTCATCTGGATGAACGGGGCCTTGGTGCCCCAGGAGGAGGCCAAGACCAGCGTCCTAAGCCACGCCCTGCACTACGGCACCAGCGTCTTTGAGGGGATAAGGGCCTACGAGACCCCCAAGGGCCCCGCCGTCTTCCGGCTCAAGGAGCACGTGCGGCGCTTTTACCACTCGGCCAAGGTGCTCCGCATGGAGATCCCCTTCCCCCCGGAGGCGCTGGAGGAGGCCATCAAGGAGGTGGTGCGGCGAAACGGCTACAAGAGCTGCTACATCCGCCCCCTGGCCTGGATGGGGGCGAAGGCCCTCGGGGTGAACCCCCTTCCCAACAACCCCGCCGAGGTGATGGTGGCCGCCTGGGAGTGGGGGGCCTACCTGGGCGAGGAGGCGGTGCGCAAGGGGGCCAGGCTCATCACCAGCTCCTGGGCTCGCTTCCCCGCAAACGTGATGCCGGGCAAGGCCAAGGTGGGCGGCAACTACGTGAACTCGGCCCTGGCCAAGATGGAGGCGGTGGCCGCCGGGGCCGACGAGGCCCTCCTTTTGGACGAGGAGGGGTATGTGGCCGAGGGGAGCGGGGAGAACCTCTTCTTTGTGCGGGACGGGGTGATCTACGCCCTGGAGCACTCGGTGAACCTCGAGGGCATCACCCGCGACTCCGTGATCCGCATCGCCAAGGACCTGGGCTACGAGGTCCAGGTGGTGCGGGCCACCCGGGACCAGCTCTACATGGCCGACGAGGTCTTCATGACCGGCACCGCCGCCGAGGTGACCCCGGTGTCCATGATTGACTGGAGGCCCATCGGAAAGGGCACGGCCGGGCCCGTGGCCTTGAGGCTCCGGGAGGTCTACCTCGAGGCCGCCACCGGGCAGCGGCCCGAGTACGAGGGCTGGCTCACCTACGTGGATGGGCAATAGGTCCAAGACGGAAGCCCGGAAACGAGCGCGTAAGGAGCACCTGCGGGAGGTCCTGGACGAGGCCTCCCGGGACTTTCAAGGTGCTTGGAAAAGGGCCAAGGAGAATCCAGAAGACGGGGAGGCCTGGGGGGAGCTTCAGGTCGGGGTCTCCGTGCTCGGGGTCAAGGCCAAGCCCCTGGAGGAGGAGGCCTTCCTCACTTCCTGAGCCAGTCGGCAAGCACCTTTTGGTAGAGCTCCGGGTCCAGGCGGGGCCTGTCGTAAAGCCCCGCCTTTAGCCTCTGCCGCTGGGCCTCAAAGAGGATGACGGCGGCGGCCACGGAGACGTTCAGGCTTTGGACCATCCCCAGCATGGGAATCTTGATGGCCCCATCCGCCAAGGCCAGGGCCTCCTCGGAAACCCCCCACTTCTCCGCCCCCAGCAGGACGCAGACAGGCTTCGTGTAGTCCACCTCCCGGAAATCCCGGGCGTCCTCCCGAAGGGCGGTGGCGTAGACCCTGAAGCCCTGCTCCTTTAGGTACCGGAAGGCCTCCTTTACGCTCTCGTGCACCCGCAGGTAGACCCACTTGTGGCTGCCTCCGCTCGTCTCGTTGAAGGTGGGCACGCCCCCCGTGGGGTTCACGGCGTGGGCCTCGAGGACCCCCACGGCGTCGCAGGTGCGCAGGATGGCCGAGAGGTTGTGGGGCTTGTGCACGTTCTCCAGGAGGACGGTGAGGTCGGGCTGGCGTCTGCTCAGGACCTCCTCCAGGCGCCTTCGCCTTTCGGGTGTGGCCTCCCTCATACCGATCCTAGGGTTGCCGCAGGCGGGCGATCAGGGGCTTGAGGACCTCCCGCTTGAGCTTGAGGGCCTGCCGGTTCACCACCAGCCTGGCCGTGGAGCGGGCGAGGACCTCCACCTCCACGAGGCCCGCCGCCCTTAGCGTGGCCCCGGTCTGGACCACGTCCACCACGGCGTCCGCCAGGCCCGTGACCGCGGCGAGCTCAATGTTGCCGGAAAGCTCCACCACGTCCGCCGCCCAGCCCCTTTCCTTGAGGAGGCGGGCGGTGAAGGTGGGGTACTTGGTGGCGATACGGCGGATGGGAGCGGTGTCCCCCGGGCGCCTGATGAGGGAGAGGCGGCAGGCCCCGAAACCCAGGTCCACGGGCTCAAAAAGGTCCCGCCCCGAGTCCAAAAGCACGTCCTTCCCCACCACGCCGATCTCGGCGATTCCTAGGTCCACGTAGACGGGGACGTCCTTGTTGCGGAGCTCCAGAAGGGCCACGCCCCCCTCCTCCCCGTAGAGGAGCGCCCTTTCCCCCTCCACCCGGGGTAGGGGTAGGCCCGCCCGCAGGAGGGCCTCGTAGGCCTCCTGGAACATCCTCCCCTTGGGCAGGGCCACGGTGAGGGAAAAGCGCCTCATTCCACCCTCCAAAGCTCCTCCCCCCGGGCGAGGAAGGGGATGCCCCGGGCCCGGGCGTAGGCCAGGGGGTCTTCCCCGTGGAAGAGCTCGGTGCGCCTCTCCTGGGCAAAGCGGCGGAGGGCGGCTAGGTCCAGGGCCAGAACCTCCGGGGCCGCCTCCTCCTTGGGGGGCTTGAGGGCCTCGAGGAGCCTTTCCACCCCCAGGGCGAAGCCCGCCGCCTGGGGAAGAAGGGCCCCATCGTACCGCCCGCCCCCGAGGAGGGGGAGGCCGAAGCCCGGGGTGTAGGCCCGGAAAAAGATCCCCGAGTAGTACTCGTACCGCCGGGCCATGCCCAGGTCCAGGAGCACCGGCCTCCCAAGAAGGTTCAAGGTCTCCTCCAGGCCCTTGAGGGCCGCCCGGGCCCTCGGGGGCAGGGGAAGGGCCTTGGCCTCCCTAAGCACCTCCTCCCCCCCGTAGAGGTCGGGGAGGGCGAGGAGGGCCCTCCTCGCCTCCTCGGGCACGGGGTTTTGGGCGAGGAGGGCCTTGAGCTCGGGGAGGTTCTTGCGGTGGATGGCCCTCTGCGCCTCCCTCTGGGCCTCCTTGGGAAGCCCCGAGGCCCCGAGCACCTCCCCCACCAGGCTCGGGAGGCCCACCTCCACCACCCCCTCCACCCCCAAGGCCTCCAGGGCGGCGAAGGCGAGCTCCAGCACCTCGGCGTCCGCCAAAGGCCCCGTGGCCCCCAAGAGCTCCAGCCCCACCTGGGTGTACTCCCTGAGGCGCCCAAGCTCCGCGTCCGCCTCCCTAAGCCAGAGGGCCCCGGCGTACTGGAAGCGGTGGACCCCTTCTGGAAGGTGGGCCCGGAGGAGCTTGGCCAGGAGGGTGGTGAACTCGCTCCTTAGCGAAAGCACCTCCCCCGTCTTGTCCACCAGCTTGAAGGCCCTCTCGGCCAGGGGGTGGGCGGGGTCGTAGGCCTCGAGGGCGGGGAGCTCCACGGGCTCGTACCCGTAGCGCCGGAAGAGGTCCTGAAGCCTGCCCACCACCTCGGCCTTGAGCCTGGCCTCGGGGGGGAGGAGGAAACGGGTGCCCTCGGGGATCATGGCCTAGATCCGGGGCAGGGTGATCCCCTTCTGGCCCTGGTACTTGCCCTGCCGGTCCCGGTAGGTCACCTCGGGACGGGGACCCTCCAGGAAGAGGAGCTGGACGATGCCCTCGCCTGCGTAGACCTTGGCGGGAAGGGGGGTGGTGTTGGAGATCTCCAAGGTGACGTGCCCCTCCCAGCCGGGCTCCAGGGGGGTCACGTTCACCACGATGCCGCACCGCGCGTAGGTGCTCTTTCCCAGGGCGATGGCGATAACGTTGTCGGGCATGCGGATGTACTCCAGGCTCCGGGTGAGGGCAAAGGAGTTGGGGGGGATGACCACCTCCTCCCCTTCGTACTCCACAAAGCTCTTGGGGTCAAAGCGCTTGGGGTCCACCACGCTGGAAAAAACATTGGTGAAGATCCGCCACTCCGGGGCGGCCCGGAGGTCGTACCCGAAGGAGGAAAGCCCATAGCTGATGACCCCCTCCCGCACCAGCCGCTCCTCAAAGGGCTCAATCATCCCCTTCCTCGCCATCTCCCGGATCCACCAGTCCGGCTTCACCATGCCCTCAACTATACCGGCTAGACTTTCCCTATGCGGAAGCTCTGGCCCCTGGCCCTTCTCCTCGCCGCCTGCGGCACCCAGGACCCCACGGGCGCGGGGACTGAGCCCCTGCGCCTCACCGCCTCCAGCCTCCCCCCCGCCTACCTGGGGGAGGCCTACCAGGCGGTCTTCAGCGCCGAAGGAGGCCTCAGGCCCTACGCCTTCAGCCTCGAGGGCAAGCTCCCTCAGGGCCTCACCTTCCAAGGGGGGAGGATCAGCGGGGTGCCCCGGGAGAAGGGGAGCTTCTCCCTGGTCCTCACCGTGGAGGACGCCGCCAAGAACAGCCGGGCCCAGAAGCTCACCCTCACCGTTTCCGACCCGCCCCCGCCGAGGCTTACCCTGGTCCTGCCCCCCGCCCAGGTGGAGGGGCCCTTCCTCCTCCTCGCCCGGGTGGAGGGGCGGGAGGCGGTGGGCTTCCAGCTGGAGGTGCGCCTTCAAGACCTCAGCCCCGACCTCTCCAGCCTCAAGGCGGCAAGTCCTGTGTACCTCCTGGACTACGACCCCCAAAGCCGCCTCCTCCGCCTGGATCTGGCCTTCCCGAAGCCCCTCAAGGACCAGGAGGCCTTCCGCCTCCTCCTCACCCCAGCCAAGCCCCTCACCCCGAGGCTTTCCCCCCAGGTGGTCCTCTACGACAAGGAGGGGAAGCCCTTGGGCCAGGCCCCTTCCCGGGGGAGGCCCTTCGCCGACCTCCTAGGGCTCGCCCAGAACTGGGGCCGGGAGGGGAAGGAGCTCAAGGGGGACCTGGACGGGGACGGCAAGGTGGGCGAGGCGGACCTCAGGCTCCTCGCCCAGGGCTACTTCCCCAAGGTCCAGGCCCCCTCTCCCGAGGCCCCGCCTGCGGGGTCCGGGGGGGCTCCGTGAGGGGGGGAATTGCTCTCCGGCCCTTGCGGGGGTCGGACCTCCCCGCCTACCTGTCCCTTCGCGCCGCCTTGTGGCCGGAAGGGGGTGCGGACCGGGAGGAGGTGGCGCGCCTGGTCGGCTACCGAAAACCCCTCTAGAGCGCTCTGCGGATGGCCTCGGCGTCCTCCTCCCGGTAGCCGTAGAGGGTGACCTCTAGGGTGTCCGGGGCCTTCTTGATCTCCTCCAGCATCACCCGGGCCACCGCGTCCACGGGAAGCCCCCCCACCCCGGTGCCCAGGAGGGGAAAGGCCACCGTCTTTAGGCCCAGCTCCACCGCCCTCTCCAGGGCGCTTCGCGTGGCCTTGCGCACCGTTTCCAGGCTTGCGGGCTCGTCCCCCAGGACGGCGGCGTGGATCACGTAGCGCACGGGGAGGTTCCCCGCCCCCGTGACCGCCGCTTCCCCCACGGGGATCCTGCCGATCCGGTCGCACTCCTCCTGGATGGAGGGGCCGCCCTTCCGGAGGATGGCCCCCGCCACCCCCGCCCCCAGCTTCAGGTAGTTGTTGGCGGCGTTGACGATGGCGTCTCCCCGAAACTCGGTGATGTCCCCCTGCGCCACGCGGATGCGGGCCATGCCCCTATTTTCCCGTACAATGGGCCTGATGTCACGGGACCTCTTGGGCCTCGAGGGGCGGATCGTCATGGTGACCGGGGCCGGGCGGGGCTTCGGCCGGGCCATCGCCCACGGCTACGGCCGCAATGGGGCCACGGTGATCGCCGTGGACCCCGAGGTGGAGCTGGCCACAGGGGTAGCCTCGGAGGTAGAGGCCCTCGGGGCCACGGCCATCCCCATCCGCGGGGACATGAGCGTGGTCTTGGACGTGACCAGCACCTTTGAGAAGGTGGAGGAGCTCTTTGGCCTTCTGGACGGCATTGTCCACGTGACCACCGCCGAGAGCAAGACCCCCTTCGTGGAGCTCTTGGAGGGGGAGTGGTACGACCTCATGAGCCAGGACGTGAAGTCCAGCCTCTACGTCCTCCAGCAGGGCCTCCGCCACCTCGCGGGGGGTGGGTTTGTGACCGTGGTCCTCCCCCCCCTTTCCCGCCTCGAGCCCCACGTCCTCTCGGTGCGCAAGGCTGTGGAAGGCCTCATAGAGGGGGCTACCCGGACCTTCCCCGGGGTCCGGGTGAACGGGGTGGTCCCCTCCCGCGATCCCGTAGGGGAGACCTACGACCAGGCCCTGGTGCGGGCGGCCCTGGCCCTCGGGTCCATGGTGGCCGAGGGGGTGCGGGGGGTGGTCCTGGAGGTGCAGCTTCCCGAGCCTCCGGTCTCCCCTGAGGTCTACGAGATGCTCCGCGAGGTGCCATGAAGTGCCCCTACTGCGGCCACCCCGACACCCGGGTGGTGGACTCGAGGCCCTCCGACGAGGGGGCCGCCATCCGCCGCAGGCGGGAGTGCCCCTCCTGCGGCCGCCGCTTTACCACCTACGAAAGGACCCAGCTGGAACCCCTCATGGTGATCAAGCGGGACGGTAGGAAAGAGCCCTTTAACCCCGACAAGCTCCTCAGGGGCCTCCTCCTCGCCTGCGAGAAGCGCCCGGTGGACCAGGAGGTCCTAAAGCGCTTCGCCTACACCTTTGAGGACCAGGTGCCCGGGCCCGAGATCACCTCGGAGGAGATCGGCCTTAAGGCCATGGCCTTCCTGCGGGAACTGGACCAGGTGGCCTACATCCGCTTTGCCTCGGTTTACCGGGAGTTTGACTCGGTGGAGCGCTTCATTGAGGAGATCCGCCGCCTCTTTGGGGTTGACAAGGGAGGGGGGCCTTGATAGCATGGCTTTTGCTGCGCGGGCTAGGGCCCGAGCAGGGGGATCTTGAAAAGGGGGAGCGCAAGGCCAAGCCCAACTGAGCATCCACGCCTTGCAGGCGTTTTTGTTGGAGAGTTTGATCCTGGCTCAGGGTGAACGCTGGCGGCGTGCCTAAGACATGCAAGTCGTGCGGGCCGTGGGTTTTCTCACGGTCAGCGGCGGACGGGTGAGTAACGCGTGGGTGACCTACCCGGAAGAGGGGGACAACCCGGGGAAACTCGGGCTAATCCCCCATGTGGACGTATCCTGTGGGGTACGTTCAAAGGGTGGATACCCGCTTCCGGATGGGCCCGCGTCCCATCAGCTGGTTGGTGGGGTAAAGGCCCACCAAGGCGACGACGGGTAGCCGGTCTGAGAGGATGGCCGGCCACAGGGGCACTGAGACACGGGCCCCACTCCTACGGGAGGCAGCAGTTAGGAATCTTCCGCAATGGGCGCAAGCCTGACGGAGCGACGCCGCTTGGAGGAGGAAGCCCTTCGGGGTGTAAACTCCTGAACCCGGGACGAA